>CAZNLF010000234.1:0-4793 GCA_964573595.1 uncultured Acidimicrobiaceae bacterium | reverse complement strand
ACAGCGTTGCCCTCCCAGATAAGGGCCCCCACGCAGTCGGTCAGGCTATTGCATGACGCCCCGTGTCGTAAAGGCGCCATGGGCATTCGCCACCGCCCCAGGCGTGGCCGCAGTCGTGGGCGATACTGCCGGCAGGACGCCGTTCGACGGGGGGAGGCCCACGGTCGAGGGCGATCGAAGACCCACGGCGGACCGAGCCGCCGTTCCTGTTGCCCGAGCGGGCGATGCTCGAGAGCTGGGCTAAGGATCGACGGGAAGGGCCGACCGGCCGCTAGGCGAGCGGCACCCGGCCGTTGTCGCTGTGGGCGACGTCCGCGGGCGCGGGCTCGTCCGACCCGTCGGTCGGGGTGCCGTGCCGTGAGATCCACACCACTTCGTCGGGAGTCAGGTCGAGGTCGGCGGCCGCGCCGCGCGAGAGCTGCACCCAGGTCGAGTCCCAGTCCTCCATCCGGATGTCCACCCGCACCTCGAACCCGAGGTGGGTGATCCGCTCCACCACGCCGGCGTGGGCGTCGTCCCCGGGCTGGCGTCGCAGTACGAGGTCGTGCGGACGGACCCACTGGCCGTCGAGTTCGGTCGCCGGACCGAGGAACTTCATGACGAACTCGTTGTCGGGACGGTCGTAGATATGCGAAGGCGCCCCACTCTGCTCCAGCCGACCACTGTTGATGATGGCCAGGTGGTCGGCGACCTCCATCGCCTCCTCCTGGTCGTGGGTGACCAACAAGGTGGTGACCGAGATCTTCTCGTGCAGGTCCCGGAGCCAGACCCGGAGCTCCTGGCGGACCTGTGCGTCCAGGGCGCCGAACGGCTCGTCGAGCAGGAGCAGCTTGGGCTCGATGGCCAGTGCCCGGGCCAGGGCCATGCGCTGTCGCTGGCCACCGGACAGCTGGGAGGGGTAGCGGTCAGCCAGGTGCTCGATCCGCACCAGGTGCAAGAGCTCGTCGACCTTGGCCTTCACCTCGGCCTTGGGGCGCCGGCGGACCTCGAGGCCGAAGGCGACGTTCCGCCGCACGGTGAGGTGGCGGAACGGCGCGTAGTGCTGGAAGCAGAACCCGATGCCCCGGTCGCGCGCCGGCACCGCCGTGACGTCCTCGCCGTCGATCTCGACGGTGCCGCTGTCGGGCTGCTCCAGCCCGGCCACGACGCGCAGGAGCGTCGACTTGCCGCCCCCGCTCGGACCCAACAGCGCGGTCAGTGAGCCGTCGGGGACATCAAGACTGACGTCGTCGAGAGCGACAGCGTCTCCGAATCGCTTGGAGACGGATCGGATGGTGATCGCCATGTGGAGCTCCTTCCTTCTTTCCGGTCGGCGCCGAGGAGTGCCAATACCAGTAGTGCGATGACGGCCAGCATGACGGCGCCGGCGTAGGCCCCGACCGTGTTGAGGTTCTCGAACCCGTCCTGGATGAACAGCGTCAGGGTCTGGGTCTTTCCGGCGATGGCACCGCTCACCACGACCACGGCCCCGAACTCGCCGAGGACCCGGGCGGTGGTCAGGGTCACGCCGTAGGCCAGGCTCCTCTTGATCGATGGCAGGGTGATCCGGCGGAACACGGTGAAGGGCCCGGCCCCGAGGGTGGTCGCCGCCTGTTCCTGGTCGGTGCCGATCTCCTGGAGGACGGGGAGCACCTCGCGGACCACGTAGGGCAGGGCCACCGTGGCCGAGGCCATGATGATGCCGGGCACCGAAAAGATGACCTCGATCCCCCGGGCCGCCAGCCAGTTCCCGAACCAGCCGGTCTTCCCGTACACGAGGATGAGGGCCAGGCCCACGATGACCGGCGAGATGGCGAGCGGCAGGTCGACCAGGGCGTCGAGCAGCCAGGCACCGGGGAACCGGTGCCGCGACAGGATGAGGGCCACGCCGACACCGAAGGCGGTGTCGAGCGGGACGGCGATCAACACCACGATGAAGGTGAGCCAGATGGCGTGCAGCGCGTCGGGGGTCGTCATGGCGTCCCAGGCGGCAGCGAAGCCGTGCTGGAAGGCGCGGAAGAAGATCGAGCCCACCGGGATCACGACCAGCAGGGCCAGGTAGCCGAGGGCGGCGAAGCGCAGCGGCAACCGCATGGGCGAGTTGGTCATACCGCCTCGCTGATGGTGAACCGGCGCCGCAGCAGGCCGATGCCCAACAACACCGCCAGCGCGATGGCCACCAGCACCACCGAGATGGCGGCCGCGCCGGACAGGTCGTCGCTCTGGGACAGGCTGTAGATCCACGACGAGGCCACTTCGGTCTTGAACGGGACGTTGCCGGAGATGAGCACGACCGAGCCGAACTCGCCGATGGCCCGGGCGAAGGCCAGGCCGGCACCGGCGAGCATGGCGGGGGCGACACCGGGGAGGATGACCCGTCGGAGCACGACGGAGGGCGACGCGCCAAGGGAGGCGGCCGCCTCTTCGACCTCACGGTCGAGCTCGGCCAGCACGGGCTGGACCGACCGCACGGAGAAGGGGAGGGTCACGAAGGCCAGGGCGAACAGGATGCCCACCGGGGTGTTGGCCACGTTGATGCGGAACGGGCTGTCCGGGCCGTACAGGGTGAGCAGGGTGAGGCCGGCCACCACGGTCGGCAGGGCGAAGGGGAGGTCGATGATGGCGTTGACCGCCGCCTTGCCCCGGAAATCATCGCGGACCAACACCCAGGCGATGACCAGCCCGGCCACGGCGTTGAAGGCGGCGACGGCCAGCGAGCACCACAGCGTGAGTTTGAGGGCGGCCACGGCCTCGGGCTGGGAGATCGCCTGCCAGAACGAACCGAATCCGCTGGAGAAGGCGTTCGACAGCAGGGCGGCGACGGGCAGGATGACCAGCATGCTCAGGTAGGTGACGGCCAGCGCCGAGCCACCGACCCTACCGAACGTCCGGCCCACCCGACCGGGCCGTGGCGGCCGCCCGGTCGGCGCCGCCGGGAGCGGCACGGGTGCGACCGGGCGGACGGCGAGGTCAGCCACTCGAGGTGGACTGGCCGAGACCCTGCTCGATCTTGGCCACGACCCCGTTGCTCGGTGCGAAGAACACGGTGTTGACCTTGGTCCACCCGCCGAGGCTGGCGATGGTGAACAGCTTCTGCGGCTTCGGGAACTTGAACTGGGCGGCCACCTTGGGGAGCACCGGTCGGTAACCCTGCTGGCCCCAGACCTTCTGGCCGGCCGACGACAGCAGGTAGGCCACGAAGGCCTTGGCCGCCGTCGAGTTGGACGAGTTGGTGGTCACGGCGATGGGGTTCTGGATCAGGATGGTCTGGGGGGGCGTGACGATGGAGATCGGTTCCCCCTTCTTCTGGGCGTAGAGGGCGTCGTCCTCGTAGTCGAGCAGGACGTCACCCTCGCCGGACAGGAAGGTCTGCAGGGCGTTGCTGGCACTGCTCGGCTGGGACACGGTGTTCTTCAACAACTTGGTCAGGTACGCCGTGGCCTGGGCCTTGGTCTTGCCCTGGCTCAGCTGGGCCCCGTAGGCGGCCATCAGGTTCCACTTGGCGCTGCCCGAGCTGAACGGGTTGGGGGTGATGACCTTCACGCCGCTCTTGACCAGGCTGGCCCAGTTGGTGATGTGGTCGGGGTTCCCCTTCCGGACGACGAAGGACACGATCGAGTTGGTCACCATGCCCTGGGTCGGCCCGGACGCCCACTTGGCCGACACGATGCCCGCCTTCACCAGCTTCTGCATGTCGGGGGACAGCGAGAAGTTGACGACGTCGGCGGGCAGGCCGTCGACCACCGAGGTGGCCTGGGAGCCGGAGGCACCGAAGGACTGGGTGAAGGTCACCCCGCTTCCGGCCGTGGTGGCGTTGTACGCCTTGATCAGTGCGGCATAGGCCGGCTTCGGCGTCGAGTAGGCCACCAGCGACAGCGATCCACCGGAGGCGGCGCCGGCGACCGACGGGATCGCCACCCCGGCCGCCAACGAGGCCCCGGTGAGCCCAGCGACCGCCAGGTACCGCCGTCCCCTGCCCGTCTTCCGTCGGTCGTCGTGCCTCATCTACCGGTGCCTCCTCGTTGGTCTGTCGTCCCGAACCACTAGTGCCAATGGGATCTAGTGACTCACTAGCCTTTATAGGGATGGTCATGTTAGTCACCATTCGTTCACTTTGCACGTGCGCCCCCGGCCGCCGCGTGCCTCCCGGACCAGGGGGTGACCATGCCCCGGGCGAGTTGAACCACCCGCTCGACCCACCGCCGGGGACCGGCAGTGCCACCGGAGCGTGGCGCCCCGGCCTGGCTAGCATCGTCACCTACCTCGAGAAGGGACCCGACCCCGATGGCCCATGACCCGGTGGTGACCGAAGCAGTTCGAGCGCGCGACAGCCTGGAGCCCCGGTTCGTCCTCGACGACCAGGAACAGCGGGCCGCGGCCGTGCTCGACGCCTACCGGGGCCCGGGAGGCAGGCGCCCGAACGTCCTGTTCGTCCTGTTCGACGACGTCGGGTGGGGTGACTTCGGCTGCTACGGCGGGGGAGTCGCCGTGGGCGCCGCCACCCCCAACATCGACCGGCTCGCCCGTCGGGGCAAGCTGCTCACGTCGTGCTACTCGGAGCCGTCGTGCACACCGTCGCGGGCCTCGCTCATGACCGGCCGACTCCCCATGCGCCACGGCCTGCTCCGGCCCCCCATGTACGGCCAGCCCGGAGGCCTCGACGGCGAGGTCACGCTCGCCCACCTGCTCTCCGAGTCGGGGTACGTCACCCAGGCGGTGGGCAAGTGGCACATCGGGGAGAACGTCGAGAGCCAGCCCCAGAACGTGGGGTTCGACGACTTCTACGGGTTCCTGTCGGTGTCGGACATGTACAC
>CAZNLF010000233.1:2734-4890 GCA_964573595.1 uncultured Acidimicrobiaceae bacterium | reverse complement strand
CCTAGGTGCCGTTCATGGGCAGGCAACCATCGCGACCGCGGGTACCAGCCGGAGGACGACACTCCGCTCTCCGAAGAGCCATCAACGGGCGGTGGGCCGGGCCGATACCGACATCACACACGTCGCGGCGGCGCCCGGGTCCCCGGTGGCGCCCGCCGTGGCGCAGTCGGTGATCGTCTCCGGTTGGAGCAGCAGTGGGGCACCGAGGTGCCCAGGCACCGACCACACCCACGAACCGTCCTGCTCGTCGGGCGGCCGACCGAGCGCGGCGGTGAAGTAGGCGAGTGCCAACGGGATCGACCGGGCGCGGATGGCCGGAGGCGTCCCGACCTCCTTCGGCACCACGATGTCGGTCACGCCCCAGTCGTGGAGCGCCCGGCGGAGCCGGCCGAGCTGGGCGGGGGTCCCGGTCGGCAACGGGAGCCAGCCGTAGGAGAGGACCGAAAGGTCGGCAGCGGCGAGCGCGTCGTTGCGTGCCGAGGGCGTCGGGTGGGCCGGCGGAGCCGGTGCGATCCCCCCTCCACCGACCATTGAGAACCGCAGGCCCGCCGCGGCCTGCCACGTCATCGGGGCCTGCAGCCCCGAGGACGGGAACGGATACGTCAACACCACCGACGTGGTGGGGATCCGGGGGCCCACCGAGGTGAACCACGGGGGCACTGAGACCGGTCGGGTCGTGAAGGGTAGGTCGTACTGCCAGGCGATGGGCAGGATCGCCGCGGCGGCCAAACCCCACGCGACCAGCACGGCGACGAGCGGCGGCCAGGAGCGACCGGCCGCCGGCCGGGCCGTCGCGGTGGCCGGCACGTCCCTTCCCTCGTCCGGGTGTGATGCCGAGCCGCGACCGCGGGCCCGGTCCACAATGACCCCGAGCATGGCCGCGGCGAACAGATCGGCGACGGCGGCGATCCGGTTGGGGACCACGTTCTCGACGATGGGCAGGCCGTGGAAGATCCGCCACGGCCAGTAGCCCGCTCCGAGCGACATGGCCTCGAGGACGACGAGCATGGCCGCACAGAACCACAGCAGCCGGTCGCGGTGGAAGAGCGCCAGTCCCACCGCCAGGACGGCGACCATCCCGATGCCCAGATACCCGAGTAGCAGCGGGTGGCTCCCGAAGTAGCCGTAGGACTCGAGGACGGCGTTCGGGCCGCGGTCGCGGGGCCCCGACGCCAGCAGCAGTGTGCGCCAGGGGCTGCCGTAGTAGGCGACGTACGGCCACACCTGCCGGGGGAGCGGGCGCGGACCGGCGATCGAGTACCAGGCCGGGTAGGCGAGCAGCAACCCGGTGGTGACCGCCGCGGTCCCGAGCCCCGCGGCGGCGTGGGGAAGTTTCGACCCGATCACGCCGCGACGCATGACGGCTCCGCCTACCACCACGATGGCCACACCGATGGCGGCGGCGAGGGCGCACATGACCAGCACCTCGGAGCTGATGAAGAACTGCAGGGTGGCGAGGCCGCCCAGGAGCAGGCCCCATGCCCACGCCCGTCCCCGCTGGCGGACCACCAGCTCGTCAAGGCAGATGACGATGAGGGGGGGCACGACCAGGGTGGCCAGGTTCACGTGCCCGACCGCGAGGCTCTCGATGACGAACGGCGAGAAGCCGTAGAACAGGCCGGCCAGGAACGCGGCCGGCTGCCAGGTCGTCCACCGTCGGACCATCGCCCGCGCCGCCAGCGCGCCGGCCACCGGGGCCAGGGTGGCGGCGACGTTGAGGGACGCCACCGGTCCGAACAACCACGTCACCGGCGCCAGCGGCAGACTGATGCCGAGCGCGCTGGTGGTGGCCGGGAGATTGAGGCCGTAGGGGTGGAACAGCCTGGTGGTGAAGAACACGTTCCCACCGTGGGTGATCACGTGCGCGCCCCACGCCATGAACCAGGTGAACAGCGCAGGATCGCCGCATCCGCAGGTGCCGGTGGTGGTGGGATGTCCGAACCACACGCCCGACCAGATGACCACGGCGAGGACGAAGTACACGAGGCCGGCGAGGCCGGTCGACGCCCACTGGCGGCGCCTCGGGTCGCCGAGCATGCAGGGAATCTACCGGCAGATGCGGTCCGAACCGGTGCCCAGTGGGCATGGCCTGGCTACGGTATGTGTGTGGGGAATGCCGGAGCCGGGGGGGGTCTGCGACATGAGCGCGGGGACGC
>CAZNLF010000233.1:0-2634 GCA_964573595.1 uncultured Acidimicrobiaceae bacterium | reverse complement strand
AGCACGGTGCAGATGAGTAGCACGGTGCACCGATGACCCGGACCCATGTCCCGCCGACGGGCTCGCGCCCGTCGGCCACCGGCAAAGAGCGCATCGTCGCGCTGGACGGTGTCCGCGGCGTGGCCCTCTTGATCATCATGGGCTACCACTTCGGGCTGGGGTGGCTGTCCGGCGGGTTCCTCAGCCTCGACATCTTCTACGTGCTGTCCGGCTACCTGATCACCGGCCTGCTGCTCGGGGAGTACCGCCGGCGGGACAGGATCAAGCTGTCCGCGTTCTGGTTGCGACGCGCCCGCCGCCTGCTGCCGGCGCTGTTGATCGTGCTGGTGGCGGTGACCCTGATGGTCAGATTCGCCGAGCCGGCCGGGCTCTACCCCGGCTTCCGGATGAGTGCCCTGTCCGCCCTCTTCTACTTCTCCAACTGGTGGCAGATCGTGAGCAGCGGCAATTACTTCGGAGCGACCGGTGCCCTGTCACCGCTCACCCACACCTGGTCGTTGGCCGTCGAGGAGCAGTTCTACCTGGTGTGGCCGCTGGTGGTCCTGGCGGTGATGCACCTCGCCCGCACCTTCGAACGGGGGATCCGCGCCCTGTTGGCCCTGTCGATCTCCGGTGCCCTGGCGTCGGCGGTCGAGATGGCGCTCCTGTACCACCCGCGTGCCAACACCACGCGGCTGTACTTCGGGACCGACACCCACGCCCAGTCCATCCTGGTGGGCTCGGTCCTCGCCTGCGGGATGACCATGGTCCAGATGCGACGGGGCGAAGAGGGGATGGCCCCGCGCGCGAACGGGCGCGCCAACCGGATCCTACTCACCCTGGTCGGCCTGGCCGGGCTGGCCGGCACCCTCCTGCTCACCTACACCCAGGAGGGGACGTCGGGTTCGGGGTTCATCTACCGGGGAGGCTTCCTCCTGTCCGCCCTATCGGCTGCGGCGCTCATCGTCGGTGCGGTGTGCGTGCGGGACGGGCCGATCGCCGTCGGACTCTCGTTGCGCCCCCTGGTGTGGGTGGGCACCGTCTCCTACGGCGCCTACCTCTGGCACTACCCGATCTTCGTCTATCTCGACGGCACCCGGACGGGACTGCAGGGACTGTCGCTGCTGTCCGTCCGGTTCGCCGCCACCTTCGTGCTGGCCGCGGCGAGCTACTACGTGGTCGAGCGGACGGTGATGGAGGGGACGTTCTGGAAGTCGATCAGGGCGGTCGTCCCGGCCACCGCGCTCATCGGGGCCACGGTGGTCGTGGTGGTGTCGGGGACGCTGACCTCGAGCGCCTCGGCGGCGGCCGTCGCCCCGGCGCCGGCCCAGGCCAACCGGGCCGAGTGGGAGGCGTACCAGGTGCACAGCTTCGACCATGCCGGAGGCCGAGTCACCGTGCTGATGGTGGGGGATTCGCTGTCGTTGACCGTGGCCATCGGGATGGCCCCGTACGCCGAGGAGTACGGCGTCGACCTGGGTGGCCGGTCGCACACCGGGTGCGGGGTGGCGATCGCGCTCCCGCTCGACGACCATGGCGTCGTCGGGGACCCGTTCCCCAACTGCCCGACGTGGCCCACCTGGTGGCAGGACGACGTGCGTCAGCTCCACCCTCAGGTGGTGGGGCTGGTGATCGGCTTCTGGGAGGTCCAGGACCGCTGGTTGGACGGTCGCTGGCAGCACATCGGGGACCCCGGCTACGACGCCTACGAGACCGCCGAGCTCGAGCGGGCCGTGTCCATCCTCAGCTCGCAGGGGGCCCGGGTGGCGCTGTTCACCTCGCCCTACTTCGACAGCGGCGAGCAGCCCGACGGCCAGCCCTGGGACCAGGACGCACCGGCACGGGTTGACGGGCTCAACCGGATCATCACCGACGTGGCCCGAAGGCACCCGGGAGTGGTGGCCGTGATCCCCCTCAACCGGTACCTCGACCCCGGCGGTCGCTTCACGTCGGCGATCGACGGACAGGTGGTCCGCCAGCCCGACGGTGTCCACACCACCCTGGCCGGCGGCACCTACCTGGCCCCGAAGGTCCTCCCCCTGCTGGCGGCGCTGGGCCGGACCGGCTGAACCGCCCGTCCAGCGGGCGGCGGCCGCCCTCAGCCGGGGGTGGCCGGCTTCGGCTCCTTCGGCAGTCCGAGGACGCGCTCGCCGACGATGTTGCGCTGGATCTCGGCCGTCCCGCCCCAGATCGTCTCCGAGCGTGAGAAGAAGAACGACGCCTGCAGGTCGCTGACCGGGTAGTCGTCCCGCCCCCGCTTCAGCCGGACGTCGACGACGTCGGACGGGTCGCCGGTGAGGATCTGGCCGTCGAGACCGAGGATGTCCAACGCCAGCTCCATCGTCATTTGGTGGTGCTCGGACCAGAACATCTTGTTCCCCGCCCCGAGGGCGGCGGTGTGGTGGGTGCCGTTGAGGGAGTCGGTGAGGGACCGGTAGCCGTTGATCTCCATGATCTTGACGTTGGTCCACGCCCGGGCGAGCCGTTGGCGGATCAGCGGGTCGGAGGCCTTCCCGTTCTTCGTGGCCTCGGCGATGATCTGGTCGAGCTCGCGGAGGAAGCGACGGTAGCCGGTGGTCGCCGACGACCCCCGCTCGAACCCCAGGGTGGTCATCGCCACCTTCCACCCGTTGTTCACGCCACCGACCACGTTGT
>CAZNLF010000232.1:0-4894 GCA_964573595.1 uncultured Acidimicrobiaceae bacterium | reverse complement strand
TTGATGCTGTGCGCGGTGACCCCGCGGGACGACGTGCTCGCCGAGCTCACCGGGGCCGGTCCCCCGCCGGCCCGCTCCGTCGAGGCACCAGCCGTCGACGACGTCACCGACACGCCCGCCCCACCGGCGGCCGTGAAGGCGACGATGGCGCCCACCACCAGGGTGCGGAACCCCACAGCCGGGCGACGCCGCACCGCGGGACCCCGTGACCGGGTCGATCTTCCCACCTGACTCCAACGGTTCAGCCCGCTCATCTGCATCCCCCCTCCGAGTGCCCCGGCCCCCGCCGATCACACCCACCCGGCCGCCGACGCCACCGAGCTGGCCACACTCTAAATGGCTTTGGCCGGCCAAGCAGGTACAGGGGGGCACGGGTGGTCACGATCGGCAGCCCGGGGCTCCCCTCGACGTGAACGCGTTCTCGGGCAATGTCCCATCGGGGCTCCTGAGCGGGTCACCCGGTGGGCGGCGAACGTGACCCCCGGTCGCCTACCGTTGGGCCGTGCGGGCGGACGAGCGACTCCGGTGACCACTGAGCATGTGGCCGTCCTGTTCACGGACATCGTCGGCTCGACCGAGCTGTCCCAGAGCCTGTCACCTCCCGCGGCGGACGAGGTCCGCCGGACGCACTTCGCCATCCTCCGCCGGGCCATCACCAAGGCCGGCGGCACCGAGGTGAAGAACCTCGGCGACGGGATGATGGTGGTCTTCTCGTCGGCATCGGCCGCCCTGGACTGCGGCGTCGCCATGCAGCAGGGCGTCGAACGGGACAATCGGGCCAATGGGCGATCCGTCGGGCTCCGGGTCGGACTGAGCGGGGGTGAAGTCGGCCGGGAGGACGGCGACTACTCCGGCGACCCCGTCGTCGAGGCGGCGCAACTGTGCGCCCGGTGCGAGGGCGGCCAGGTGCTGGCCACCGAGTGGGTGCGCCTGACCGCCGGACGCCGCAACCGCCACGAGTGCCGACCGGGCGGGACGTTCGCCGTCGAGGGCCTGCCCGAACCGGTCGAGACGGTGGACGTGGTGTGGGAGCTCGGAGGCGGAAGCACCTCCATCCCTCTGCCGGGGCGTCTCGCCGTGCGGCCCGCCGTGGGCGTCGTGGGCCGCACCGACGAGCTCTCGGCGGTCGATGACACCGCCAAACGGGTGGCCGAGGGTGGAGGACGGGCCGTGCTCCTGATCTCGGGCGAAGCCGGGATGGGCAAGACGACCCTGGCCGCCGAGGCGGCGCAGTCGGCGCTCGACGCCGGACACTGCGTCCTGTTCGGCCACTGCGAGGAGGACTTCGCCACTCCCTACCAGCTCTTCGCCGAGGCGCTCGGGCACTACGTGACCCACGCCGACGAGGATCAACTCCTGGCCCACGTCGAGGCCCACGGCTCCGAGCTGGCGCGGCTGGTGCCGGCACTGGCCGGCCGGATCCCGGACCTGCCGCCGTCGACGGCTGCCGACTCGGACACCGAGCGATACCTCCTCTTCGCGGCCGTGGTCGGCCTGTTGGCCGAGGCGTCGGACCACCAGCCCATCGTCCTCGTACTCGACGACCTGCAGTGGGCCGACAAGGGGAGCCTCCTCCTGCTCCGCCACCTGGCCGCCGCCGACCAGGCCATGCGGGTGCTGGTCCTCGGGACCTACCGGGACAGCGAGCTCTCCCATACCCATCCCCTCACGGACACCCTCGCCGCCCTCCACCGGCAGAGCGATGTCTCCCGCATCGACCTGACCGGTCTCGACGACCGCGGTGTGGTGTCCTACGTGGAGGCGGCGGCCGGCCAGGCCCTCGACGACACCGGGGTCGGCCTGGCCCACGCGCTGTACCGCGAAACCGACGGCAACCCGTTCTTCGTGGGGGAGGTACTCCGACACCTGTCGGAGACGGGGGCCATCTACCAGGATGCCGGTGGCCGGTGGGTGGCGAAGGATTCGTTGGAGCAGACGGCCCTGCCCGCCAGCGTGCGGACGGTGATCGGGGCGCGGGTGGGGCGACTGGGTGACGAGGCCGGGCGGGTGTTGTCGGTGGCCTCGGTGATCGGGCGGGACTTCGACCTCGACCTCCTCGCCCGGGCCACCGGCACCGGCCAGGACGACCTGCTCGACCTGCTCGACGTCCTCGATGCCGCCGCGGCCGCCGCCCTGGTCCGCGAGCTGGCGACCTCCCCCGGTCGTTACAGTTTCGCCCATTCCCTGATCCAGCACACCCTCTACGTGGACCTGTCGGCCACCCGACGGGCGCGGATGCACCGACAGGTGGCCCTGGCCCTGGAAGACCTGTGCGGGGATCAGCCCGGGGCCCGGGCGGGCGAGCTCGCCCGTCACTGGTACGGCGCCACCCAGCCCGTCGAACTGGGCAAGGCGATCGGGTACTCCCGCCAGGCGGGCGACGAGGCGCTGCGGGCGCTCGCACCGGCCGACGCCCTCCAGTACTACGTCCAGGCCCTCGACCTCTACCCGCGGGGAAGCGACCCCGACCCCGTGCTCGAGCTCGACCTGACCATCGGGCTCGGCACCGCACAGCGCCAGACGGGAGACCCCGCCTACCGCGACACCCTCCTCGGTGCCGCCCGTCGGGCCGACGAACTGGGCGACACCCCGCGCCTGGTGGCGGCCTCCCTGGCCAATGACCGGGGCATGGTCAGCTCGGCCGGCGTCGTGGACGAGGACAAGGTCGCCATGTTGGAAGTGGCCCTCACCCATCTTCCGGAGGCCACCGTCGACCGGGCGCTCGTCCTGGCCCAGCTGTGCCAGGAGCTGCTCTACGGGAGTCCCCTCGAACGCCGACGGGCACTGGCCGAAGAGGCGATCGCCCTCGCCCTCGCCTCTCCTGACGACGCCGCCGCCGTGCGGGTCCTGAACCACGTCTCCAACCCCTTGCGCGTCCCGCAGGTGCTGGAGCAGTCGTTGGCCTGGTCGGCGGACGCCCTGTCACGAGCCGAGAAAATCGGCGATCCCGTGCTCCTCTTCTGGGCGGCCAACAAGCGCCACACCGTCGCCGCGTGCGCCGCCGACTTCGACGAGATGGACCGGTGCCTCGACATCGTCGGCTCACAGGCGGAGCGCCTCGACCAGCCGATGCTCAACTGGGTCCACACCTACGAGCGCGCCACCCGGGCGATCATCGCCGGGGACACCGAGCAGGCCGAGCGACTGGCGAACATGGCGGTCGGCATCGGTTCCGAGAGCGGTCAGCCCGACGCCTCCGTCGTCTTCGGCACACAGGTGCTCTTCGTGCACCACCAACGCGGGACCATCGACGGGCTCATACCGCTGATCGCACAGACGGTGTCCGACAATCCCGGCATTCCCGCCTTTGGCGCGGCACTGGCCATGGCCCAGGCGGAAGGTGACCATTTCGACGAGGCGGAACGCCTGCTGGGACGGTTCGCCGCATCGGACTTCGACCTCCCGTTGAACATGCAGTGGATCACCGGCATGTGTGGCTATGCCGCCGCCGCCGTCGAATGCCGGCATCGGGGCTACGCCGGACCCATCTTCGAGCGGCTCGCCCCCTGGGCCGACCGGTTCTCGTATTTCGACGCCGCGGCGTCGGGCCCAGTGAGTCAGTACCTCGGTGGCCTCGCCACCGTGCTCGGCCGCTACGACGAGGCCGACGCCTACTTCGCCCGATCCGCCGCGGTGTGCGACGGGATCGGTGCCAGGTTCTTCGCCGCCACCACGGACCTCCTGTGGGCCAGGATGCTCGCCGAACGCCGCGCCCCGGGCGACACCGGGAGAGCTCGGGATCTCCTCGACCGGGCCCGGGCCGTCGCCGTCGACCGCGGGTACGCAACGGTGGAGCGCCGTGCGGTGGCGGCGCTTCGAGACGTGGGCTGACCCACCGGCCTCTCCGGCTCCGGGCCGATCCTCGGCCTTCCCGAAGCTCCTCCACGGGGACCATGGCCGCCCCGCTCGCCCTGACCGATACCGGGTGGGCCTACCGGCAGAGCACGCCGCTCGGCCGTCTCGCCACGGTCTCGTTCACCCTCGGGCAGCCTCGCTGTCGAGCAGGCCGATGAGCCATCCGGGCCGCTTCACCTCTGCTCCCAGGTCCTCCGCCCGCTGACACAACACACGATCCGCCGACACGAGGGTCACCCGACCGGCGCTTTCGGCAGTCACCGACACGAGGGTGTCGTCACCGCTGCCGGGCGCATGGACGACGGTGACGCCGCCGTCCTCCCCTTCCCCGATGCCGGCACGGGCAGCCCCTTCGAGGACCACGACGGCGGGCCCGGTGAGCCGACCGGACCCCACCGCGGCCCGAACCCGCTCCACGAACGCCCGGGCGGCCCCCGGTCGATCCCGCCACCAGCCGTTCGGGCGGGACCCGACCACGTTCGCCGCATCGATGACGAGCACCGCGCTACCGGCGCTCAGGGCCGGGTCCGGCCGCCGGCGTCGGCTCGGTGGACTCGGCGACCCCACCCCCGCGGCCGTCGCCATCGTGGGGTCGTTCGCCGTCGGATCGATCGGTGGCGACGAACGCCGTCGTGCGCAGGGGGATCTCCTTGATGAGCCAGCTCAGGATGAATCCGAGGACGACGAAGGGCACCGCCACCAAGAAGGTCGTCTCGACCGAGTGGCTGAAGGCACTGACGACAAAAGTGCGCTGGGCGGCGGGGAGATGATCGATCTGGGCGGGGTTGGCCGTCACGTTCGAGCCGCTCACCAACTTCAGCTCGGCGGCGGTGGCGTGCAGTTTCAGTTGTGAGACCAGGCGGTTGGCGAAGACCGCCCCGAGGATCGCCACCCCGAAGGCCCCCCCGATGGTCCGGAAGAACGTCGACGTCGCCGTGGCCACCCCGAGCGCGGAGTACGGCACCGCGTTCTGCACGGCGACGACCAGCACCTGCATGACCAGGCCGATGCCGAGCCCGGTGATGAACATGAAGACCGC
>CAZNLF010000231.1:0-4956 GCA_964573595.1 uncultured Acidimicrobiaceae bacterium | reverse complement strand
CCCCCGGATCGGCCACGGGGCTGCCCCCCATCCACCACGTCTTCGTCATCGTGCTGGAGAACGAGGGCTACGCCACCACCTTCGGCACCCCCGCCGACGACCCCTACCTGGCGAGCACCCTTCCGGCGGAGGGGGCGCTGCTGACGCAGTACTACGGCATCGGGCACTTCTCCAACGACAACTACATCGCCCTGATCTCCGGTCAGGCCCCGAACCCCCTGAACCAGGCCGACTGCCTGCAATTCGTCAACTTCCCCGGCACCGCCACCGTGGCACCCGACGGCCAGATCTCCGACTCGGGTTGCGTCTTTCCCTCCACCGTCACCACCGTGGCCAATCAGCTGTCGACGGCGCACCTCACCTGGAAGGCCTACATGCAGGACATGGGCAACGACCCGTCCCGCGAGTCGGCGGTCTGCGGGCACCCGCCGGTGGGCGCCGCCGACCACACCCAGACGGCTGTCGGCGGTGACGGCTATGCCACCCGCCACGACCCGTTCGTCTACTTCCACTCGATCATCGACGACACCTCGCTGTGCGACACCCAAGTCGTGCCGCTCGGCACCACCGCAGGCCTGCTCCCGCCCGAGGTCCCGACCGGCACCACCGGGCTGGCCACCGACCTCAAGTCCGTCGGGACCACCCCCAACTTCAGCTTCATCACGCCCAACCTCTGCAACGACGGGCACGACGCACCGTGCATCAACCAACAGGGGTCCCCCTCGGCCCTCGCCAACATCGACACCTTCTTGTCCCAGTGGGTCCCCCTCATCACCGCCTCACCGGCGTTCAAGAAGGACGGCCTCCTCGAAGTGACCTTCGACGAGGCCGACACCGACGGTGGCTCGGCCGATGCCTCGGCCTGCTGCAACGAGAAGCCCGGGCCCGCCTCGGCCCGTCCGGGTGGCTTCGGGCCCGGCGGGGGGCGCATCGGCACCGTCCTCATCTCGCCCTACATCAAGGGCGGCACCACCACCGACGTGCCCTACAACCACTACTCCACCCTGGCGACGATCGAGAGGATCTTCGGCCTGGCCAGGTTGGGCCAGGCCCAGACGGTGAGCTCCACCTTCGGCAAGGACGTGTTCACCACGGGCCGGTGATGCCCCGCCCGGCAATCCGATGCACACCGGATCAGCCCCCTGCGTCCCAGGCGGGTCGGGAGCGGGACAGCCTGGCGGCGGCCACCGACACCGGCACCAGCAGGACCAGGGCGAAGACCAGGCCCAGCGGTTTGGCCACGTGGAGGACGGTCGCCGCACCGATCAGGCCACCGAGGAACATGGCGGTCGCCGACAGTCCCCGCCGCCCGACCCTCGAGTTGGACCCGCCGGCCAGGCGGCTGTCGAATGCCGCCCCGGTCAGGGTGAGGGTGAGCACCGTGGTTGTGAGATCGGGGACCGCCAGCTTGCGGGAGGTGCCGTTCTGCACGCCCGACCCCAGGCCCAACAGCACGATCAGCAGGTAGCGGGCCACGCCCGATCCGGGGTGGGGGGACACCCACGCGACGACGAGGGCACCCGCCATCAGCACCACTTCCACCGCCGTCGAGGCGGCCAGCATCCGGCCGCGCCGGGGGCCGAGGCGGGCGACGAGCCGGCCGCTCGCCACCGCCCCGAGGAGGAACGCACCGAGCGCCGAGGCGGACGCGGCGATGGAGAACCCGGCGGCCCCGACCAGCGCGAACGCCAGGAACACCACGTTCCCGGTCATGTTGGCCACGAAGACGTGTCCGAGGACCAGGTAACTGAACGCATCCACCAGGCCGGTGACCACGGTGAGCGCCAGCAGCAGCGGTTGGAGGGGGCCGTGCTCGTCGTCACCGGGTGGGGAGAGCAGCTGCCAGGCGTCGGACAGGGTGTTGAGCATGGGGCACTCTCCTCATCGCGGCACCGACGCGGCACAACTGGCCGGCGGGCACCAGACTCTCGGCGGTACCTGTTCGATTACCAGACGGTGACCGCCGGATCAACGGGAAGTGCCGACGGCGCCCCACGGGAGCTCGATCGACCGGTCGGTGTCGACCTCCTGGAGCAGTCGGCGATCGTGGGAGACCAGGAGGAGCGTGCCGCTGAAGCCCCGCAGCGCCGACTCCAACTGCTCGATGGCCGGCAGGTCGAGGTGGTTGGTGGGCTCGTCGAGGACGAGGAAGTTGACCCCGAGGGCCTGGAACACCGCCAGCTCCGCTCTGGTCCGCTCGCCCGGCGACAGCGACCCGGCCCGCCGGACGACGTGGTCGGCGTCGAGGCCGAACTTCGCCAGCAGGGACCTGGCCTCGGCCTGAGTGAGCCCGGTCCGGTCCATGGCGGTGCGCACGAGGTCGTGCCCGCTCGGCACGGCCCGGCGGTCCTGCCCGAGTGCCCCGGCCACCACACTGGGCCCGACCCACCGTTGGCCGGCGATCAGCGGGACCTCCCCGAGCAGGGAGGCGACCAGCGTGGACTTCCCGGTCCCGTTGGCGCCGGTGAGCGCCACCCGGTCCCCCCAACCGATCTCGAGGTCCATCGGGCCCATCCGGAACTCGCCCCGTCCGAGCACCGCGCCGGCCAGTCGCACCACCACGTCGCCCGAGCGGGTCGTCTCCTCGATGGAGTAGCGGAGGTCCCAGCCCTCCCACGGCTTGTCGACGGGCTCGAGGGACTCGAGGGCGCGCTCGGTCTGGCGGGCCTTGGACGCCAGCTTCTCGGTCCGGTTGATCCGGAAGTCCCGCTGGGCCTTGTCGTTGTCGCGTGGGTGCCTCGCCTCGCGGCGGACCCCGGTGGTGGCCCACTGGCGCTGCCGCTCGGCGCGGTCGTCGAGCTGGCCCCGGCGTCGGTCGTAGCGGGCGTAGGCCTCGTCGGCGTGGCGCCGGTCGTTGGCCCGCTCGGCCACATAGCCGGCCCAGCCACCTCCGTACTCCCGTGCCGTTCGACCGTGGGGTTCGAGCTCGACCACGGACGTGACGGCACGCTCGAGGAAGTCACGGTCGTGGGACACGACGACGATGCCGCCGGTCCGGGACGCGACCCACGCCTCGAGCCGGCGCAATCCCTCGAAATCGAGGTCGTTGGTGGGCTCGTCGAGCAGGGTGACGTCGAACCTCGACAGCTCGATCCCCGCCAGCGCCACCTTGGCCTCCTGGCCACCGGACAGCGTCGACACCAGCTGTCCGCCCACGGCCGCCCCCACCCCGAGGTCCTCCAGCACCCGATCGATGCGGGCGTCGAGATCGGCCGAGCCCAGGCCGTTGAACCGCTCCAGGGCCAGCTCGTAGCGACGTGCCGACCGGGCGGTCCCGTCACGCAGCCCGGTGGCCGCCGCCGACAGCTCGGCCTCGGCGGCACGCCCGCCGGTGCGGCGCTCCAACGAGTCGCGCACCGTCTCCCCCTCGACCACCTCGTGCTCCTGGGCCAGGTACCCCACGGTGGCCGACGGCGGGTCGAGCGTGACCAGCCCGGAGTCCGGGACGAGGATCCCGGCCAGGAGCTGCAACAGGGTGGACTTCCCCACCCCGTTGGGACCGATCACCCCGATGCGGCTCTCGGGGCCGACGGTGAGCGACACGCCGTCGAGGACCGTGCGGCCGCCACGGTCGTGGGTCAACGAACGGGCCACCAGGGTGGCCGGGACCGACGGTGACGGCGATCGGGGGGAGCTGCGCGACGCGGACAACGGGAGGACCTCCGGGGACGGGGGAGCGGAATCGGACGGGGCTCACACGTTCTCAGCGCACCCGCCCATGGTAACGCCCCTCCGGGTCGCCCGCCCCGTCCCGCGGTGCCGGCTCAGTCGTCGATGGCCCTCGGCACCCGGGTCGGAGGCCGGCGGCGGCCCGCCGGCCCGTTCAGGGCTTGTCGCTCCCGACGACCCACATGGCGAAGAACTGGGAGCCGCCCCCGTAGGCCTGGCCGAGGGCCAGCCTGGCCCCGTCGATCTGGTGTTCGCCGGCCTGTCCCCGGACCTGCATGGCGACCTCGAGGAACCGGAGCATCCCCGAAGCACCGATCGGGTTGGAGGAGAGCACGCCCCCCGAGGTGTTCCACGGGATGTCGCCGTCGAAGGCGGTCGCCCCCGACTCGGTCAGCTTCCAACCGTCGCCGAGCTCGCAGAAGCCGAGGTTCTCCAACCACATCGGCTCGTACCAGCTGAACGGCACGTAGACCTCGGCGACGTCGATCTGCCGGCGCGGGTCGGTGATGCCGGCCTGGGCGTAGACGTCGGCCGAGCAGTCCCGGCCGGCCCGGGGGTTGACCTGGTCACGGCCGGCGAACATGGTCGGCTCGGAGCGCATGGCTGTGCCGTGGACCCAGGCCGGTGGGTACTGACCGGACACGGCGTCCTCCGCCGCCAGGACCATGGCCGCCGCCCCGTCGGAGGACGGGCAGGCCTCGAGGTAGCGCAACGGGTCCCACAGCATCATCGAGTCCTCGACCATCTTCATGTCGATGTCGGCCAGGTGGAGGTGGGCGTAGGGGTTGCGCATGGCGTTCTGGCGGTCCTTCACCGCCACCATCCGCCCGATGTACTCGGGGGCACCCGACCGCCGCATGTAGGCCCGGATGTGGGGGGCGAAGTAGCCCCCGGCCCCGGCGAGCAGGGGGGCGGCGAAGGGCTGGGGCACCGACAGGGCCCACATGGCATCGGAGTCGGACTGCTTCTCGTAGGCCACGGTCAGGACGCGCTTGTGGATGCCCGACTTGACCAGGTGGGCGGCCACCAGTGCCGTCGACCCGCCGACCGAGCCGGCGGTGTGGACGCGGAACATGGGCTTGCCCACCGCCCCGAGGGCCGGGGCCAGGTAGAGCTCCGGCATCATGTTCCCCTCGAACATGTCGGGGGCCTTGCCGATGACGACGGCGTCGATGTCCGACCAGGTGAGGTCGGCGTCGGCCAGGGCGCTCTTGGCCGCCTCGCGGACCAGGCCGGCGATGGACACGTCGTCCCGCTTGGCCTTGTGGTGGGTCTGACCCACCCCGA
>CAZNLF010000230.1:0-4957 GCA_964573595.1 uncultured Acidimicrobiaceae bacterium | reverse complement strand
TGTCGATCTCCACCGGCAGCCGGGCCCAGTGCTCGATGGCGTACTTGGCCATCAGGCCGGCGTGGAAGCTGCTTCCGCAGGCCACGATGAACACCTTGTTGATGGCCCGGAACTCCTCGTTGGTGATGTGCACCTCGTCGAGGGAGAGGGTCCCGTCGGGAAGCAGCCGATCGAGCAGGGTGTCGGCTACCGCCCTCGGCTGCTCGTGCATCTCCTTGCTCATGTAGTCGTCGTAGCCGTCCTTGCGGGCCGCCTCGAGGTCCCAGTGCACGGTGATCCGCTTGGGCTCGACCTCGTCCCCCCCGAGCGTGATGACCCGGAGCGACCCCGGCCTCAGCTCGGCCACCTGGTCGTCCTCCAGGACGAAGAAGTCGCGTGTCAGGCCCAGGATCGCCGGGATGTCCGAGGCGAGGAAGGCGGCGCTGTCGCTGATCCCCATGAGGAGCGGCGACACCCGGCGTGCCGCCACGATCAGGTCGGGCTGGTCGGCCCACACCACGGCGATGGCAAAGGACCCGCGCACCCGGCCGATCGCCTCCCGCACCGCCGCGGCGAGCCCGACCCCCGGACCGGCGGCCAGGTTCGACTCGATGAGATGGGCCAGCACCTCGGTGTCGGTCTCCGACACGAGGCGGTGTCCGGCGGCCACCAGCTCGTCGGCCAGCTCGTCGTGGTTCTCGATGATCCCGTTGTGGATGAGGGCCAGGCGCCCGGTGCAGTCGAGGTGGGGATGGGCGTTCTCGTCGGTCGGCCGGCCGTGGGTGGCCCAGCGGGTGTGCCCGATGCCGGCGGTCACCCCCGGCGGCGCCGCCTCGGTCCGCTGGCACAGTCCGTTGAGTGAGCGGGTGCCGTCGGCCACCCTGCCCCGCCACAGCCCGTGGTCAGCCGTCGGTCCGACCAGCGCGACGCCGGCCGAGTCGTAGCCGCGGTACTCGAGGCGCCGCAGGCCCTCGAGGAGCACCTCCAGCACGTCGTCACCCAGAGGGTCCCCGCCGGCCGGCCCCGCACCACTTCGCCGAACGGCGCCCGGTGACCTGGTGATGCCGATGATCCCGCACATGGGACCTGAGGCTAGTGGCCGGGCCCTCTCCGGGCGCTCCCCCTCAGCCGCGGGTGGCGGCGGCGGCCTGCAGCTCGAACCCGACCAGCTTGCCCAGACGCTCGGCGATGGCCTCGGCGACCCCGTCGCCCATGGCCTCGACCATGACCCGGACCAACGGCTCGGTCCCGCTCGGCCGCAGGAGGACCCGCCCACTGTCGCCGAGCCTCTCCACCTCCTCGGCCACCGCCGACCACACGGCGTCGGCGCCGTCCAGCAGCTCGGTGTTGGGGACCGGCACGTTGACGAGGACCTGGGGGACCCGGGTCACCAGCCCGTCGAGCAGCTGGTCCAGCGGGCCGCCCGTCCTCTTCACCAGGTCGGCGAGGACCAACCCGGTGAGCAGGCCGTCGCCGGTGGTGGCGAGCCGCCGGAAGATGATGTGCCCCGACTGCTCCCCGCCCAGCGAGAAGCCCTCCTTGTCCAGGGCGGCGAGCACGTGGCGGTCCCCGACCGGGGTCTCCTTCACGATGACGTCGCGGTCGGCCATGGCCAGGCGGAAGCCGAGATTGGTCATCACGGTGACCACGACCGTGTTGCCGGCCAGCTGGCCGCGTTCGGCCAGGTCGAGGGCGAACAGGGCGATCAGCTCGTCCCCGTTGGCGAGGATCCCGTCAGGCCTGACAGCCAGCAGGCGGTCGGCGTCACCGTCGAGGGCCAGACCCAGGTCGGCCTGGTGCTCCACCACGGCGCTGGCCAGCGTCCCGGTCGAGGTCGAGCCACAGCCGGCGTTGATGTTGGTGCCGTCCGGCTGGCAGCCGATGGACACGACCTCGGCGCCCAGTCGCTCGTAGACACGGGCGGCCACCGAGGACGCCGCCCCGTTGGCGCTGTCCACCACCAGTCGCAGGCCGTCGAGGCGGCGGCCGTCGACCAGGGAGGCGAGGTGCTCGACGTACGCCTCGTCCAGGCCGGACTCGACGGTGACGGTGCCCACCCCGTGCCCCTCCAGGCTCTGGGGGCCCTTGACCGACGGGTCCAGGATGCGGTCCAGCTCCTCCTCGATGGCCGCCTCCGTCTCGACGCTGAGCTTCGCCCCGCCGCGGGCGAACAGCTTGATGCCGTTGTCACCGAACGGGTTGTGGGAGGCCGAGATGACCGCCGCCGGGATGTTCCGGACCGAGGAGAGCCAGGCCAGGGCGGGGGTGGGGAGGACACCGACGTCGATGACGTCCGCCCCCTCGCTGGCCAGCCCGGCGGCCAGGGCGGCCTGCAGCATCGGCCCGGAGCGCCGGGTGTCCCGACCCACCAGGAACGTGGGGGCGGCGATCTGCCGGGCGGTGGCCCGGCCGAGCGCGAGCACCAGCTCGGGGGTCAGCTCGACGTTGGCGACCCCCCGCACGCCGTCGGTGCCGAACCTGGTTCTCACCATCGGCTCAGCGCTTGGAGTACTGCGGTGCCTTCCGCGCCTTCTTCAGGCCGTACTTCTTCGACTCCTTCTCGCGTGAGTCACGAGTGAGGAATCCCGCCTTCTTCAGGGTGCCGCGCAATTCGGGGTCGAGCTCGCACAGGGCCCGGGCTATGCCGAGGCGGAACGCCCCGGCCTGGCCGGACACCCCGCCGCCGTCGATGGTCACGTCGATGTCCCAGGACTCGGTGGTGTCGGTCAACCGGAGGGGCTCGGTGACGATCATCCGGTGGGTCGCCGAGGTGAAGTACTCCTCGAACTTGTGCCCGTTGACGGTGATCGCCCCCTGACCGGGACGGATCCGCACCCGGGCGACCGCTCGCTTGCGTCGTCCGGTGGTCTGGCAGATGGGGGCGGCAGTGGCCACAGTTGTGTTCCTCGCGTTCGTTTCTCTTCGGTCGCCTGGTCGGGGCGCTTACGCGCCACTCCTGGCCGAGGCGGTGCGCCGGGCTCCCGGCAGGTCCAAGGGCTCGGGCGACTGGGCCTCGTGCGGATGCTCGGCGCCACGGTAGACCTTCAGCTTGGTCGCCATCTGGCGGCCGAGGCGGTTTTTCGGCAGCATGCCGGTGACGGCATTGCGCACCACCTGGTCCGAACGGTCGGCCAGCAGGTCGCTGTACGTGGTGGCGGTCAGCCCACCCGGATAGCCGCTGTGCCGGTAGGCGATCTTGGACTCGGCCTTACCCGAGGTCAGCACCACCTTGTCGGCGTTGACCACGATGACGTGGTCGCCGCAGTCGACGTGCGGAGCGAACGTCGGCTTGTGCTTGCCCCGGAGGATGGCGGCCACCTCGGTGGCCAGGCGGCCGAGCACCAGCCCGTCGGCGTCGACGACGTGCCAGGCCCGGGTGATGTCATCTGGCTTCGGGGAGAACGTGCGCACGGGAGATCCTTGTTTCGGTGTTGCCGGGTGTGGACTGCGGCGGGCCGGTCGTCTGGAGTCGCGGCGGACCGCCTGGCTGGCCGCCACGCGCTCCACCGGGGCCCGACCGGGCGACTGCCTAGGTTACGACGAAAAGGGGGCCCCGGGCAAGCCGGTCAGCCCGGATACCTGACCGCCGTCAGGGTGAGCCCCTGGGGAGGTGCCGGCTGGGAAGCCTGCTGGCGGTCGGCGGAGCGGAGGATCCACAGGATGTCGGAGGGCCGTTTGCGCCCGCGGCCCACGTCGACCAGGGTGCCGACGAGGGACCGGACCATCTGGTGGCAGAAGGCGTTGGCCTCGATCTCGAAGGCCAGCAGGTCCCCGGAGACCGGCGCCAGGGCCGGAGGCGACGGGTCGCCGGGGCCGGACCGGCCCAGCCGGGTCCAGCGGGCGTCGAGCACCCGGCGGTTGATCGGCTCCGACGGCGGGGTGCCCGGGACCCGCCGGCAGAAGGCGCGGAAATCGTGCTCCCCCAACAGAGCGTCGGCCGCCGCGGCCATCGACCGCAGGTCGAGTGGATCGGACACGTGCCAGGCCAGGCCGGCCAGCAGCGGGTCGGGCACCGCGGCGTTCACCACCAGGTAGCGGTACCGGCGGGCGGTGGCCGAGTGCCGGGCGTCGAACCCGGCCGGGGCCGGGGCGGCCTCCCGCACCACGATCGCCGGCCCCACCTGGCTGTTGCACGACTTGACCACGGCGGCCGGATCGAGGCCGGCCGACACCGCGGCGGGCACGTCGAAGTGGACGACCTGGTCGAGCGCGTGCACCCCGGCGTCGGTCCGCCCCGCGCAGGTCAGCGTGGCGGGCGAGCGGGTGACCCGCCCCAGCGCCTCGCTCAGCGTGCCGGCCACGGTGCGGAGGCCCTCCTGGGCGGCGAACCCGTGGAATCCCGAGCCGTCGTAGGCGACCCTCATCAGCCACCGGACCGGGGCGTCGTCCCCGTCGTCCGCCCCCCCGGCCCGGGGGGACGCGCTCACACCAGTTCGATGCGGGCCATCGGCGCGTTGTCGCCCGAGCGGTTGCCCAGCTTCAGGATCCGGGTGTACCCCCCCGGCCGCTCGGCGTAGCGGGGGCCGATCTCCTCGAACAGCTTGTGGGCCATGTCCTTGTCACGGATGAAGGCCACCACGTTTCGGTGGCGGGACACCCCGCCCTTGGCCGCCGCCGTGATCACCTTCTCGGCCACCGGTCGGAGGGCCTTGGCCTTCGCTTCGGTGGTGACCAGGTACTCGGCGGCGATCAGCGACGCCACGAGGTTCCCCATCATGGCCTTCTGATGGGCGGCGCTGCCGCCGAAGCGACGGCCCTTCTTCGGGGTTCCGAGCATGGTGCCCTCAGTCCTTGACCCGCAGGGACAGGCCCCGCTCGTCGAGCTTCTGCAGCACCTCGTCGAGCGACTTCTGCCCGAAGTTGGTGATGTTGAGCAGGTCGTCGAGCGTGCGGTCGACCAGCTCGCCGATGGTGTTGATCTGCGCCCGCTTGAGGCAGTTGCGGGGACGCTCGGTGAGGTCGAGGTCCTCGATGCGCA
>CAZNLF010000229.1:0-5003 GCA_964573595.1 uncultured Acidimicrobiaceae bacterium | reverse complement strand
AAATCGCTAAAGGTCCGGACCGGCCGTGCCGATAGAGCAACCGGCGGGCTGTGACAGGGTTCGGCCGCCCGAGCCCCAGTCCCCCGGGCCCCAGATCCCCCAGTCCCGTTCCCCGGGAGGCTCCGGAAGTAGGTCTCCGGAGGACCTCAGGTCGGCGAGGGCTCGGCCGTCACCGTCGGAGGAGTGTGGGGATCGCGATAGCGGTACTTGAACGCGAGATAGGCGAACGGTCCGGACATCAGCGGCAGCCAATAGGAGGCGAGGCGGTAGGCCAGGGTGGCGAGCACCGCCTGCACGCCGTCCAACCCGGCCAGCACCAGCAGCCCACTGAGGCTGGCTTCGACGATGCCGAGGCCTCCCGGGGTGATGGGGACCAAGCCGATGATCCCCGCTACCGCGTACGCAAGCAGTACCAGCGAGGGCCGGGGGTGTGCGCCCACCGCCCGCACGGAAAACAAGAGGCACAAGTAGTCGAACAACAGTCGGCCGGCTGACAGCAGTGTGGCCTGCCACCACTGCTGTCCGAGCACCGAGCGGATCAGGTTCCGCTGCTCCAACAACCGGTCGGAGAGCCCGTGGATCGGCTCCCTCTTCCGGAACGCCCGGTTGTAGAACGCCTGGAAGGCGTGTCCGGCCCACTCGAGCGGAGCGTCGATGGCCATCACCACGGCGCCGAGGCCGAGGAAGAGGAAGAAGCCGATAGCACCGATGATCGCGGCGTCTACGAGTCCTCGGCTGACCGGCGCACCGAACAGAACCGCCGGCAGCACGAACACCGGGAGCGCCAGCAGGCCCCCGATGCCCAGGAACGAGAATGCAGTCAGGCCACCGACCGCGTCCGTCGCGTCCATGCCGCTGACCGCCAACATCCTGAACTGGACAGCGGCACCGGCTGCCGCGCCTCCCGGCACGATCAACGAGATCGCATTCCCCGCAAGTTGGGCGGTGATGACCGAGAACCACGCCTTGGTCCGCAGGGCGATGCGCTGGAGGGAGAAGGTGCAGGCGAAGTGGATCCCCTCGGCCAGCAGGGCGGGGATGAACCAGAGCAGGTTCAGCGTCACGAGTCTGGGCCAGGCATGGAAGACGTCGATGACCTCGGGGAGCACCAAGTACAGCGCCACGCCAGCGATGGTGACCACGATGGACCGCTTGACGAGGGCCTTCCAAGGGAAGGGGGTGTTCTGCTGCTCCTCGAACTGGGACTCGAACGAGCGCGGCCTCGCCTCCCTCCCGCCCGGTGCCCTACCGGCCTCTTCCTCCCCTGCGGCGTCCGCCCTCCTGCCGGCGTCCTCGGCCCGTCCGGCGTCGGCCCCCTTTCCGCCGCGCCGGTCACCGCCCGCGTCGGGATCGCTACCCGGGTGGGTCGGGTCGGTCACGCCGACGGAGCTCTTTCTGCCGGCTCGCGCCTTTCCATGGAGTCCGGCTCAGGCCTCCGCCGTGGCCACCACGGCCTCCGCCGCAGTCAGCATGATGTTGGCCCCACGGAAGTCGCCTTGGAGCCCGCTCTCCATCCGGTTCATCACATAGCAAACGGTCACCTGGGTCTCCTGGTCCATCACGATGAGCGAGCCGCCGTATCCCCCCCAGAAGCAGGCCCGCGGTCCGATCGGCATGAATTCATTGCTGAGTCCATACCCCATTCCGAACCGGTTGGGCAGCCCGAGGACGAGATCGGTCCCGTTCGACTGCTGCTCGAAGATGGCGTCGCAGCCCTCACTGGAGAGGAGTCGCACGCCCCGGGCCTCGCCGCGACCGGCGATGATCGACTGGATCGTGGCCACTGACCGTGCGTTGCCGTGGCCGTTGGCGGCGGGAATCTCCGCCCGGCGCCACCACTCGTGGGCCGGGTACGTGGCGTCGAGGAGCGGGTTCGTGAACGTGCGCAGGGCGATCTTGGACGGGTTCACGGCCTCCACGTCGACCGGCGGTGGGGGTATGACCAGCGAGACCCGGTGATCCTCGCTGGCCGGCAGCCCGATGTAGAAGTCGGCGGCGAGTGGGCCGGCCACCTCGCTGGCGAACCAGGCCCCGATCGTCGTACCGGTGATCCTGCGGACGACCTCGCCGATGAGATAGCCCTGGGTCACGGCGTGATACCCCGAGGCCGTGCCCGGCTCCCACCACGGCTCCTGTGCGGCCAGCAGTGACGTGCACAGGTCCCAGTCGGCGAGCTGCTCGGGCTCGATGGGCTCGGACCAACCCGACAGCCCGGCGGTGTGGCCCATGAGGTGGCGGACCTTGACGGCGCCCTTGCCGGCGGCGGCGAACTCCGGCCAGTACCTGGAGACGGGAGCATGGAAGTCGAGCTCGCCGCGATCAGCCAGCATCAGGGCACACAGGAACGTCATGGTCTTGGTCGTCGACCACACGTTCGTGATCGTGTCCCGCTCCCAGGGCGCAGAACGGGATTCGTCCACGTATCCCCCCCAGACGTCCACGACAGGATCCCCCCGCAGGTAGACGGCGACCGACGCGCCCACATCGGTGCCCGCGTCCAGGCTCGACGCCAGCGTCGCCACCACCCCTTCGAATGCAGGCTCCCATGTTCCTTGGATCTCAGCCATCGTCACTGCCTCCGTGTTCGTCCTGTATGCCCCGGCCACTCCGTTCGCCCACGACGACCCTCTCGCCCGAGACGTTGCTGCACCATCCGTCCAACACGTCGTGTCCGTCTTCGCTGCCGGCACCGTCCATCGGTCGTCTCCCCATACGAAACACGTTCGTCCCCATCGATCATTCCACGGCCGCCCGCGATCGGGCATCCCGGCGCCGTGCGCCTCCCGGGCGTCGGCAACCGATCCGTCCCCGGGCGACCACGCGGAGCAGACCCAGGTGACCGACGCGATTCACGCCGAGCGGCGAACCCGGATGGCCCAACGGAGAGGATGGTGCCGCGGAGAGCACGGCCCAACGGAGTGCATGGCGCAGCGGAGAGCACGCCGAGGAGGACCAGGTGGCACGGGACGGGCCGCAATTCCGGACGGCCGAGCCGGACTCGAGACGGCTGAGCCGGCTGAGCCGGCCGAGACGGCCGCCGTCGGCTGCCGGCTCGGAGGGGTCCGGTCGGATTGCGCGGTTCAGACGGACTCGCGACCGCGCCGGGCCAACGAGTCGATGGTGACCGCCGCGAGCAGCACGAGCGCCGTCACCATGTACTGATAGGAGGCAGCCAGACCGAGGAGTCCCATGCCGTTGTAGATGGTGGCGATGACCAGACCACCGAGCAGTGCGTAGACCATCTTGCCCCGGCCACCGAAGAGGCTGGCGCCGCCGATGACCGCGGAGGCCACGGCGTAGAGGACGAGCGTCCCGCCGTCGATATTGTTCGAGATGGAGCCGAGCCGGGACGCGTAGACGATGCCGGCGGCGCCCGCGGTGAAGCCGGTGAGCGTGAACGCCCAGAGCTTGTTCCACCCGAGGCTGATGCCGGCGCGACGGGCGGCCTCGGCGTTGTTGCCGATGGCGTACAGGTAACGCCCGAAGCGGGTCCGGCTGAGGAGGAAGGTCCATGCCGCCAGAAAACCGAGCACGATCAGGACCACGTAGGGAACGCCCTGGAGCGGGACCAGCACCCCGCGGTCGGTATTACAGATCAGCACGAGGGCGATGCCCGCCGCGGCCATGATCGCCACCTTGAGCAGGGTGACGGGCAACGGCGGTGCCACCAGGCCGCTGTTTCGCCGGTGCCGGTCCCGGAGGACGGTCACGCCGCCGAAAGCGGCCACCGCGACCACCATCACGATCCAACCGGCCACGGTGCTCATGTTGCCGTTGGCGATGTCGAGGAGCACGGTGCTGTTGATCCGGATGGTCCCACCGGTGCCGTTGGCGTTCACCAGGTACAACAGGAGCCCCTCCATCCCGAGCAGCCCGGCCAGCGTCACCACGAACGAGGGGAGCCGCAACCGGATGACGAGGGTCCCCCAGATCGCGCCGATGGCGGCGGTGGCGAGGACCCCCCCGATGATGGCCACCCACCACGGGAGGTTGTGGGTCGTGGACAGGATCGCCGTGACGGTGCCACCGATGCCGGCGACGTAGCCGACCGACAGGTCGATCTCCCCGAGTACCAGCACCCAGATCTCCGCCATCCCCAACAGCACGAACACCGACCCCTGGACCAGCAGGTTGACCAGGTTGCCCGCCGACAGGAACACGGAGTCCTTGGCCTGGAAGATGATCACCAACAGGATGAGGCCCCCGAGGACGGGCAGGACGCCGCTCTCGCCGCTCCGGATCCGCTTCGCCCACGCCCGGATGAACTCGCCGAGGGAGTTGGTCAGCTCGGGGGCGGTGGCACCGAGTTCCGCCGGCGTGTCGCTGTCGGTCTCGGCCGACACCATCCCCGGGATGTCGGTCGACGTCGACGTCTCACCGGATGCGGTGCGTCCCTCTGCTGGTGCCATCGGCTCAGCCCTTCGTGTCGGTACTGCTGCCGGATGACGATGCTACGGCGCCCGACAGGCGCCCGGTGGTGATGAGCTCGACCGCACGCTGTGGGTCGTAATCGCCGATCGGGCCGCTGCTGACCATCCGGCCCAGGTAGAGGACCGCCAGTCGGTCGGCGACGGTGAAGACGTCGTTGAGGTTGTGCGAGATGACGATCACCGCGATGCCCCTGGCCCCCAGCGTCTTGATGAGCTCGAGGACCTGGGCCGTCTGGGACACTCCAAGGGCGGCGGTGGGCTCGTCCATGATCACCAGGCGGGCGTCACGCATCACCGCCCGGGCGACCGCCACCGACTGGCGCTGGCCGCCCGACAGGGAACCGACCGCCTGGCGGACCGAGCTGACGGTGGTGACGGACAGGTCGGACAGCGTCTTCTTGGCGGTCAACTCCATCCGGGTCTCGTCGAGCAGCCGGTGCGAGAGGTCCTCATGGCCGAGGAACATGTTCTGCACGATATCGAGGTTGTCGCACAGGGCGAGGTCCTGGTAGACGGTAGCGATGCCGAGGTGGTCGGCCTCCTTCGGCGTCCGGATCGACACCGGCTCGCCGT
>CAZNLF010000228.1:0-5023 GCA_964573595.1 uncultured Acidimicrobiaceae bacterium | reverse complement strand
GATGCAGGCGTGCAGCAGGGGGTCGTCGGGGAGGGTCCCGTCGGCCCGGATCCAGAGCCGCTGGATCGGCTCCTTGCTGGCCGATCGGCTGTAGGGGAGCTCGCCGATCGGCCGTTGGTCGATCGGATGGGGCTTGGCGAACCAGTCGCCCAGCGACTCGCGGTAGGGCTCGAGCCTGGTGACCAGCGACTCGAGGCTGTCGGGGTCGGGCACGTCGGGCATCGGGAACTGGTGGGACAGCCCCGGCTCGTCGACGTGGAAGGATGCCGACAGATTGAAGATGGCCCGACCGTGCTGGATGGCGACGACGCGGCGGGTGGTGAACGAGCGGCCGTCCCGGATGCGGTCCACCTCGTAGAGGATGGGGACCGTCGGGTCGCCCGGTCGCAGGAAGTAGGCATGGAGGGAGTGGGGTCGGCCGATCTCCACCGTCCGTCCGGCGGCCATCAGCGACTGGGCGGCGACCTGGCCACCGAACACCCGCTGGCGCTCCTCGTTCGGATTCACGCCACGGAAGATGTTGACCTCGATGGGCTCGAGGTCGAGTAGGTCGACGAGGAATTCGAGGGCATCGCTCACCCACTCATCCTCTCATCCCGCGTGGCCATGGCGGCGAAGACCGCGAGGAGCCGATCGCACCCGCGCCGTCGGCCCGCCCCCGCTACGGTTCCCACCGTGGCCACCCTCCCGTTTCCGGATCGCTTCGTCTGGGGGACGGCCACGGCCGCCCATCAGATCGAGGGCGGTAACGTCAACAACGACTGGTGGGTCTTCGAGCACGACCCGACGTCCGGTTGCCTCGCCATGAGTGGCGATGCGTGCGACTCGTTCAATCGCTACGCCGAGGACATCGACCTCGTGGCGGGGCTGGGCCTGTCGGCCTACCGGTTCTCGCTCGAGTGGAGCCGCATCGAGCCCGCGGAGGGCGAGTTCTCGTTGGTGGCGCTCGATCACTACCGGCGGATGGCGGCCACCTGCCACGAGCGGGGCGTCCTGCCGGTCGTCACCTTCCACCACTTCACCCACCCCCGATGGCTGGCCGCCGCCGGGTGCTGGGAGTACGCCCGGGCACCCGAGCGCTTCGCCCGGTACTGCCAACGGGTGGTGGACCACCTCGGGGACCTCGTCGGCATCGCCTGCACGATCAACGAGCCCAACGTGGTGTCGACGATGGGGTGGCGGCTCGGCATCTTCCCGCCCCGGGTCCGGGACCGGAGCCGCCGTGACGCCGTCAACCATGCGCTGGTCACCGCCCACCGGTTGGCCGTCGACGCCATCCGGTCGGGACCCGGATCGGCCCCGGTCGGGCTGACGCTGTCGATGACCGACTACCAGCTCCAGCCGGGCGGTGAGGAGTGGCTGGAACGGCTCCGGCGGCCGTCCGAGGACGTGTTCCTCGAGGCCACCGGAGGGGACGACTTCGTCGGGGTGCAGACCTACACCCGGATGCGGGTCGGACCGGACGGGCCACTCGAGGGGGCGACTGGGGTCCCGCGCACCCAGATGGGCTACGAGTTCTGGCCGGAGGCGCTCGAGGCCACCGTCCGCCGGGCCGCGCTCAAGACCGGTGGGCTGGCGGTCTACGTCACCGAGAACGGCATCGGCACCGAGGACGACACGGCGAGGATCGAGTACGTCCGCCGGGCCCTGGCGGGGCTGGGGCGCTGTCTCGGCGACGGGATCGACGTGCGCGGGTACTTCTACTGGAGCCTGCTCGACAACTTCGAGTGGGTGCTGGGGTACGGGCCGACCTTCGGGCTGGTCGCTGCCGACCGGCGCACCTTCGAGCGGCGCCCGAAGCCGAGCGCGGCCTGGTTTGGTGGTGTGGCGAGCGCCAATGCCCTCTGAGCTGGGCATCTGACGCATCGAGCTCCCGACTAGGGCGGGGCACGACGTCCGGGCCGAAGGGCCGGTTCGGCCCGTGACGGCTAAGGTTTCCCCGATGAGTGGTCTGACCGAGCGCGTCGAACACCTGTGGCAGAGGCGGCACACGCCCGAGGCGAAGCAGGTGATCCGGTACACGATGGTGTCGGTCATCTCGACGATCGTCTCGTTCGCCGTCCTGGCCCTGGTGTTCGGGGTCCTGCACCTGTGGGGGGAGATCGTGAGCACGGTGTTCGCCAACATCGTCGCCACCGTCCCCTCGTACTACCTCAATCGGATGTGGGTGTGGGGCAAGGGCGGCCGGTCCCACCTCATGAAGGAGATCGTCCCGTTCTGGGTCATGTCCGCCGTCGGCATCCTGGTGTCGATCGGCGGTGCCGCCATTGCCCGGCACATCGGGATCGAGCACCACCTGAGCCACTTCGACCAGACCATCGTGGTCCTGGCCGCCAACGTCATGTCCTTCGGACTGTTCTGGGTGCTCAAGTACATCCTCTACAACCGGCTCTTCCATGTGCACCCGGTCGAGGAGCTCGACGACCTCGTCGAGGCCGCGTGACAACGCCGCGCCGCTGACCGGTCGGGGCCGGAGACGGGCATGACCGGCGCGGTCACCCAGAGCGGGACCCTGGTGCTGGTGGTGGCCGTCTTCCTGGCCAGCGCCGTGGAGGGGGTGGAGGCCTTGACCATCGTGCTCGCCGTCGGGCTCACCAGGGGTTGGCGCTCCGCCATCGAGGGTGTCGTCGTGGCCCTGCTCACCCTGGCGGCCCTAGTCGCGGTGCTCGGCCCCGCACTGGTGCATCTGGTTCCGCTGTCAACCCTCCGGCTGGTGGTCGGGGGGTTGCTCTTGGTCTTCGGGCTGCAGTGGTTGCGCAAGGCGGTCCTGCGGGCCGCGGGCCTGAAGGCCAAGCACGACGAGGACGCCATCTTCGCCGAGCAGGTCGCCGAGCTGTCCGAGTCGCCACCGGCAGGTGCACGGGATGCCACCGGCTTCGTCGTGGCCTTCAAGGGGGTGTTCCTCGAGGGGCTGGAGGTGGTGGTCGTCGTGCTCACGCTCGGCTCCACCTCCCACGACCTCGGACTGGCCGCCGTGGCTGCCGGAGCGGCGCTGGTCGTGGTGACGGGTGCCGGGTTGCTCCTCGCCCGCCAGCTGTCGTCCGTGCCCGAGAACGCGATGAAGATGGGAGTCGGTCTGATGCTGGTCAGCTTCGGGACCTTCTGGGTGGGTGAGAGCATCGGCGTCCACTGGCCGGGGTCGGACCTCGCCATCCTCGGCCTCGTGGCCTTCTACGGCGGCGTGGCCTGGGCTCTCGTCGCCTGGCTCCCCGAGGGCAGGCTCGCCGGTCCTGCAGGTGGGCCGGCGGCCGAGGGCGTGCCGTATGGCTGACGCAGCCGGCCCCTCGTCGTCGGCTCCGGCGGACCCTCCGGGCGGTGGACCTTCCTGGGCCCGACGCGCCGTCATCGGTTTCGGCCGGTTCTGGTGGGACTTCCTGATCGGCGACACCCCTGAGCTGTTCCTGGGCGCCGTCGTCGTGGTCGGCCTCGTGGCCGCCGTCTGCCTCGACCACGGCCTCAGGGACGTGGCCGCTGCGCTCCTGCCGCTGTTGGTGGCCGGGTTGCTGACCGGCTCGGTCTGGCGGGCGAGCCGGAGACGACCGACCTGAGCCCGGCGGGTGGCTCAGGACCTGAAGACCGGTGGCTCAGTCCCTGAAGTTGTTGAACTGCAGGGGGATCCCGAAGTCCTCGGCCTTCAGTGCGGCGATGGCCGTCTGCAGGTCGTCCCGCTTCTTGCCGATGACCCGCAGCTGGTCGCCCTGGGTCTGGGAGCTGACGCCCTTCAGCCCGAGGTCCTTGATGAACCGGTTGATCTTCTTCGCGTGGTCCGAGGAGATGCCGGCCTGGATGGCCAGCCTCTGGCGGGCCGCCCCACGCGAGGCCTCCTCGATCTTGCCGACGTCGAAGGACTTGAGCGACACCTCTCGCTTGACCAGCTTCTCCTGGAGCACCTGGTAGAGGGCGCGGAGCCGGTCCTCCGTCGACGAGTTGAGCAGGAGCTCCTTCTCGGTGAGCTCGACGGAGGAATCGGTCCCCTTGAAATCGAAGCGGGTGGCGGCCTCACGGTTGGCCTGGTCGACCGCGTTGCGGACCTCTTGCATGTCAACTTCGGAGACGACGTCGAAGGTGGGCATGGCGAAACAGTAGCGCCGCGTCACGGGTTATCCTTCCGGCCTGCGGGTCGGTGCCCGAGTGGCCAAAGGGAGCAGACTGTAAATCTGCCGGTTCTGCCTTCGAAGGTTCGAATCCTTCCCGGCCCACGCAGGGAATGCCCTGGTCAGAGCGCTAAGCGGTGTTTTGGCCAGGGCATTGGCCATGGCTTTCGTCATCCCCGCGAATATTGCGTTGGCTACCGCGGTGGCTTGTCGAAAATCGACCATTTGCCCGATGCCGCGGCGCGCCGCATCGCCAGTTGTCCCTCTCGAAGTATCGGTTCTCCATGTCCGAGTCCCAGAAGCCCGGGCCCGGCGCCTTCGCCACACAGGATGCCGACCCGTTTCCGAGCCGGGTGCCACTGAGCGAAATTCGCGGATCGCTGCGCCGAGAGGACGCCGGTGGCGTGTCCCCGGGTTTTCACAGGTCGGGTGTATCGTTGGATGACCGCCCGGAGCATTCAACCGGCCGATCACCGGTGTGTTGGTGTCCCAAGCCCGGATGGGTCAGGAAGGGCGTATGCCCGTCCGACAGTTGGTTGGCGATTCCCCACGGTGGCCGTTCCGGCAAACGAGCCGGGTGCTCTGGCCTCGGGCTGGGTGCGGGGGTTCACGGTGAACTTCGAGGTCCGGCTGCAGCGGCCTTCCCAGCTCTTCTTGGCCGACGTGGTCCTGCCCACTTCGGACTATTACAGCGAATACACCGTCCGACCGGCGATGGAGACCATCCGCCAACGCATCTGGGAGACCAGGCGAGCCGATGGGATCGACGTGGTCGTGCTCCTGCCCGAACACGAGATCCATCCGGGCCTCGACGACGAACTGACGGTGGCCGCTCGCCGGTGGTCCGAGGTGGTCGATGAGTCCCGCCGGATCGATTGGCGCATGGTGTCAGCGGTCGGCCGACGGCTCACCCTTTCGGTCGTCGTCCT
>CAZNLF010000227.1:0-5056 GCA_964573595.1 uncultured Acidimicrobiaceae bacterium | reverse complement strand
CCGTCACCCTGGTGGTGGCCACCGGGTCCTACTACCTGGTCGAGGAGCCGGTCAGGAGGGGAAGCATGCGCTCGCTGACCGAGTGGAGGGCTTGGTTGGCCACCGCCGGGGCGTTCCTGGGGGTCGTGCTCGTCACGGTGGTGGCGACGCTCCCGGCGACGGCGGAGGCAGCCAGCAACGTGCACGTCGTCGGGGCCGAATACAGCGGACCCCCTGTCCGGGTGGCCATATTCGGGGACTCGGTGGCATGGCGCATGGGCTTCGCCATGTTGGCCAGCCAACCGCAAGCCAGCTACAACGTGAACATAGACAACGGTGCGATCGTCGGCTGTGGCGTGGTGAGGAGCACCCAGTACCAGGAGCATGGGGTGGTCTACAACTCTGCGCCCGCCTGCAGCACCTCGAGCCCGACGTCAGCCCAGTGGCCCGCCCTGTGGCGCGGGGATCTGGAGCAGTTCCACCCCAACGTCGTGGTGGTCCTGGCCGGCCGATGGGAGGTCCACGACCGTCTCATCGGGGGCCACTGGGTGCACATCGGTGAACCGGCATTCGACGCCGACCTCAAGCAGTCACTGGAGGAGGCCGTCCAGGTGGTCACGTCGAGTGGCGCTCTCATGGTGCTCGAGACCTCACCTTGCTACGACTCGGGTGAGCAGGACAACGGCCAGCCGTGGCCCGAGGACTCGGCGGCACGGCTGGCCGACTACAACTCCATGGTGCGAGCGGTTGCCGCGGAGCACCCGGCGACGGTCCAGGTGGGCGATCTGGGCGGTGAGCTGTGCCCGGGTGGCGCCTTCACCATGTCGTTCAACGGGGTCCAGGTCCGTGACGGCGACGGGGTGCACATCGCCCCGACGCCGGCGGCGGGCCAGTGGCTGGACGCCCACGTCCTGCCCGAGGTGGTCAGGGTCGGCCGGCTGCAGATGGCCGGCCGCGACCTGCTGCCACCGGCGCTGACTCCCACCTCCGGCGCAACCGCCCCGACCTCCTCGGCCGCGGCAGGGGGGCCCTGAGGGCCCGGTGAGCCCTGCCGGCATCCATCCCCGCACGGACCGCTCCTCCGGGACGATCAGGGTGACGAGGAGACAGGCGCCGGTGGTGGAATGGACGACGGCGGTGGGGTCTGACCGAACGTCGAGCTGTCCGCAGCCTGGCACTGGGCCTTCAGCGCCGGGATCAATGTCGGCTCCGACACCCTGCCGCTCTCGGCCAGTGTGGTCATGAGGGCCTGGTACTGGCCGTCGCGATAGGCGGCCTCGGCGGCAATCGGAAGGGCGTCGCGAAGCTGGCGGTATGCCGTCTGCCGGAGCCCGTCGGCGGTGGCCGCATCGGACTGGTGGGCAGCCTGTCCGAGCAGGCTGATCGAACGGTTGACGTGCGAGCACGCCTGTTGTGCGAGGCCGGTTCCACTGGCGCCGCAGGCACTGAGCCCGGCGCCGAGCGCGACGGCTGAAACCCCGGCGACCACCAGGCGACCGAACCGGCCACCGATGGCGGGTGATCTCACCCCAGCCAGCTGCCGGCCGAGTCGAGCAGATAGCGGCTGACCGAGAGGCAGCGATCGAACACCTCGCACATCATCTCCTCGCCGGCCAGGATGCGGGTGAGCGAGACCGGCGACCGGGCCACGATGTTGAGCCGCCGTTCGGCCGCATCGGTGGCCGATGCGTAGGAATCGATAGCCGAGACCTCCAGCGGGAGTTCGATGCCACCGACACCGGCCAGGTCGATGGCCAGACGGAGCAGGTCAGGTCCGTGGGGCAACGGGGGGAGGGCCCAGGTGAAGGTCAGAGGGAAGTGGAACTCGTCGGGAGGCTCCTCGTCCTCGGGTAGGCCGAATACGGCGTCCTCGAACGAGAGCAGTGTCCGGGGATCGACCTCGAGGGCCAGGTGCAGGTCGAGTGGCCCACCGCAACCGTCCTCGGGATGGAGCTCCACCTCCCAGACCTGGCGCAGCGAGTAGGTCTCGACGAAATGCCGCTCGTCGTGAACATGGAAACCATGGTCGACCGAATGGTCCTTGAGGTCGGCCACGTACCCGGCCACATCGATGACTGCCACAGGAGCACCAGCCTACCGGTCCCAGCGTGCTCCGGTAACGTCGAAGGATGGACGACGAAGGCCTGCTCGAGGTGCTCGACGCGGCGGCGGACGCGGTCAGCCGGTCCCTCGCCGAGCTGCCGGACTGGGGGCTGGCCGGGACGAGGGCCGGTCAGTACCGTTCCGACCTCGCCGCAGATGAAGCGGCGCTGGCCGTGCTGGACGGGGCCGGCCTCGGCATCATGTCGGAGGAGTCGGGATCCCACCGGGCCGACCGCCCGGTGGTGGTGGTCCTCGATCCCGTCGACGGGTCCACCAACGCCGCCCGGGGCATCCCCTGGTTCGCCACGAGCCTGTGCGCCGTCGACGAGTCGGGCCCGCTTGTGTCCCTCGTGGTCAATCAGGCATCAGGCGTCAGGTTCCATGCGACGAGGGGAGGGGGCGCCCATCGTGACGGCAACGCCGTCCGTGCGTCCTCGTGCCGGTCGCTCGGTGACGCCATCGTCGGCTTCTCCGGCTACCCCCCGCGCTATTTCGGCTGGAACCAGTATCGGAGCCTCGGTTCGGCCGCTCTCGACCTCTGTGCGGTGGCCGAGGGCGTGCTGGACGGCTACGCAGTGGTCGGCGGGTCGTCTCTTGGCAGTTGGGACTACCTGGGCGCCATGTTGATCTGCACCGAAGCCGGAGCGGTGGTGGGGGAGTCGGCCGGGAGGGAGCTCGTGACCCTCGAGCACGAGGAGCGGCGCACCCCGGTCGCCGCCGCCACCCCCGAGCTCCTGGGCGATCTGCTCGAGGTTGCGTCGGAGCGCTGATCGCCAGTCCCCCTTCCACCCGGGTCCATCCACCAGTCCCCCTTCCACCCGGGGCCCCGCCCACCCGGGCCACGTTCACCGGCCCCATCCACCTCAGGGTTCGCAGAAGCTGACACACTCCGGGATGGTCGAAATGCCCTTCGAGGGCAGGCCCGTGCGCCTCCCCGGGGGTCGGCGACGGCGCACGGCGGTGATGCGGAGGGCCGCGGTGCTCGGTGTCGCCGCCATCGCCACGATTGCCACGGTCGTCTGGCCAGCAGTCCCGGTCGGCGCGGCTGCGTCCAGCTCGTGGGGCATCGTCGCTGCGAACGTCGGTGATGCCACGAGCAGCGCCAACAACCTGCTGCTCGGATCGGCTTGCGCCAACGCGTTCGAGTGCTGGTCGGTCGGCGCCACACTGGGCAACAGCGGGCCTCCGACACCACTGGCCGAGGAGTGGGACGGATCCGCCTGGTCCGTCGTCCCCACTCCCACCCCCGAGGGCGCCGGCGGGGCCGTGTTCTTCGCCGTGACCTGTGTCAGCGGGTCGGACTGTTGGGCGGTCGGAGGCGTCACTGGCCCCTCGGGAGGATCGTCGACCGGGTCCGCAGTCGAGGAGTGGGACGGGTCCTCGTGGAATGTCGTCCCCAGCCCCACCCCCACCGGTGCAGTCGGCGCGTTCCTCGAGGGCGTCAGCTGCACGTCGTCCTCGGACTGCTGGGCCGTCGGCTTCTCCACCGACCAGAACGGCGGTGCGCTCAACTCGCTGATCGAGCAGTGGAACGGCAGCCAGTGGTCGATTGTGACCGCGCCCTCGTCCGGGCAGACCTACGACCAGCTCGACGCGATCTCTTGTGTCGCCGCCTCGGACTGCTGGGCGGTCGGAGCCGCCGGCGCGGTGCAGCAGAACCCGAACTTCCTTCCCATCTGGCCGGCGGCCATCGGTGACCAGGGACTCATCGAGCACTGGGACGGCACGGCCTGGTCGGTGGTCCCGGGGTTCGAGGCGGTCAGCCCGGAGGGCGTCTACCTGACCGGTGTCACCTGCGTCACCGTCTCGGACTGCTGGGCGTCGGGCTCGACCACGGGCAGCACCGGTACGGCGGATGCGACGCTCATGCAGCACTGGGACGGCTCGACGTGGTCGGTGGTGCCGAGCGCGGTTCCCCCGGTCGGTACGGGCAGCATCCTCAACGGGGTCTCCTGCCTCAGCGCACAACAGTGCTGGGCGGTCGGTTCGGCCGGGCCCTTCGGCGGTGGAGGCGGTTCGCAGTTCCAGCCCAGCTCGTTCATCGAGCAGTGGGACGGGAGCGCATGGTCGATCGACCCGACCCCGTCGGTGACGGCCATCAGCCTCCTCGGCTCGGTGACCTGCCTCCAGGCGACCGAGTGCTGGGCGGCGGGAGCCTCCTTGGTCGGCTCCCTGGGGACCTTCCAGCCCCTCGTCGAGCAGATGGTGTTCCCACCCTCCTCCCAGTCCCTGTACCTGACCGCGGCCGACGGCGGGATCTTCACACTCGGTCAGGCCCGGTTCCACGGCTCCATGGGCGCCACCCATCTGAACCAGCCGGTGGTGGGCATGGCGGCCACACCGGACGGAGGCGGCTACTGGGAGGTGGCGGCCGACGGCGGCATCTTCTCCTTCGGCGATGCCCGGTTCCACGGCTCCATGGGCGCCACCCATCTGAACCAGCCGGTGGTGGGCATGGCGGCCACACCGGACGGAGGCGGCTACTGGGAGGTGGCGGCCGACGGCGGCATCTTCTCCTTCGGCGATGCCCGGTTCCACGGCTCCATGGGCGCCACCCATCTGAACCGGCCGATCACCGGGATGGCCGAGACCCCGAACGGCGAGGGGTACTGGTTGGTGGCCGCCGACGGCGGGGTGTTCACCTTCGGCAACGCCGGCTACCTCGGATCGGTTCCGGGACAGGGCATCACGGCGGCATCTCCCGTCATCGGGGTCGCAGCATCCCCCGGAGGCCGCGGGTACTGGCTGGCGGCGGCCAGCGGATCCGTGTACTCCTATGGTGACGCCAGCTATTTTCGGTCCCTGGCCTCGCGGGGGCTCAACGCCCCGGTCACAGGGGTGGCATCGCCCTGACGACCGCCACGAGTACGGCGCTACCCTACGCTTGGCACCCCGGACCCTCTGCGGGGACCGTCATCGGGGCGTTTAGCTCAGTTGGTAGAGCAGCTGGCTTACAACCAGCAGGTCATCGGTT
>CAZNLF010000226.1:0-5085 GCA_964573595.1 uncultured Acidimicrobiaceae bacterium | reverse complement strand
CGTACTTGTGGCCGTACTCCATGCCGATCTGGGCGAAGACGCCGGGCATGATCTCCGTGCCGATGCGACCGTCGACCGGGGCCACGGCCCCGTAGCGACCCGCCGGCGTCCAGGTGTCGGAGTCCTCCTTGCGGCTACCACCCGACAGGAGTCCCGCTCCCGACAGCTTCTCCACCCCGAAGGCCAGTCCCATGTCGGCCTCGCCCGACTTGACGGCCATGCAGGCCACGCGAAGTGCCGTGGCCCCGGTGGCGCAGGCGTTGGCCACGTTGTAGACGGGAATGCCGGTCTGGCCCAGCTGCTTTTGCACCTGTTGGCCGATGCCGGCGTTGGCGGCCATCAGGTTGCCGGCGCCGATGACCCCCATGTCCTGCATGGTGACGCCCCCGTCGGCCAGCGCACCGAGGACCGCCTCCGAGGCCAGGTCGACGAGGTCGAGGTCCGGGTGCTTCCCGAATTTGGTCATGTGGATCCCCAGGATCCACAGGTCGTCGGATGCCATGGTGCTCAACCTCTCCTTCGCTCTACCTGGCCACGGGCTCGAAACCGAACCCGATCGCCTCGGTGCCGTTGCTGTCCGCCCCGATGGGCTGCGTGGCCAGCCGGACCCGCATCCCCAGCGTCACATGCTCAGGATCGGGTTCGACGTTGATCAGGTTGGCCCGCACGCTCGTGCCTTCGCAGTCGACCAGGGCGGCCACGTAGGGAACCGGCACCCCGGGTGCGGCGAAGCTCACGATGGTGAACGCCTGGACCTCACCCTCGGTCGGGATGTCCACTCGGTGGAACTCGTTCTTGCCGCAGGCGGCACAGGCGTTCCGCCGGTCGAAGAACCGGGCGCCACAGGCGGTGCACTCGTTGGCGACCAGATGCGGGTCCTTGCCGAGCACCAGATAGTCGACCAACGGAATCTGCTCGGTCATCGCCCCCACTCCAGTCGTCATGTCCACCCCGTTCGTTTGCCGACACCGTAGCGGGAAGGCAATTCAGTCGCTAACCGGCGTCCGAGGGACGCGGCCGGTAAACGGTCGCAGCCGGCCTGCGGCCGCCGTGCGACGGCAGCCGACCGCTGCGGCCCGGACGGCGCCGGGTTCCGCGAAGGGATACTGTGAGCCCGTGCACAAGTGGAGGCGGGGGCTGATATTCGCGGCAACGGCCGTTGTCCTCACCACCGTCGGCGCGGTCGCCTACGGCTCGACCTCGGCCCAGGCGTCGACGCACCCGGTCTCCACCATCAGCCTCAAGCAGCCCGACTCCTACACACCGAAGGCGCCCACCGGGGCGACCGACGACTACCACTGCACGCTGCTCAATCCGCATGTGGCCAAGACCTCGTACATCATCTCGAGCCAATTCTTCCCGGGCAGCACGGAGGACCACCACGCGATCCTCTTCCTCGTCCCCCCGAACCTGGCAGCCGAAGCCGAGGCCGACAACGTGAACGGCCACGGCTGGACGTGCTTCGGCGAGTCCCCCCTCCCCAACACCGGCTTGGCCCAGATCTCCAACACCCCGTGGCTGAGCGCCTGGGCTCCCGGCCACGGAGCGGACAACCTCCCACAGGGCACCGGCATCCTCCTCCCCGCGGGGAGCCTGGTCGTGATGCAGGTCCACTACAACCTGCTGGTCGGCGATCAGCCGGTCAAGAACTCGCTGGTGCTCCACACCGTGCCGGTCGCGACTCCGCTCCTCCCGCTCAAGCTCGACCTCATGCCGGCCCCACCGGACGTACCGTGTCCCCCCGGGGTGACCGGGGCACTCTGCAACCGCACGGCGTCACTGGCCAACCTGGGTCAGCGCTTCGGCCCGAGCGCGGTGTCCTTCGTCAACACCATCGAGGCGGTCTGCGGCCGCAATCCCACCGACCCACCGGCCGGTGACTCGACCTCGTGTGACTGGCCGGTCTACCAGAGCGGCTACATCGTCAGGGCCGGCGCGCACATGCACCTGCTCGGCGCCACGTTCAAGATGGTCCTCAACCCGGGAACGCCCCAGGCCAAGACCGTCCTCGACGTGCCCGACTACAACTTCCACTACCAGCGGGCCTACAACTTGAAGACACCGGTGGCGGTGAAGCCCGGGGACAAGGTCCAGGTCACCTGCACCTACGACCCGCAGCTCGCCCAGGAGTTGCCGGCACTGCGGAAGGTCCCACCCCACTTCGTCACCTGGGGCGACGGGTCGTCGGACGAGATGTGCCTCGGCCTGATGTGGACATCGCAGTCACTGCCCAACCCCCGCTATCCGGTTTGATGGCTCCGGATCGCTCCACTCGACGGGCCGGTAAGTGGACCGGGCCCTGCTTGGCGGCGGTCGCCCTTGTCGCCGTGCTGTCGGCCGCCTGCGGTTCGAGCAGCAGCTCGTCGACGACCAGCACCACGGCGGCGGCCCACCCCTCGACCAGCACCACGGCGGCGACCACGACCACCTCGGCGGCGCCCACGACCACCAACGGTGTCGGGCCTGCGGTGTACGAGATCCAGACCGGCACGGTGAAGGGCCTGGGCCAGGTACTCGTCGACGGACGGGGGTTCACCCTCTACCTGTTCGTTCCCGACAAGCAGTCGGGCGCCTCCACCTGCTACGGAGCCTGCGCCCAGGGTTGGCCGCCCATACTGCTCCCGACCGGGATCGCCGCTCCGGTGGCCGGACCGGGGGTGGAGTCCTCGTTGCTGGGCACCACCCACCGCACCGACGGGACCATCCAGGTCACCTACAACAAGTGGCCGCTCTATCTCTGGGTCGGCGACTCGGAACCCGGTCAGGCCACCGGACAGGGGCTCAACAACCTCGGCGGGCTCTGGTATGTGCTGTCCCCGAGCGGCAAGGCCATCACCACCCACCCTTGACCGTCGGGCACCGGGCGCCCGGTCGGCGCCCGAGCCGAGCCGCCTTCTCCTCCGCCCGCACCTGTCCGGCGGACAAGTCCTGTCCGCCGGACAGGCCTCCCGGTCCGGCGCCGGGCCGAACTCGCCCAGGATGTGAGAGCGGGCGACGGGAATCGAACCCGCGTTCCGAGCTTGGGAAGCTCGTGTTCTGCCTCTGAACTACGCCCGCGTGCAGGCGACACACTATCGCCTGCGTGGACGACTCCACCGCGGTGGTCGCAGAGACGAGACCTCGTCGACCAACGCCACCGAGAGGCAGGTGGCCGCGAACAAGAGGTCGACCGACACGAGGAGTGGGGCGGCCACGGGACGTCCGACCGTCGTGGCCACAACGGTGACGACGCTCACGACGATGGCGGATGCCACGACGGACCACCGCATCGACGGGCGCCGCCCGACGTGTGCGGATCGGGTGAGGGCGACGGCGGCCACCACGGCGATCACCGCGAAGACGGGGGGACGCCATCGCCCGGTCGGGACCAGGTCCAGCTGTGCGTATCCCTCGACGACGGCGAGTGCCGCCAGCACCACGAGACCTGGCGACGAAAGTGCGCCGACCCTCCCGTGCCGCCGCCGGGGCCGAGCGATCTCGTCGGCCGATGCCGGCCCACCTCCGGTGCGGCTGTCGAACGCACCCGTCTGTGCGGCCAAGATCTGGCCCTCGTACGGGGGAGGCGTGTTCGGGGCAGTGCCCGAATACGAGCCCCCGGGCCTCCAACTTCTGGTGACCGCTGAACCGTGCCGCGTTCGCACAACCGCCTCCCGCCTCGTCGAGCCCCCGGAATCGCCGCCACTTATCGCAGTCTCCGGCCGCCGGGACCCGACTTGAATCCGCCGCCCTTCAAAGCAGTATCACCCGACGGTTGGGCAATTGCAACCAGCAGTTGCAATAATGGCGTGGGCTGGACTTCGAAGGATGGCGGCGATGGCAATTGATCGACTGACGGATCGCGACAACGGCACCGGGGCGCCGGCGCCTGACGGGCGGCCGTCGGCCACCCCACCCCACCCCAGCCGCCCGGTCCGGCAGCCGAAGCGGACCCGCGAGCAACTCCGTTCGCTGATGCTCGAGGCGGCCCAGAAGATCCTCCTCGAGGAGGGCCTCGGTGTGGGCGTGGAGGCGCTGACCTTCAAACGGGCGTTCGAACGGGTCGAGGAGGACACCGGCCTCCGGCTCACCAACGGCTCCATCATCCGCCGTGTCTGGGAGAATCTGGCCGAATACCACACCGAGGTGCTGCTCGACATCGCCGTCGACGCCGGGTACGAGGAGTACGAGGCCACCGCCGATGCCCTCGAACTGGTGCTCTCCGGCCTCGACCTCTCCACCCCCGCGAAGAGGCTGGCGGTCGCCGCCGAGGTGTGCCGGGTGGGTGGGGGCGCCACCATCGGCTCCATCAACCACTCGTCCTCCTGGTCGCTGTGGATCGGCGTGTGGGCCCTCGCCACCGCCGGCGACGTCACCGGGCAGAAGGCCAGGATCCGCCAGGCGCTCTCGGCCAGCTACGACATGAGCAACGCGCTCTACGAGGAGACCTATCGAGCGCTGGCCGACCTCCTCGGCCTGCGGCTGCGTCCGGGTCTCTCCCTGCACCAGATCACCGTGGCCACCGGCGCCCTGGCCGAGGGCTGTGCCTTGCGCCACCGGGTCGACGTGGACATGGAGCCGTTCGTGCTCCCCACCGGCCCGAACGGCGAAGGCCAGGAGTGGACCCTGTTCGGGCTGGGGCTGCACGCACTGTCCGAGCGTTTCTTCGAGCTGGATCCGGACTGGGCACCCGCAGACCTCTACTAGATCCAACAAGTTATAGCATGAACGTTATAAATATTCTTCCTGGTGGGACTACTCCCGGGCTCGTCGACCCCACTATCGTCTGGGCGGCATGGTTCTCTCCGACCACTCCATCCGCGAGGCACTCGCCGCCGGGCGCATCGGCATCGACCCCTTCGACGACAGCTGCGTCCAGCCCTCCTCGGTCGACCTCCACGTCGACCAGTACTTCCGGCTCTTCCGCAACCACACGAGCAGGGTGATCGACGTCCGCGAGAACCAGGAGGACCTGACGGAGCTGGTCGACACCGGCGAGGAGCCGCTGATCCTCCACCCGGGCGAGTTCGTCCTCGGTTCCACCAAGGAGAAGGTCACCCTGCCCGCCGACCTGGTGGCCCGCCTCGAGGGCAAGTCGTCGCTCGGCCG
>CAZNLF010000225.1:0-5104 GCA_964573595.1 uncultured Acidimicrobiaceae bacterium | reverse complement strand
ACGCCCCCTCGACCAGGCGCAGCAACTCGTCCCGCTGGCCGAGCAGGCCGGCCATCAGATGGTTGCCGGGAACGAGAATTTTGACCTGGGTGCCTGCCACGAGCGTTCTGGACCCGACCCTACCAGCGGGCCCGGTGCGGCGATCCCATGGTCGGGGCGGGACCGGCGGCCCCCGTGGTCACCCCGGGGGCCAGTCGAACGACCGCCCGCCGAGGACGTGCAGGTGGAGATGGTCCACCGAGTTGAGGGCGTCGGGGCCGACGTTGAACACCAGGCGGTACCCCCGGTCCTCGCCACCGATCCCCTCGGCGTCGGCCACCGCCTTGGCCGCCTCGAACAGGGCGGCCACCTCGGCACCGTCCGAGGCGGTCACCTCGGAGGCGTTGACGATGTGACGACGGGGAACGACCAGGACGTGGACCGGTGCGTTCGGATTGATGTCCCGGAACGCCACCGTGCGCTCGTCGGTCCTCACGATGTCGGCGGGGACGTCGCCGGACACGATCCCGCAGAACAGGCAGTCGGCCAACCCCGTCATGCCCCCCGTCGGGTGGCCACCCCGTCGGCGGCGTCCGAGTGCCGACCGTTGGTGCCCTTCACCTCGGGGTAGAGGTGCTCGAGGCTGCCCGGGGCGATCCGGCTGGCCTCGATGAAATGGTCCACGTCCACCGCCTGGAGGCGGATCACCCGACCGAACTTGTAGGCGACCAGGTCACCCTCGTCGATGAACCGGTAGAGGCTCCGCAGGGTGATGCCCAGGCGTTCGGACGCCTCCTTCGTGCTCAGCCAGGTGATCGGCTCGGTCATCGGCGGCCCTTGACCACCCTCACACACTCACGAGGAGACCGAGCTCGTCGAGGCGCGAGCCCATGCTGTCGGGGGTCACCCCGAACAGGCAGGCGATGGCCCGGACATCCTCGGCGCGGATGGTGATCATCCGCCCGTTGAAGTCCTGGCGGTGCACCTGGATCATGCTCAGGAACCGGCGCAGGAGGTCCCGCTCCGGCCCGCTCACCGTGTGCAACTTGGTGAGGTCGATGGCGACCCGTTCGGAGCCCGAAGCCGCCTGGATGGCCCGACGGGCGCTCAGCGGGGCCACCACCTCGCCGTTGCCGTTGGCCCCCCACCGGGCGACGGGCACGTCGTCGGGCGGGAGCAGCTGGTCCACCGGGACGTCGTACAGCTTCGCCAGCCGCTGGAGGCGGGGGACCGAGATGGCCCGTTCGCCCCGCTCGTAGGCACCGAGCACCGATGCCTTGAACTCCTGTTCGGACATGGCCTCGACCGCCTGGAGCGAGAGCCGCATCTGCTTTCGCATGGCGCGCAGACGGGCACCGACGGCACGGGCGTAGGCGATCCGGGCCGCCTCTTCCTGCTCGTCCTCGTCGTCGAGGATCTCGACACCATTCTCAACCACCGACATGTGCACCTCCACTGTTCTGCACCGGCCGCCCCAATAGCCCCGGCTCTGCCCGTGTGATGCAGGCGCACACTCAGTTCCGGCGACTCCCAGGGGAGCCACACACTCAGTTCCTGCGGATCCCGAAGGAACCGCCGACCTCCTAAAAGGAGCACCCTGCCTCTAGGTGTAGTTTTGCTCACGCACCGTGGTTACGCAAGCGGACCTACCAGCCCACCACGCAGGGCGCACAAGACGGTGCCGGCAGCGACGGCCGCCGTCTCCGAACGGAGCACGGTCGGACCGAGGCCCATCCCCTCCCCCCACCGTGACCGCTCGCCGTCGTCCCAGCCCCCCTCGGGCCCGATGGCGACGACCGTGTCGGCGAGGGTGGGCCGTCCCCCACCCGGCTGGGCCAGGCACGGCGGCGTCCCGGCCAGCTCGGCCAGCTCGGCCAGTTCCATCACCCCGGTCACCTCGGGAAGGCGGGTCCGACGGCACTGTGCGGACGACTCCCGCGCCACCCTTCTCAGCCGATCCACGGCCCGAACACCCCGGTCACCGTGCCAGCGGACGACCGCCCGGCGGGACCAGAGCGGCACGATGCGGTCGACCCCGAGCTCGGTCAGCTTCTGGGCGACCCACTCGGGACGGTCCCCCTTGGTGGGCACGAAGGCCACCGTGATCGGCGGGACCGGGGCGGGTTGGACCACCACGGGTCCGTCGACCACGAGCGAAGCGGTGGCCTCCCCCGACACCAGGCACCGGATCCATGAGCCCTCCCCGTCCGACGCGATGACCACCTCTCCGGGCCTCAGGCGCAGCACGTCGACCAGGTGGTGGAGCGCGCCCTCGTCGAGCCGGGGGGCGGAGAGGTCGTCCACGAAGACCATCGCCGAGGCCGACACCAGCTCGGGGTCCGGCCGGCCCGCCGACACGATCAGCTCAGTGCCGAGCGCAGCTTCGAGAAGATCCCCTCACCACCGTGCGGAGCCTCACCCAGGTTCTCGCCCCGGGCCGAGGCCAGGTCCGCCAGGAGCTCGCGTTGGTGGTCGTCGAGATCGGTGGGCGTGTCCACTTCCACGTGGATGAACAGGTCGCCCCGGCCGCGGCCCCGGATCCTGGGAACGCCCATGCCCTTCAGCTGGATGACGGCCCCGCTCTGGGTTCCGGCGGCGATGGCGAGGTCACGCCGGTCGTCCAGGGTGTCGAAGCCGATGCTCCCGCCCAGGGCGGCCATGGCCATCGGGATGTGGACGGCGGCGTGGAGGTCGGTGTCGGACCGCTCGAACACGGCGTCGGGCTGCACCGACACATGCACGAAGAGGGCACCGTTCGGACCACCCCGGAAACCGGCGGGTCCGTGCCCGGCCAGTCGGAGGGTCGAGCCGTCGTCCACGCCGGCGGGGATGTCGACGGTCAACGTCCGCCGCTCGTTGCGCCGGCCCTCGCCCCGGCAGTCCGGGCACGGGTCGTCGATGGTCTCACCCGATCCCTGGCAACGGGGACAGGGCACGGCGGTGATCACCTGGCCGAGGATCGACTGGCGGACCCGTCGCAGCTCGCCGGCGCCCTGGCACTCGGTGCACCGGGTGGGGGACGACCCGGGCCGGGCACCGGTGCCCTCGCACGAGTCGCAGTGCACCGGGGTCTGCACCTCCACGTCCCGTTGTACGCCGAAGACCGCCTCCCGGAAGTCGAGCCGGACGACCAACTCGGCGTCGGGGCCGGGCATCGGTCCCGTGCGCCGGGTCCGCCCGCCGGCCGATCCGCCCATCCCGTTGAAGAAGGCGTCGAACAGGTCGCCGAGTCCGCCGACGAACGGGTCACCCGCCCCACCGCCACCGGCCCCCTGCCCGAAGACGCCCTCGGGGCCGAACCGGTCGTAGCGGGCACGGCGCTCGGGGTCCTTCAGCACCTCGTAGGCCAGGCTGATCTCCTTGAACCGCTCGCCGTTGTCGGCATCGTCGTGATTGGCGTCGGGGTGGAACTCTCGGGCCTTGGCCCGATAGGCGCGCTTGAGGTCCTCGTCGCTCGCGTCCGGTAGGACGCCGAGGATCTCGTAGAGGTCGGTGGCGCTCATCGGCCCGCCTCACCCAACCGCTCGCCCAGGCGGTCACCCACCACACGGGCCGCCGCCAGGGCCAGCGGATAGTTCATGCGCGTCGGCCCGAGGAGGCCGATCGTGCCGGCTTCTTCACCGTCGACCGACACGGGCATGACCACGATGGCGCAGGACGCCAGGGACTCCACGCCGTGCTCGGTCCCGATGGCAACGGTCAGACCGGTGTCGAGGATGTCGCGGAGGAGGGTGACCACCACCAGCTGCTGCTCGAGGATGCTCAGCACCGAGCGCACCGTGTCCACGGCGTCGAACGCCGCCGCCATGCGCGAGGAGCCGCCGACGAAGAGCTGCTCGGATGCCTCGGCGCCTCCGATCGAGAGCAGTCCGTCGAGGGCGGCCGACACCACCCGGTCCGTGACCGGGTCGCCGGTACCGGCCACCTGTGGGCCGATCAGCGTGATCGGCAGGCCGAGGCAGTGCGCCGCCAGGCGTGCGCCGGCCTCGGACAGTCGTTGGTCGTCGATCTCCTCGGTGAACTCGATCGACTGCTTCTGGACGGCCCCGTCGGCCAGCACGACGACGAGGAGCGCCAGTCGGGGTCCCAGCCCCACCAACTGCACTGATCGGACCGCGGCCGAGTCGTGGGACGGCCCGAGGACCAGGGCCGCGCAGTCGGTCAGGTCGGCGAGGAGGCCCGAGGTGTGCTCGAGCATCGACTCGATCTCGCCGTGGGCGTGGTCGAAGAACCGGCGCACCTGCTGGCGGCCGACCGGGTCGAGGGACCCGGGACGGCCGAGGTGGTCGACGAAGAAGCGGTAGCCCTTGTCCGTCGGAATCCGCCCGGCACTGGTGTGGGGCTGGGTCAGGTACCCATCACGCTCGAGCGCCGCCATGTCAGACCGCACGGTCGCCGACGACACGCTGACCCCGGGAGCGTCGACCACGTGCTGTGAGCCCACCGGCTGGGCGGAGCCGATGTACTCGCTGACCACGGCGTTGAGGATGGCCGACTTGCGGGCGTCGAGCTCCGACGTGACGCTGGAGGCCTCGTCTGGGCGGCTGTCGTGCTTGGTCGGCATGGGTTCTCGTTCCGGCGGCCGGACCCGCCCGCCGGCGGAAGCCGGACGTCGGTTCGGCGGTGCTGGCACTCCACTCTAGTGAGTGCTGACCGGTCCCGGGCCTCATGCAGGTCGAACCGCTGGCGGGGACGCACCGGAACGGTCCGCGGCACCCGATCGGACCCTGGTCGCCGCAACCGCCACGGGGGGCTGTCGAACTTAGGCGGAGGCGACGAAGAGTCGGGCCGTCATCGCCGGCCCGAGCGCGATCGTCGACTCCCCCACCACCAGGATGAGCGTCCCGTCGGGGGCCCTGGACTGGATCACCGCCGTGGTGCCGGGTCTGAGCCCGTGGTCGCCCAGGTAGGAGAGGGACGCCGACTCGTGCTCGATGCTCTCGGTGATCCGCTCGAGGCGGATCCTCTCGCCGGGGACGGTCTCGTCCAAGGGCTTCTGCCGCGGCACGGGTGAGTCGGCGCCGGGGATGGGATTGCCGTGGGGACAGGTCGCCGGATTGCCCAACAGCGCCACCAGGCGCTCCTCGACGTCGTCGGAGATGACGTGCTCCCACCGGCCCGCCTC
>CAZNLF010000224.1:0-5131 GCA_964573595.1 uncultured Acidimicrobiaceae bacterium | reverse complement strand
CCGAAGCTCCGGTTACCCGGCTGTCGGGCTGCCCGGCGGGCACAACCAACCGGCCGACCCCGCCATCCGTTTACCCGTTCACCCGGCGGACACGGCCAACCGGCCGACGCGGGCCACCGGCGGAACCGATGACCGGCCACTCGCGACGCAGCTCAGTTGAATTCGATGGCGCTGTACTCGGTCAACTTGTGCAGGGGATGGCGGGCGTCGATGAGGCGGACCGTGCCCGACTTCGACCGCATCACCAGTGACTGGGTGGTGGCGCCCCACTCGTCGTAGCGCACCCCGTGGAGGAGCTCGCCGTCCGTGATCCCCGTGGCGGCGAAGAAGCAGTTGTCCCCCCTGACCAGGTCGTCGGTGGTCAGCACGGCATCGAGGTCGTAACCGGCGTCGAGGGACGCCTGGCGCTCGGCGTCGTCGCGGGGCCACAGCCGGCCCTGGATCTCGCCCCCCATCGATTTGAGGGCTGCGGCGGCGAGCACCCCCTCGGGCGTCCCACCGACCCCCACCAGGAGGTCCACGCCGGTGTCGGGCCACGAGGTGGCGATGGCGCCGGCGACGTCGCCGTCGGTGAGCAGACGGATCCGCGCCCCGGTGGCCCGCACCGAGGCGATGAGCTCGGCGTGACGGGGCCGGTCGAGGATGGCGACGGCCAGGTCCCGGACCGAGGTCCCCTTGGCCCGGGCCACCGCCGCGAGGTTGTCCTCGATCGGCCTGGTGATGTCGATGGTGCCGACCGCCCGGGGCCCGACGGCCAGCTTCTCCATGTACACGCAGGGTCCGGGGTCGAACATCGTGCCCTGCTCGGAGACGGCGATGACCGCCAGTGCCCCGCCCCGCCCGAGGGCGGTCGGGGTGGTGCCGTCGATGGGATCCACCGCGATGTCCGCCTTGGGGGGCGTGCCGTCACCGATGCGCTCGCCGTTGTAGAGCATCGGCGCGTTGTCCTTCTCGCCTTCGCCGATCACGACCACCCCGTCCATGGCGATGCTGGACAGGACGATCCGCATGGCCCTGACGGCGGCCCCGTCGGCCCCCTCCTTGTCCCCGCGCCCCATCCACCGGGAGGCGGCCAGCGCGGCGGCCTCGGTGACCCGGACGAGTTCCATGGCCAAATTTCGATCGGGAGCTTGCGGTGCGTTGGTCACGGTCCATGACGATAGTGGCTGGCGGGAGGACCAATCGGCGGCGTCGCCCGGGGGTCGTCCGACCGGCCCCGTTCGGACGGATCGGGGTGGGCGCCTTCCGACCAGCAGTTTTCGTATGCTGGACCGATGAGCGATGCCGAGGGTTCCCCGCCCCCGCAGGGAATCGAGCAGTGGAGGGCGGCCCTGGCCGAGGCCACGCTCCGGGATGCGGATTTCGAGACGATGTCCGGGGTGCCGCTCGAGGCGGCATACGGCCCCCCCGAGGGGGGGCCCGCCCCGTGGCCCGGTGCCTACCCATACACGAGGGGTCCGTACGCGTCGATGTACCGGTCCAAGTTGTGGACGATGCGCATGTTCGCCGGCTTCGGGACGGCCGAGGACACGAACGCCCGCTTCAAGGAGATCCTTGGCTCCGGCGGTGACGGGCTCTCGGTGGCCTACGACCTCCCGACGCTCATGGGACGCGACTCGGACGACCCGCTGTCCGAGGGCGAGGTCGGCCGGTGCGGTGTGGCGGTCGACACCCTGGCCGACACCGAGGACCTGTTCTCGGGCATCGACCTCGGGTCCACGACGACGTCGATGACCATCAACTCGCCGGCGGCGATGTGCTTCGCCATGTACGTGACGGCCGCCGAGTCGGCAGGCACGGAGCGGCGGTACCTCGGTGGCACGCTCCAGAACGACATGCTGAAGGAGTACCAGGCCCAGAAGGAGTACGTGTTCCCGCCACGGCCCTCCCTCCGGCTGGTCACCGACATCATCCGCTACTGCGCCGCCGAGATGCCCCGGTTCCACCCGGTGTCGGTGTCCGGCTACCACATCCGTGAGGCAGGCTCGACGGCCGCCCACGAGCTGGCGTTCACCCTGGCCAACGGGTTCGCCTACGTGGAGGCGGCCCGCCTCGCCGGCCTCGACGTCGACGAGTTCGCGCCGCGCCTCTCCTTCTTCTTCAACTCGCACATCGACTTCTTCGAGGAGATCGCCAAGTTCAGGGCGGCCCGCCGCATCTGGGCGACCTGGATGAGGAACCGCTACGGGGCCCGGGACCCGCGGTCGTTGACCTGCCGGTTCCACACGCAGACCGCCGGCGTGTCGCTGACCGCCCAGCAGCCGGAGCTCAACATCGTCCGCACGGCCATCGAGGCGCTGGCCGGTGTGCTGGGCGGCACCCAGAGCCTCCACACCAACTCGATGGACGAGGTGCTCGCCCTGCCCACCGAGAAGGCGGCACGGATCGCGCTGCGGACCCAGCAGGTCATCGCCAGCGAGACCGGCGTGGCGCACGTCGCCGACCCGCTCGGGGGCTCGTGGTTCGTCGAGTCGCTGACCGACGAGCTGGAGGCCCAGGCCGAGACCGTCTTCGCCCACCTCGACGAACTCGGTGACGGGTCGATGCTCGAGGGGGTCGTCGCCGGGATCGAGGCCAACTGGTTCCAGGGCGAGATCGCCGACGCCGCCTACCGGTTCCAGCGGAAGGTCTCGGCGGATCGGATGGTGATCGTGGGGGTCAACGGGTTCACCGGAGGCAACGAGGAGCCGGAGATGGCGACGCTGCAGATCGGCAACGACGTGGAGGACGCCCAGCGCAAGCGGCTCTCCGAGGTCCGGATCCACCGATCGGACTCGGCCGTCCAGGCGTCCCTCGCCCGGCTCGCCGCCGACGCCGAGCGGTCCGAGTGCAACCTCATGCCGGCCGTGTTCGAGGCGGTCCGGGCCTACGCGACGGTGGGGGAGATGATGGACACGCTCGCCGGCGTGTTCGGTCGGTGGGAGGAGAAGGCGGTCATCTGACCGCTCACACCGGCCGGCCTGGGCCGATGCCCTCCGCCGGACGCAGGTACCCCCAGCGCCCGGGCCCGACGGTGCCCACCATCGACACCCCGACGGTGCCCACCATCGATACCCCGACGGTGGTCACCATCGACACGGAGGCCGGTGGGCCCATCGACGGGGAGGCCGGTGGGCCGGGCCATACTGTTGGCGTGGATCGGTTCGTCGTCACGCCCAACGGTCCCCTGTCCGGGACGGTCAGGGCCGGGGGTGCCAAGAACTCGGTCCTCAAATTGATGGCGGCCTGCCTCCTGGCCGAGGGCACCCACGTGCTGACCAACGTGCCCCGCATCACCGACGTGGACATCATGGGCGAGCTGCTCGGCGCCATGGGTGTCGACGTGCGGCGGGGCCGGACCCCCGACGAACTGGTCGTGACCACGCCGGCCGACATCGTCCCCGAGGCCCCCTACGAGCTCGTCGAGAAGATGCGGGCATCGGTCGTGGTGCTCGGGCCGCTGTTGGCGCGCTGCGGGCGGGCCAGGGTGTCGCTCCCGGGAGGCGACGACTTCGGTCCGCGGCCGATCGACATGCACCTGCACGCGCTCGAGTCGATGGGCGCATCGTTCAAGCCCTCGCACGGCTACGTCGAGTGTCAGGTCGACTCCACGGTGGCGGCCGTCCCGCGATTGGTGGGGAACCGGGTGGTGCTCGAGTATCCCAGCCACACCGGCACCGACAACGTGCTCATGGCCGCGGTGCTGGCCAAGGGCACCACCACCATCGAGAACGCGGCCCGCGAGCCGGAGGTGTCCGACCTGGCCGACTTCCTCAACGCCATGGGAGCGCGGGTGAGCGGGGCGGGTACGTCGCGCATCGTGGTCGAGGGCGTCGAGGAGCTCCGGCCGGCCACGCACTCGGTGATCCCCGACCGCCTGGTGGTGGCCACCTTCCTCGTGGCCGCCGGTCTCGCCGGCGGCGAGGTGGTGGTGGAGGACGGGCGGCCCGACCACATGGAGATGCTCATCCGCAAACTCTCGGCGACCGGCATCGAGATCACTCAGGAGCCCGACGGGCTGAGGGCCGCCCACGACGGCGCCGATCGCCTGCAGGCGGTGGACGTGGCCACCCTGCCGTATCCGGGGTTCGCCACCGATTACAAGCCGCTCCTGGTCACACTGCTCACCGTGGCCAGCGGTGTGGGCATCGTCACCGAGAACCTCTTCTTCGGCCGGTTCCGCTACGTCGAGGAGCTGCGCCGGATGGGGGCCGACATACGCACCGAGGGCCATCACGCCGTGGTCCGCGGCGTGGAACGGCTGTCCGGCGCACCGGTTCGGGCGTTCGACGTGCGGGCGGGCGCTGCGCTGGTGCTGGCCGGACTGGTCGCCGACGGCGAGACGGTGATCACCGATGCGCACCACGTCGACCGCGGGTACGAGGACCTCGACGGCAAGCTGGCCGCCCTCGGCGCCCACGTGTCCCGCGCCTGACGCCCGAGCTCCCCCCGGATACGCTCGTCACTCCATGCCCACCGCTGCGCCCGATCCCTCCGCCCTCTTCGAGGCGGCTCGGAACGGGGACCAGGCGGCGCTGGCCCGCCTGCTGTCGCTGGTGGAGCGGGGCGGGGAGCAGTCCCGCCGGGTGGCCGCCCTGGCCTACAAGTCCCCCGGTGACGCCTACACCGTGGGGATCACCGGAGCGCCCGGTGCCGGCAAGTCCACCCTGACCGACCGACTGATCACCATCGCCCGGAAACAGGGGTTCGACGGGGGGCTCGCCAGCGGATCCGGGGGTGACGCCGACTCCGGCCCGGACAGCACCGACTCCGGCCCGGGCAGCACCGACTCCGGCCCCGGTGCCGGCGGGAGCTCGCCGGCCGGGCGCGTGCCGGTGGCCGTCCTGGCCGTGGACCCGTCATCGCCGTTCTCCGGGGGCGCCATCCTCGGCGACCGCGTGCGCATGCCGAGCCACGCACTGGACGGCGGTGTCTTCATCCGGTCGATGGCCACCCGGGGGCATCTCGGCGGGCTGGCGGTGGCGGTTCCGGACGCGGTGCGGGTGCTGTCGGCGGTGGGCATGCCGGTGGTGCTGCTCGAGACCGTCGGGGTCGGCCAACAGGAGGTCGAGGTGGCTGCGGCCACCGACACCACCGTCGTCGTGGTCAATCCCGGCTGGGGGGACGCCATCCAGGCCAACAAGGCGGGGCT
>CAZNLF010000223.1:0-5143 GCA_964573595.1 uncultured Acidimicrobiaceae bacterium | reverse complement strand
TACCGGGCGCGGATCGGGTCGAGACGGTCGTGCTGCTCGGCTGTCCACGACTGCGCAACCGCGTCCGCGCCGTTGGCCCGCCCCACGAAATTGACGAGGGTCACGGGTGCACACCACGGTTCCACCGCAGCCAGTGCGCCTCGGACAGCATCGATCCGGTCCGAATCGGTGAGCGTGGGGACAGGAGCGCCATAGACGTTGAACAGGTGAGGGGTGGAACGGCCTCCCACCGCATCTCCCTCCGACGGCCCGAGCCGCGTTGCCCGGCCCAGGGTCCTGATCTCGACCGACGCCAATGGGCGATCGGCCTCCAGATCAGCTGCGCCGAGCACGGCATCGACGGTGCCCGCGTCGAGCGTGGCCAACGACTTCGTGCCACTCACCACGGCCATCGGGTCCCGTGGATCGCCGTGGATGGTACCGAGCTGGCCATACGGGAGGTCACCGACGGTGTCGAGCACCGGCTGGGCCACACCTCGGATCTCGTCGATCTGAGCCTGCGCGGCATCGCCCCGGTCCAGGCTGGCGAACCGGACATGTACGACGTGCCGACCACGGATCGCGTCGGGAAGCTCGGCCACGGGTGGCAGGCGGAGCAGTGCGATCGACGCGGTCGACGATCCGGGAAGCGACGGTGCCCAGTCCGCGTACGAGGTGAGGACTTCGGATGCGTCCTCGGCCGAGAAGTACAGCCCGCCGCCGTACACGTGGGTCATCTCGCGCAGGTCGATGGTCACCGAGGTGACGACGCCGAATCCACCCTTTCCGCCTCGCAGCGCCCAGAACAGATCAGCGTGGTCGTCTTCGCAAGCGGTGATGGGCCCGTGCGCAGGTGTCACGATGTCGAAGGAGCGGACGTGGTCGCTGCTGAACCCCGCGGACCTCGCCAGGGGACCGAGCCCGCCTCCGAGGAGGTAGCCGACCACACCTACACCTGGCGCCGAGCCGCAGGGAGGGGCGAGACCGTGTGGGACCGTTGCCGCCAGGACGGGTTCCCACGTCGAACCGGCCCCCACCCGAGCGGTGCGGTCGGTCACGGTGACGTCGACAGCATCAAGATGCCGCAGAGTGATGGCCACTCCGTCGCGCACACCGTGGAGCCGGCCATGCCCCGCTCCCATCACGGTGAGGGTCTCGCCGCGATCGGCCACCACCTCGATCGCGATCGAGACATCGGCAGGCGTCTGAGCGTCGATCACGATGTCCGGTGCGAACAGGACTGAACGGTCGAACCCGGCCACAGCCGTCTCATATCCCTCATCGCCAGGCTCCAGCACGGACGACACCCCCGCTCGAGTCAGCGCAGTTGCGATGTCCATCTTCCTGGACCTCCCTTTCGTCTGCAGTTCACGGGGACCCGGGACGAGCGGTGGGTGGCCCTTTCGAAGCCGACGGCACCCCCGTCCTGGTCCTGCGCACCCGACCCATGGTGGACACGAGCGTTCAAGCGTCCACCGGGGCGGGTGCGGGACGGAGCGACAAGGTGCAGATCACGTCGGTCCCGTTGGCGACCCCGACGGTCAGCATGGAGACCATGACGATCGCCTGGCCGAGCGCGTTCACCGCGGGGCCTCAGCGCCACCGAGATCGAGTGGAGGCAGCATCCCCACGGCCTGGAACACCTCGAGAAGGTTGATCTCGTCCCAATGCTCCACGAACTCACCGTTCTCGACCCTCCAGATGTCGATGGATCGCATCTCGATCGGGTTTCCGGTCGCCGGCATGCCCCAGAGAGGCCCGAGGTGGGTTCCCCGATAGACGAAACGACCGACCACACGGTCACCGTTCACCACCAGGTCCTCCATCGTGCCGACGACGTCGGGGAATGCCGCGAAGAAGTCGGCCCAGAAGACTCGATTGCCTTCGCGTCCATCGTCCACGAACGCGTTGTGGTTGATGTAGTCGACAGAGACGAAGTCGTCGACAGCATCGGCGTCGTGGTCGTTCAACATACCGAGGAAGCGCTCAGCGAGGACGGTCCCGTCGACATGGCTCTCTGACATGGCAATTCTCCTTCCGGCACTCACCCTGAGCGCTCTGCTTGCTAGCAATGCTAACTATTCTAGCGTTATTTGTCAACATTGCTAGATGTTCTAGCGATGATAGGATCGCGGCATGACCAGACGAGACCGTCGCGAGCGAGAACTGGCCGAGCGGCGCCAGGAGATCGTCAACGCCGCCCGGCAGCTGGCCGAAGCGGAAGGCTGGGAGTCGGTGACCACCCGCCGGTTGGCTGACCGCATCGAGTACAGCCAACCGGTCCTCTACAGCCACTTCGACGGGAAAGTGGCCATCGTGACCGCGGTGGCTCTCGAGGGATACGACGAACTGGGGACTCTGTTGCACACCGCCCGCCAGCAGGCCGGTTCGGCCGAGGCCGAACCTCGAGCGGTGGCCTCCGCCTACTTGGAGTTTGCCCGTGCGAACCCGGCACTCTACGAGGCCATGTTCGCCATGCACATCGATCTGCGGTTCGCAGAGGCCGACACAGCTGCTCCGGTACGGCAGTGCTTCGTCGAGCTGCGGGACGCACTGGCGCCTGTGGCCGGCGTCCGCGACGTGGAGACGTTCACCGAGATCGCCTGGAGTGGTCTCCACGGACTGGCAACACTCTCCCGGGCCGGCAGATTGCGGCCCGACTTCTACGACCAGCGCCTGTCCATGCTCATGGATCAACTCTCCCCTACGCACAGCTGAAGGGGAACGTCCCGTCCGACCCGCCCGTCCACGGTGCCGGGGTCATCGCCGCCCGGACCCGGTATGCCAACGCTCAGGCCAGGCGCCAGCTGAGTCGTCCGGGTTGACGTGGCGCCCGTGACCTGACGGCTCACCCAGTTCGTCCCCCTGGGCAAGATCGGAATCGGCCTTCTCCCACCGGTCGTCAGGAACACACAGCTCCGCGTCGCCCCGCAGCCGATCAGTCTCGGAATTAGTGGCCCTCGTTGAGGTCGTCGACGATCCCGGAATGGGTCGGATGCCAGTCCAGCAGCTCCTGGGTGAGCGTGCTCGACGCCGGGTTGTCCAAGGAGATGAAGAAGGTCAGGAAGTCGAAGTAGTCGACGATCTCCTCCGGCGGAATGCTGACAGCCGGCACACCCAGATTGCCCCCGATCGCTTCGGCGATCTCTTTGAGTCGCACACCCTCATCGCCGACGGCGTGAAGTCGGGTCCCAGCCGGGGCACCTTCGAGCGCGAGGCGGTAGAGGCGCGCGGCGTCGACCGAGTGCACGGCGGGCCAACGATTCGAGCCGTCACCGGGGTAGCCGGCCTTGCCCTTGGCCCGGGCGAACGAGATCAGGGCCGGCGTATAGCCAGTGTGGTCGAACTGACTGTGCACCAGGGGAGGTGGCCGCACGACGGACGACCGGATACCGCGGTCGGCAAAGGCGATCACGGCATTCTCGGCGTCGATGCCAGGGCCGGCGGGCGGGATGTCGATTTCGGTTCCCACTCCCTCCACGCCCCCGAAGGCCAGAGGAATGGTTCCCGATGTCCCGACGAACGGGTTTCCCGTCCCGGCCAACACCTCACCCATCGCCTCGATGGCCGACAGATCGGCGCCCAACGGCTCATCGAGTCCTCGAGTGACCTCCAGGAGCGCGAGATGATCAAGATGGCCGCCCTGAAGGACGCCATAGGAGTGGCACTGCAATCGCGGAGTGTCCCGGGATCGGGGGCGGGCCTGACCGCGCGGGTAGGGGTAGCGGTATTCCAGACGGCGTTTGAACGCTGGGCCCATACGGACGGGTCAGCCGACTTTCCGTCCCTCATCTACGCAGCACTCGATGATCTGCGTGCGGCAATCAACCCCGTGGCCCGCCCCGCGTCGCCACCCTCACCGGGAACGAGTTGAGTCTCCGGAACACTCCGGCCGGTTCGAACAGTCGACTCCTGACCGCGGTACGGGCACGGGCGACGACGGCGTGATCTTCGTGAAGGACGCTCACGATGTTCGTCCCGGCATGGATGGCACCGAGATCGAATGCGAGCTGCCCGGGGTCGGTGCCTGGCGGCAGATCACCCTTCTCGACCGCAACATTGGCTTCGCTCCCGAGAAGGTCTCGCCACCGCTGGTGGATTCGGGCCACTCCGCGCCCGGGGCGTGCCCCGATCTCAGCGGAAGCGACCGAGCGGACCGTGTCGTCGCGCCGAACTGCAGAAGTGCTGGATGTGGTCGGCCATGGCGATGGCCAGTTCGAGCGTGGTCCGCCACTTCCGCCGGTCGAGCAGCTCGATCCGCATCGAGCCCCGGGACGACTCCACCGGGGCGTCGTCGTAGCCGTCGCCGGCAGTGATCAGGGAGCCTGTGGGTGGATCGTCTCGCCTCGGGCCAGCATCTCGACGAACTGGTCGATGCGCCTGGAGCGGGTTTCGGGTTTCTTGGCGTTTCCGATCCTGTAGAGGATGGCGTACCGATTCGCACTCGTGAGCGTCTCGAACATCGCTCGGGCGCGAGGATCGGCACTCAGCGCGCTGGCGAGATCCTCCGGCACCTCGATGCTGGCTTGCCCGGCGTAGGCGGCCTCCCATCGACCGTCCTCTTTCGCCTGCCGCACCTCGTCTTCGCCGGATCGATGCATTCGGCCGGTGGCGATCAGCCTTTCAGCGATGGCAGCGTTCCGTTGAGACCACGGGCTGCGAGCTTTTCGAGGCGTGAAACGTCGTCGGAACGTAGCGGCGTCACGACGCCCCAATTGGCCATCAATCCAGCCGAAGCAGATCGCCTCGTCAAGTGCCTCGTCGTACGAGACGGTTGTCGGATCGACCGTTCCCTTCTTGGCCAGTACCAGCCAGACACCCGGTGCATCGGCGTGATGGTCGCTCAACCACCTTCGCCATTCGCCGGTGTCCCCGACCAGGAGCTCTGGGAGATCCACGGCGTTCACCGTATCCCCCCGGCGTCGGGCCGAGACCTCCGGGCCGACGCTCCGCCCTGTTCGTGGTGCTCGGAGGTCCGGTCCTCGATCCAGCACCATCCCGACGTCGCGTGCCCGCCCGTCGGATCAACGGGTCCCGTAGGCACTCGTGAACGCCGCAGCTGCCGCCCGGGCCACCGGAACAAGATCGTGGGTCACCGCGTAGTCGTCGTCACCGGTGAACATGGCCTTGTTGACCGGGATCCAGAACAACATGCCGACGAAGT
>CAZNLF010000222.1:0-5146 GCA_964573595.1 uncultured Acidimicrobiaceae bacterium | reverse complement strand
GTCCTCTACTACCGTGACTTCGCCTCGGGGGCGATGATCGAGAACATCGTCCGGCGGGCGAAGAAGCTGGCGATCAAGCGGGCCATCGCCGAGGAGACCCGGGGGATCCGCACCGAGGACCTGTTGGAGTCGATCCGCCAGGAGTACAAGGAGAACGAGGATCTCCCGAACACCACGAACCCGGACGATTGGGCGAAGATCTCCGGCAAGAAGGGCGAGCGCATCGTCTACATCCGGACGCTCATCAGCGATCGAGATGAGACGACGGGTGGCCGGTCCATCGAGCGGGTCGGCACCGGTCAGTATCTCTGACCACCCGTCAGGATAGGGTCGACTGCATGGCCATCCCGAAGGTCTGCGGCATCGAGACCGAGTACGGCATCCAGGTGCTCCACGGCGATCCCAATCCCATCGCCGCGTCGTCGGTGCTGATCAACGCCTACGCCCACGACGTGGCGCGCCAACAGACCGGCTGGGACTTCGAGGACGAGGCCCCGGGCAACGACGCCAGGGGCTTCGCGCGGGACGACGCCATGCCGCCCCAGGTGGAGACCCACCTGGTGAACACCGTGCTGACCAACGGTGCCCGCTACTACGTGGATCACGCCCATCCCGAGTACTCGACACCCGAGTGCAGCCACGCGCTGGAGTGCGTCCGCTACGACCGGGCGGGCGAGCTGATCCTCACCCGCTCGATGGAGGCGGCCGACCTGGCCGCCCGCGACGGCTCGCGGCTGGTGATCTACAAGAACAACTCCGACGGCAAGGGGAACTCGTACGGGGCCCACGAGAACTATCTGATGGACCGGGCCGCGCCCTTCACCCGCATCGTGGCCGAGATCACCCCTCACTTCGTGACCCGCCAGATCTACGCCGGCGCCGGAAAGGTGGGATCGGAGACGGCCAGCAACGACGGCCGCAACGTCGAGTTCCAGCTGTCGCAGCGGGCGGAGTTCTTCGAGGAGCAGGTCGGCCTCGAAACCACCCTCAAGCGCCCCATCGTGAACACGCGGGACGAGCCGCATGCGGACCCCCACCGCTATCGACGGCTCCACGTGATCGTCGGCGACGCCAACCTGGCCGAGGTGGCCACGTTCTTGAAGGTCGGCACCACCTCGCTGGTGCTGTCCATGATCGAGGACAACGTCTCCGGCTCGCGCAGCCTGGTGCTGTCCGATCCGGTGAAGGCCATGCACGACGTCGCCGTCGACCGGACCTTCACCACGGCACTGCCCATGGCCGACGGTTCGACGGCCACCGCGTTGGCCATCCAGTGGGAGCTGTACTCGCTCGCCCGCAAGTACGCCGACGATCGTGGGCTCGAGTGCATGGGCGACGAGTCGGTCGGGGAGGAGGTGTTGCGGCGGTGGGAGTCGATCCTCAACGGCCTGGAGACCGACCCGATGTCACTCGACCGGCAGCTCGACTGGGTCGCCAAGCTGAAGCTGATCGAGGGCTACCGTGACCGGCACGGATGCGACTGGAGCGATCACCGCCTGGCCGCGCTGGACCTCCAGTACCACGACCTGCGACCGTCGCGCTCGCTGTTCGCCCGCATGAACACCGAACGGTTGGTCGACGAGGCCTCCGTCGTCGAGGCCGTCACCGAGCCCCCCCGGGGGACCCGGGCCTGGTTCCGGGGCCGGTGCCTCAAGAAATGGCCCGCCGCCGTCGTGACTGCCAACTGGGATTCCCTTGTTTTCGACCTCGGCACCGACCCACTGCGGCGCGTCCCTATGATGGATCCCCTGAAGGGCACTGCCGACTATGTCGAAGAGCTCCTGGACGCGTGCGCGACGCCGTCCGAGCTCCTGGACAGACTGAGCAGCTAGGGAGAGGGACTGAACGAGATGGCTGAACGGGAACAGAAGAAGAAGACGACGACCGAGCGTGAAGACGAGGTGGTCGAGGAGGTGCCGGGTGCCTCGGCGACCGGCGACAAGCTGAAGGCCGAGCTCGACGACCTCCTCGACGAGATCGACGAGGTGCTCGAGGACAACGCCGAGGAGTTCGTGCGCAACTACGTGCAAAAGGGCGGCGAGTAGCCCTAGTGACCCTGCCGCTGTTTTCGACGACCGAAGATCCGGGACCCGACTTCGCCGGGCTCATCCGGCGATTGCAGGTGCCCGTGCACCCGACGATGTCCCAAGCCGGGGGAGTGCCGGGCGGTGGCACGGCCGGCACCGAGATCCGTCACGGCACGACGGTCGTCGCGCTGCGCTTCGCCGACGGGATCGTCATGGCCGGCGACCGCCGGGCCACCGAGGGCCATTCGATCGCCCACCGCTCGATGGAGAAGGTGTTCCCGGCCGACCGGTACTCGGCGGTCGCCATCGCCGGGGCCGCCGGACCGGCCGTCGAGATGGTCCGGCTCTTCCAGACCCAGCTCGAGCACTACGAGAAGGTGGAGGGCGTTGTCCTCAGCCTCGAGGGGAAGGCCAACCAGCTCGGCCAGATGGTGCGTGAGCACCTTCCCATGGCCATGCAGGGCCTGGCGGTGGTGCCGTTGTTCGCCGGATTCGACCTGACCCGTGAGACCGGACGGATCTTCACCTACGACGTGACCGGCGGCCACTACGAGGAGACCGAGCACAATGCCACCGGTTCGGGTGGACGCGACGCCCGCACCACCATCAAGCTCGGCTACCGGACGGGTATGGGGCGAGACGAGGCCGTGGAGCTGGCGATCGAGGCCCTCTACGAGGCGGCGGACGAGGACTCGGCGACCGGCGGCCCGGATCTGATCCGCGGCATCTACCCGTTGGTGGCCACCGTGACCGCCGAGGGATTCGAGTCGGTGCCCGAGGATGAGGTCGCCGCTCGGTTCGCCGCTCTCATCGAGCGCCGACGCGCCGAGGGGCGACAGCCATGACGATGCCCTATTACGTGGCGCCCGAGCAGGTGATGAAGGACCGGGCCGAGTACGCCCAAAAGGGCATCGCCCGGGGCCGTTCGCTGATCGCCACCACCTATGACCTCGGCATCGCCATCGTGGCCGACAACCCGTCCCGATCACTCCACAAGATCAGCGAGATCTACGACCGGATCGCCTTCGCCGGCGTGGGCAAGTACAACGAGTTCGACCAGCTCCGGGTGTCCGGCATCCGCCACGCCGACACCAAGGGCTACGCGTACAGTCGGGAGGATGTCGACGCCCGTTCGCTGGCCAACCTCTACGCCCAGTACCTGGGGCAGGTGTTCACCCACGAGATGAAGCCACTGGAGGTGGAGATCCTGGTGGCCGAACTGGGCACCGGACTCCGTCCCCACCAGCTGTACCACATCGCCTACGAGGGCACGATCACCGACGAGGACCGGTACGCGGTGCTCGGCGGCGAGACCGAGTCCATCGCCGAGCGGCTGGAGGAGCGATGGACCGAGGGGTCGTCGCTGGCCGAGGCGCTGCGGGCGGCGGTCGACGCACTGGCCGGTCCCGACCGGACCCTCGGCGGGGCCGAGCTGGAGGTGGCCGTGCTGTCGGGGGGCAACGGCCGTCGTGCGTTCCGCCGGCTCGTCGACGCCGAGCTGGAGGAATTGCTGGCCTGATCGCCCTCGGGCGGCCCGGTCGCACCCGGGCCGCCGACACCGCCCACCGCGGGGTTCGGAGTGCAGCTGACGTGCGGGTTCGTGGCGAAGGCCCTTCCTCACGGTACCGTGAGGGTAATGGACAAGCGGATCTACGGCTTGGAGAACGAGTACGGGGTGACCTGCACGCTGCGCGGGCAGAGGCGATTGAGCCCCGACGAGGTGGCCCGCTACCTGTTCCGCCGCGTCGTGAGCTGGGGTCGGTCGTCCAACGTCTTCCTCGAAAACGGTGCCCGCCTCTATCTCGACGTGGGCAGCCATCCCGAGTACGCCACCCCCGAGTGCGACGACATCGCCGAGCTGGTGGTGCACGACAAGGCGGGGGAGTGGATCCTCTCGTCGCTGGTGGAAGGGGCCGAGGCCAGGCTCCGTGAAGAGGGCATTCGCGGTGACATCTACCTGTTCAAGAACAACACCGACTCGGCCGGCAACTCCTACGGCTGCCACGAGAACTATCTGACCAGCCGCCGGGACGACTTCGCCCACTACACCGAGGTCCTGATCCCGTTCCTGGTCAGTCGTCAGGCCTACGCCGGTGCCGGAAAGATCCTGCAGACGGCCCGGGGTGCGGTGTTCTGTCTGAGCCAGCGGGCCGAGCACATCTGGGAGGGGGTGAGCTCGGCCACCACCCGGAGCCGTCCCATCATCAACACCCGGGACGAGCCCCACGCCGATGCCGAGAAGTACCGACGCCTCCACGTGATCGTGGGCGACTCCAACATGAGCGAGTACGCCACCTATCTGAAGGTGGGCGCCACCAGCATCGTGCTGCGCATGCTGGAGGACCCCTCGACGGTGATGCGCGACCTGACGCTCGAGAACCCGATCCGGGCCATCCGCGAGATCAGCCACGACATCACGTGCCGCCGCCCGGTGCGGCTGGCCAACGGCCGGGAGATGAGCGCTCTCGACATCCAGGGGGAGTACCTGCAGCGGGCCATCCGCTACCGCGACCGTCAGGGGCTCTCCCCCCAGGAGGACCGGGCACTCCAGATGTGGGAGCACTGCCTGAAGGGCCTCGAGTCGGACCCGCTGTCACTCCACCGCGAGTGCGACTGGGTGGCCAAGTACCGGCTCATCGACCGGTACCGCGAGCGTCACTCGCTGCCGCTGCACAGCCCCGCGGTGTCGCTCCTCGATCTCCAGTACCACGACGTGGACCGCAAGCGCGGCCTCTACTACCGCCTCCAGGCCCACGACCAGCTCGACCGGATCTGTGACGACACCGACATCGCCACGGCGATGTCGGTGCCACCCCAGACCACTCGGGCACGGCTGCGCGGCGAGTTCGTGAAGAAGGCCAAGGAACGCCGCCGTGACTTCACGGTGGACTGGGTGCATCTGAAGCTCAACGACCAGGCCCAGCGGACCGTCCTGCTCAAGGACCCGTTCAAGTCCAAGGACGAGCGGGTGGAGAAGCTCATCGCCGGGCTGTGACCCCGGTGGCCCGGGCCGGCACCACCCCGCATCACCAACCGGTCCCGCCGCCCCGGCACAGCCCGGCCGCCGACCCTCCGGCACAGCCCGGCCGCCGACCCTCCGGCACAGCCCGGCCGCCGAC
>CAZNLF010000221.1:0-5165 GCA_964573595.1 uncultured Acidimicrobiaceae bacterium | reverse complement strand
GGGGCGGCGGCCGCGACACCGCCCTGTGATCCCCACCGTCGTTACGATGGTCCGCCATGGCCGTGTCCGACGATCCCGAGCTGATCGCCACCACGGACGGTCGGGTACCCGGCCGGCGGGGCCGGGCCACCCGGCAGCGGTTGCTCGAGTGCACGGCCGAGCTGCTGGTGGCGACGCCCTGGCGGTCGATCAAGGTCATCGACATCGCCCGTCAGGCCGGCACGTCGCCCGCCACCTTCTACCAGTACTTCGAGAACGTGGAGGCGGCCATCACGGTGCTGGCCGAGGAGCTGGTGGAGGGAGCGGGCATCCCGGCCGGGCTCGTCGACGGCGACTGGTCCGAGGAGGCCAGTTGGGGCACGGCGGTGGCCGTGGTCGAGGGGTTCATGGAGTACTGGGAGCGGAACCGGGCCGTGTTCCGGGTGGTCGAGCTCACCACTGTCGAGGGCGACCTCCGGTTCCAGGGACTGCGGGTGCGGGCCCTCAACGCGGTGACGGTGACGTTGGCCCGGGTCATCGCCACCAGCGGCGGGGGCAGCGGCGTCACCTCGCCGGCCGGTGCCGATCCCATGGCGGCGGCCGGGACCCTCGTCGCCATGCTCGCCCAGGTGGCCGGCCACCGCTACGGGTTCGAGTTCTGGGGGATCCGGACGGCCTCCCTGGTGGACAGCCAGGCCCGGTTGCTCCACTGGGCGGTGACCGGCAGGCCGGCACCCGAGGGGGTCAGCGTGCCCGGTTCGCAGGGCCCGCCACCTCGCACGGGACCCGTGGTGGGCGGGGGGGCGGCATCGGCCCGCACCGCCACGCTGAAGGCGGCGCCGGCCAAGGCCCGTGGGCCCAGGGCCGGCGCCGACACCGGGCCGAAGCCGCTTCCCGGGCCGGAGCCGGGTCCCGGGGCGGGGTCCGATGCCGGCGCAACCGGCTGACCGTGGGGCCACGACCCGCTGCTACCGGAGCGCCACCGGGCTGACGGGGGAACCGAGCGCGTTGGTGAAGGGCAGCGGCGTGGCGTCCAGCAGGAACCCGTACCGACCGTCGGCGGCGCACGCCTCGGCGAGCTCGTCGAGGAACCAGTTCTGTCCCTGGGTCATCCCCATCTCCACCAGGTGCAGCAGGTGGACCGGCAGGTAGAGGTCGGGGTCCTCGCAGGGATAGACCTCGAGCACCATGGTGTCGGTCGCCACCGCGGCGACGTCGTGGTCGTGGAACCACTCGGCGGTGGCCACGGTCAGCCCCGGCGAGGGCCAGGTGTAGGCCACCAGGTCGCGCTTTGGCTCCGCCCCGCCGATGCCGGGACGACCGGGGAGCGCCAGGTGGGCGGGCTGGCCGGTGCGAACGAGCACCACGTCGCCCGGCTCGACGGTGATGCCGGCGGAGGCGCAGGCGTCGTCGAGGTCGGCGGGCGTGATCGGATAGCCCGGGTCGAGAAGCTCGAGGCCCTTCGTCCTCGGCAGGTCCAAGAGGACACCCCGCGACACCAGGGAGCGGACCAGGTGGATGCCGAGCCGGCCGGCGCCGGCCCCGGTGACCGAGTCGGCCGAGAACCCGTTGTAGAGGCGCCCTCCGTCCGGTCCGGCCCCGTAGGACACGTGGGCCAGGCCGTCCCAGTGGGTCGCGCACTGGAGGGCCAGGGTCACCACGTCCTCCGAGGAGGCGATCCACTCGGGGTCCGGGCTGAGGGCGACGTTGATGGCGATCATGGTCCGGGTAGGGTTGACACGACCAGGTACGAAACCCACCTGGATCCCCTCCTCGGCTGAGAGCGGCAGGCTCAGTCCGTAGGCATCCCCGTTTTCGACGGCAGCTGCGCCGCGGAGCCGGGCCGCCTCGTCGATCAGGTTGAGGGTGCCCAACTCGTCGTCCGCCCCCCAGCGGCCCCAATTGGACACCCGCGAGGCCAATTCGGTGAACGACGAGGGGATCGACGGAGGCACAGGCACCGGCATTGACCTGTTGTACCCCAATTGGACAACAGTTTTCGGAGTTTGCTGCCGATAGTTCCTCTGAGGGGTTCACACCCGACCGGCGCCCGCCCGGACCGGGAAGCGACACACCGTCCTGATGACAGAGGAACGATTCGCCGTGCACCAAGACCGTTCAGGGGATAGCTCCGTGCCGAGTGGGGGCCCGTCCATCCCAAGCCTGGCACCCTCCACCGGCGACCCCCAGGCGCCCGGCGACCGTGATCACCGGGCCCGGCGGGCCGATCGGAGGGCGCCGCTGATCATCGGTGCCCTGGCCGTGCTGCTGATCGTCACCGGAACCGTGACCATGGTGTCGGCGACCACCCAGACCCGTGCCGCCGCCGACCCGACCACCAGTGTGGCCGGCGTCCAGACGCTCTACGCCCAGGACCTCGTGGCGCGTATCAACGCCGAACGGGCAGCGCGCAACACGGCGGCGGCCCCGATCCCCCAGCTCGCGGTGGACGCCAGCCTGCAGGCCGACGCCCAGGCATGGGCGGCCCATCTGGGGGCGACCGGGGTGGTCGCGGACCCGACGCTCCCGGCCTGCTCCGGCGTGCCCGCCTCGGACGTCTGCCCCCTGGCCGCCAACTCCGGCGACACCGGGTACGGGTTCTGGCCCGGGGACGGTTCCGACGGGATGGACAACGATTACATGGCCTCGGCCGGGCACCGCCAGAACGAGCTCGGCGCCGCCTACACCTCGGTCGGTGTGGGCGTGACCTGCAGCGGCAACCAGGCGTTCACGGTGGAGATCTTCGGCTACGCCTACGGTGACTATCCCTCGGCCAACGCACGCCAGGTCGCCCAGGACAACCTGGCCGGACAGCCGGTCGCGGCGAGCCCGATGGTGGCCGGCACCCAGACCGGCGACCCGGTCTACTGCCCCGGGCAGACCGTCGGCCCGGGCAACGAGGTCACCCCGACCGGTGGCCAGTACTCGTACCCGTACAGCGTTCCCGCCGTGCCCGGCGAGCCGAACGGTGCGGCGACGTCACCGGCCGTGGGCATGGCCACCACCGCGGACGGCAACGGGTACTGGGTGGCCCGTGCCGACGGGGCGATCTCCATCCACGGCGATGCGGTCGATTACGGCTCGATGGGGGGCAAGCTGCTGACGGCGCCGGTGACCCACGTGGTGGCCACCCCGGACGGCAAGGGGTACTGGGAGGTGGCCGCCGACGGCGGCATCTTCTCCTTCGGTGATGCGCAGTTCTATGGCTCCATGGGCGGCAAACCACTGAACTCGCCGGTCGTCGGCCTCGCACCGACCAGCGACGGCCGCGGCTACTGGCTGGTGGCGTCCGACGGTGGGATCTTCGCCTTCGGTGACGCTGCCTTCCGGGGATCGATGGGCGGCCATCGTCTGAACGCCCCGGTGGTCGGCATGAGCGCCGACCCCGCCACCGGCGGCTACTGGCTGGTCGCCTCCGACGGCGGCATCTTCTCCTTCGGCGCACCGTTCCTCGGCTCGACCGGTGGCGGTCACCTCAACCAGCCCGTGGACGGCATGGCCGCCGTCGCCGGCGGTGGCGGGTACTGGTTCGTGGCCTCCGACGGCGGCATCTTCTCCTTCGGCACCGCCCGGTTCCACGGCAGCACGGGAGCCATTCGGCTGAACGCACCGATGGTCGGCATGAGCACCGACCCCGCCACCGGCGGCTACTGGCTGGTCGCCTCCGACGGCGGCATCTTCTCCTTCGGCGCTCCGTTCCTCGGCGCCGGTTGATCCGGCACCGGTCGATCCGCGCCCGTCAAGCGGGGCCCGCTCCTACCCGGCCCAGATGATCGATTGCAGCTCGGAGTAGGCCTCCAGGCTGTAGTCGCCGCCGTCCCGGCCGATGCCGCTCATCTTGAAGCCACCGAAGGGCGCGTCCATGTTGCGCTGGGCCGTATTGATGCCGACATGCCCGGCCCGCAGCAGCTTGGCCACCCGGAACGCCCGGGCCGTGTCTCCGGAGAACACGTAGTCGTAGAGGCCGAACTCGGTGTCGTTGGCGATGGCGACGCCCTCGTCCTCCTCGTCGAAGGGGATGGCCACCACCACCGGCCCGAAGATCTCCTCGCGGGCCACGGTGATGTCGTTGGACCCGGTGATGAGGGTCGGCTCCACGTAGTACCCGGTGTCGAGGTGGCCGGGCCGGCCACCTCCCACCACGACCTCGCCCTGCTGGCGGCCGGTCTCGATGTGGTCGAGGACCCGCTGGCGCTGGGCCGCCGAGATCAGCGGGCCGACGATGGTCTCCTTGGCGGTCGGATCGCCGACCTTCAGGTACCCGGCGAACTCGGAGAGCCCTTCGACCACCTGGTCGAAGATGCTCCGGTGGACCACCGCCCGGGTGGGGGCGGTGCAGATCTGGCCCGAGTGGAAGGCCCAGGTCGAGCCGATGGCGGTGACCACCGACTTGATGTCGGCGTCCTCGAAGACGACGGCGGCGCCCTTGCCGCCCAGCTCCATCAGCATCCGCTTCATGGTGGGGGCGCCGGCGGCGGCGATCCGCTGGCCGACCGCGGTCGACCCGGTGAAGGACACCATGTCCACGTCCGGGGAGGTGGTGAGCACCGAGGCCGGCCCGGGATCGGCGGAGTTGACGAGGTTCACCACGCCCGGCGGGAAGCCGACCTCCTCCAGGACCCGGGCCAGCTCGACGATGGCCAGGGGGTCCTGGGGGGCCGGCTTCATGATCACCGTGTTCCCCATGGCGAGCGCCGGCGCCACCTTGCCGGCCATGTTGGTCAGCGGGAAGTTGTAGCTGGCGATGGCCGCGACCACACCGACCGGCTGTCGGTAGGCGAGGGCGCTGACGAGGCCGCCGGGGGCGAGCGGCGTGGCCGACGTGGCGATCGGGGGCAGCATCGACTCCTGGACGTGGCGGATGTCCCTCGAGAACCGGTCGAACCGGTCGGCGCAGACCGGCACCTGCATGCGGGAACCCACCGAGGCGGTGGCCCCCGTTTCGGCGATGACCAGTGGCACGAGCTCGTCGTTCTTCGCCCGGATGGCCGCACTGGCCGCCTTCAGCAGGGCGAGCCGCTCCTCGACCGGGGTGGCCACCCAGGCCGGGAACGCCTCCCTGGCGGCGGCCGCCGCGTCCTCGGCGTCGCCGGTCGACGCGTTGGGGGCCTTGCCCACCGGCCGCTCGGTAGCGGGGTTGATGACGTCGTAGGTGCCGTTGCCGGCGTCGACCCACTTCCCCCCGA
>CAZNLF010000220.1:0-5166 GCA_964573595.1 uncultured Acidimicrobiaceae bacterium | reverse complement strand
TGGAGATGATCCCGGTTCCGTGATCGAAGAAGAAGGCGTCGTCGGGGAAGTAGAAGCCGCCAGGCGGTGGGGGCATGGTGGCGGATGGGTACTGCCAAGTGGTGGCGCGTGCCGGATCGAGGGCCAGGAGCCGGTCGTTGCCCCGGTCAGCGATGAGCAAGGTCCCCGAGTAGGGAGCACCGGCACCAGGGCCGCCGGCCGGTCCGCCGTAGCGGCTCGGCCGTAGGGAGATGATCGAACTGAGGGTTCCCGAAGCGACCCCTGACTGGTCGGGCCCGGTCTGTCCCGCCACCTCCCCACCGACGAGGTAGCCGACAGCCTTTGCCCCCGAACCCACGGTGGCGTAGCCGGCGAAGGCCACCGCCTGAGGCAAGAGCCCCGCATCGAGCACCTTTCCGGTCGAGGGAACGAAGGCATAGATCTGCGTGAGCGTGGGGCCGTTGGCCGCCTGGCCGCCGGCGACGTAGACCACCCCGTCGAGCACATACGCGGATGCACCGTAGAGAGCTTCCGGCAGGTGGCCGATCACACTTGCCCTGCGGGTAGCCGGATCGACCATCTGGATGTCACTCGTCGCCGAGGTCGTCGATCCGGCCGATCGGATTTGACCGCCGAATGCGTAGATCGTTCCGTCGTCCGCGGTCACCGCCGGGTACCGCACCGGAACAGGGAGGTCCGCCACCACCGAGTAGTGGGTCCCGTTCGTTGTGGACAGGACCGCAGGAAGGTAAGTGGTGCCGTCGTAACCCCCGACGAGGTACGCCGATGCGGCGGTGTAGGCGACAGCGGAGTCGGAACGGGGCTGTGGAAGCTGGCCCACCACGGTTCCCGCGGCCGGTGCTCGGGCGGGGATGGACGGCCTGTCTATCGACTGCACCGTGGCCACTGTGTCCGGCGAGCCGCCGCCGAAAAGGAAGGTGGTCTCACCGAGGGTCGCCGTCGCTGCGTCGTGGACGGGATCGGCCAATGTGCCGGCCGGCGAAATCAGGCCTTGGTTGACGTCGATGGTCGAGACCACCGCACTCGAGGTCCCCGCCGGCGAGATGCCGCCGAGGACGGTGAGCCCGGGACCGTTGGCCACGACTGACTCGCGGGAAAGCGGTGCCGCCAGTTGCCAGGGCTCGATACCGGCCTCGACGGACGGTGGTGCCGACCCGAAGTGATGGGTGACGGTCACGTGATTCGCCACGCGGGTGGAACTCGTCGTGGTCGACGAGGTCGACGGTGATCCACCGGTCATGGTGGCGACGACGATGAAGACCCCGACCAGGACCACCAGGGCGGCGATGAACGCGCTGCGTCGCCTCCTTCGGCGTTGCCGGTTCTGGTGGCGAACCGCACGATCCGCGGTCGCTTCGTCTCCGGGTGTCACGCGGCGGCCGTCGTCGTCGGATAGAAGCGCGCCGGCTGCTTCCCCTCCCGCCGCAGGCGGTCGTGGAGCTCGAGCAACGCGCAGTGAGCGAGGGTCTCACCGTTCGCCTGGCGCTGCATGAAGGGCTCGATCTCGTCCCAGGGCCGCGACCAGTGCAGCCGCAGCGTTATGTCCCAGGCCGTCGAGCCCGGGTGCTCGCTGATGGCGTGCTCGATCTCCTCGAGGCGATCGGCGTGGTGGGCCACGACCTCCTCGACCCGCCCGGCGAGGTCGGAGAACCGGTACTCGTGACCCGGGAGTACTTCGTCGCTCGCCAGCTCCTTCACCTTCAGCAGCGACTCCAAGAAGTCGCCCAGTGGGTTCGTCGCCTGCTGGGTGTGGAGGGAGATGTTGGGCGTGATGCGGGGCAGGACGTGGTCGCCGGAGATGAGCAGTCTCTGCTCCTCGCTGTAGAAACAGACATGGCCCGGTGAGTGGCCCGGGGTCCAAATGGTGCGCAGCGGCCATCCGGGAAGGTCGATGAGCTCCTTGTCCTCGAAGAGCAGGTCGGGGGCGGCCATGGTGACCATCGACTTGACGGCCATCGACGCCAGTGCCAGGTCGGGGAGCTTCTCGGCGGGAACGCCCGAGTCGGTGAGGAAGCGGAACATGTCCTCGAGCAGCTCATCGCTGTTGCCGTACCGGGACTCGATCATGATGGCGTCGGCCGGGTGGAGCCCGATCCAAGCCCCGGACTCCTCGCGCACCCTTCCGGCCAGGCCGTAATGGTCGGGGTGGATGTGGGTGACCATCACCGCCCGGACGTCGGTGACGCTCCCGCCGGCGGCGGCCAACCCGTCGGAGAGTGCCGAGAACGCCTCCTCGGTGTTCCATCCGGCATCGACAAGAGCGACACCGCCGCCGTCGAGCTCGAGCGCGTAGACGAGCACGTACCGGAGTGGATTGTTGGGGATGGGCACGGGGATCGACCACAGTCCCGGCCTCACCTGCTCGACGGGAGGGAGGACCTTGCGGTCCCAGGCCTCCTTTTGCACTGTGCCGGTGACGACGACCACGCAGGCACGGTACACGGCGGCCACCGTCGAGCCGGTCATGCGACGGGCGCGGTCAGGGGGGATCCTTGTAACCGGCCAGGTGGTTGCCTACCATTCGCACAAACGCTCAGGGCCTCGCTGTTCCGCCGTTCGTCACCGGATCGGAATCGGACGACGAGCCATGACCGAGCATCTCGGGTGGAGGCAGTGTGCGACGACGTGACGAGGGCCCCGAGCATCCGGGAGGATCCATCGGCCCACCCACGGTGGGTCGGCCGTCGGTCCTTGGGTCATCCGGCTCCTGATGGTCACCTTCGCGAATTGGCGGTACCGGTGCAACGGGTTCGTCGGGCTGTGGCCCGAGGCCTACCTCGAGGTCAACGGCGAAGGCGTCGTCGTGGAGTGGAATCCGAGGGCCGAAGAGGAGTTCGGCTGGCAACGCGACGAGGTGGTCGACAGGCCGGCCGTCGAGACGCTGTTGCCGGTGGAGCTCGGAGACCCGATGGCCTTTCTGGCGGCCATCGCCGTGGGAGAGCACTTCGACCCCGACCTGGCCGACGCGAGCGGTGGCGACCGCATGCGTTTCGAGCTGATGAACCGGGAGGGGTACCGGGTGGCGGTCGAGGGACGCCTCTTCATCACCGGCCAGGATGCTGAACGGTGCGTAGGAGGGTTCATCTCCCGCTGCGGGGGGAGCACACGCTCGGTGGGTACACCGGATGGCACGGTGCTCCGGTCGATGCCCGGCCCGCAACCCGACTCCTCCCGGCCGACGGTCGGTCCCGAGACCCGGCCCGCCGGCCACGTGACGGTGGCGCCGATCGATCAGGACCCGATGCACGATCCCCTGACCGGTCTGGCCAACCGCTCCCTGTTCGAGCTGCGGCTGTCCGAGGTCGTCGGGCGGGCAGGCCTACGCCCGGGAGCCGTCGCTGTGGTGCTGCTCGACCTCGACCGGTTCAAGGCGATCAACACCAGCCTGGGCCACGGAACTGGTGACGCCGTGCTGGTGTCGGTGGCCGAGCGCCTGCGGGGCATCGCCGGCGATACCGTGCTGATCGCCCGATCCGGTGGCGACGAGTTCCTGGCGCTCTTCGAGAGGTCGGAAGGGGCCTACGACCGCGCCTCGGCGTTCGCCGATCGGGCCCGCCGGGTGCTGACCCTGCCGTTCGAAGTCGCCGAGACCGAGGTGTTCCTCGACGCGTCGATCGGACTGGCCCTCAGTACCTTCGGGGTGGCCGACGCCGGCTCGCTGCTGGCCAACGCCGAGTCGGCCATGTACGAGGCCAAGGGTCGCAGGGCCCCGGGGGCTGTGACCTACGGCGAGTCCATGCGGATCGAACAGCTCGACCGGATGACGACCGAGCACTCGCTCCACCGCGCACTCGAGCGCAGCGAGCTGATGCTGCACTACCAGCCAGTGGTGGAGCTCGGCGGGTCCACCACGGTGGGCGTCGAGGCCCTCATCCGCTGGCAACATCCCGACCAGGGGCTCGTCGCCCCCTACCGCTTCATCCCGGTGGCCGAGGAGAGCGGACTGATCATCCCCATCGGGGCCTGGGTACTCGAGGAGGCGTGCCACCAGCTCCGCGACTGGCACCATCGGGACAAGAAGGGACGACGGGGTTCGGTCGAGGTGAACCTGTCGGCCCGCCAGATCGACGATCCGTTGATCGTGGCGACGGTGGAGGGGATCCTGTCGAGGACCGGCCTACCGCCCGAGCAATTGACGCTCGAGATCACCGAGAGCGCACTGATGAAGGACGCCGCCTCCGCCCTTGCCGTGTTGAACGCCCTGAAGGAGATCGGTGTGCTTCTGGCCATCGACGACTTCGGCACCGGTTACTCGTCCCTCAGTTACCTCCAGCACTTCCCGCTCGACCTGTTGAAAGTCGACCGGTCCTTCGTCGAGGAGATGACCACCAGTACCGAGGCGGAGGAGATCGTCGCCGCAGTGATCAATCTGGCGCATGCGTTGGGGCTCGAGGTGGTGGCCGAGGGCGTGGAGACCACCGAGCAGCTGGATCTGCTCCGGTCCTTCGGGTGCGACCTGGCCCAGGGCTTCCTGTTCTCCAAGCCGCTGCCGGCCAGCGAGATCGTCGCCTCGTTCGGTCTGCCCATCAGCGCCTGAGCGGACGCTGGAGCCACCGGCGTGTCTGCGGTCCAGCACAGATGACGACACCAGCCCGATCGCCGGCGGACCGCTCGATGGCCGTCCTGTCGCGCCGGTTGCCCTGGTGGTGGGTGCAGGCGGCTGGTCCCGAACGGGTCCAGCCCACAGCGGGTCGAGTGGGAGACTGTGGAAACCACGGGTGTTGGGACCGTCGGACTACGGTCCGGTGCGATGGCAGATCGACGTACCCCGCTCAATCTGACCGACGAGAAGGAGACGCTGCAGGAATTCCTCGACTACCTGCGGGAGTCGCTGATCCTGAAGATGGCGGACCTGGACGAGCAGTCAGCTCGTAGGTCGACGGTGCCCACGGGCACCAGCCTCCTCGGGCTGGTCAAGCATCTGACCGGCGTGGAGGTGGTCTGGTTCCAGTTCGCCTTCGCCGGCCTCGACGTCCCCGTCCCCTCCGAGGAGGTGGAGGCCACCGACACCGTTGCATCGGCCGTGGATTCCTATCGTGCCGCCGCTGTCGTGAACAACGGGATTGTGGAGGAGTGCAACGACCTCTACCGACTCTGCAAGAGGGCGCTCACCACCCCAGAGCCGCTGTCACTTCGCTGGCTCCTTGTCCACATGGTCGAGGAGAC
>CAZNLF010000219.1:0-5186 GCA_964573595.1 uncultured Acidimicrobiaceae bacterium | reverse complement strand
GTCGCTCAGGTGCCCGCCTCCGTGGGGTACCAGCCCGACACCCTGGTGCCGAGGACGCGCTCCCCGGTGCTCGCGATCCGACCGGCCTCCTCGAGGTCGACGGCGGTGAATCGCACGGTGTCTCCCGGGCACAGCTGGCCCAGAGCCGCGAGATCGGCCGAGATCACGCAGCCGATGACCGGGTAGCCGCCGACCGTGGCGTGGTCGGGCATCAGCACGATGGGGTGTCCGTCTGGGGGCACCTGGATCGCCCCGGTCACCATCCCGGTCGACGGGATCGAGGGGGACCCGTCGACCGGCAGGGGATCCCGACCGGTGAGGCGCACGCCGACGCGGTTGGAGTCGACGGCGACCGTCCACGGCCGGGTGGTCAGGTGCTCCCAGGCCGCGCCGCCCATCAGGTGGGGGCCGGCCACCACCCTGATCACCGGAGCGGTGGGAGTGTCCCGTGATCCGGGGTGGGTCAGCACCCCGTGGGGCCGGGTCGGGCGACCGAGGCCCAACCGGTCACCGGCCGTGAGCGGACCGGGGCCCAGGCCGACCAGCACGTCTGACGATCGGGAGCCCACGGTCCGGGGTGTGTCGAACCCACCGGCGACGGCCAGGTAGGCGCGTAGGCCGACGTGGACCCGGCCGATCTCGACCACCTGGCCCGGTCCGACGGGGATGACGGCCCCGTCGGGGCACGGTAGGCCGTCGACGGTCACCTCAGCGCTGTCGGCGGCGCTGGCCACCACGGCGACGTGGGCCGGGCCGGCGAACCGGAGAGCAGGGCCCGAGACGGTGATCTCGAGGGAGGTGGCGCCGTCGGCGTTGCCCACCAGTCGGTTGGCCAGCGTGAACGACTGGGGGTCGGCGGGGCCGGCCCGGGGGACGCCCATGCCGGCCGCCGATCGCCGGCCCTCGTCTTGGAGCAGGCTGAGGAACCCGGGACGCTCGACCTCGGCCCAGCGGTGGCCGCCCGCGGTCAGCGGAGCCCGCTTCCCGGGACCGTCCCCGCGTGGAGCGTCGCCAGCGTGCCGTCCGGCGGATCCGGCCGCCCGGAACCGGACCCGGTCGCCGGAGCGCAGGAGGGCGTAGGGAGGCTTCTCGGGATCGAACAGTTGGACGGACGTGTGGCCGAGGAGCATCCAGCCACCGGGTGTCGACTGGGGATAGACCGACGCGAACCCACCGGCGACGGCCACCGAGCCGGACGGCACCATTGGGCGCGGCGACGGCCGGCGGCGGACGGCGGCGAGCGGCTCCGGCAGCCCGATCAGATAGGGGAAGCCGGGGGAGAAGCCGAGGAACGCCACCCGGAGGTCGGTGCCGGTCAGCAGCAACGCGACGCCCTCCGGTGTGGTCCCGATCGCCGCGGCCACCTCTGCGAGGTCGGGGCCGTCGAACTCGACCGGGATCTCGAGTGGCGGTGGCGCCCGCGTGCCGGGCCTCCCCCGATCAGGTGGCGCTGGACGCCCCCGGTCACCGAGGACTCCGGACACCAGTCCGGCGGTCCACGCCACGGCCGGGCCGGCGGTGGGGCGTTGCCCGAGATGGATCACCACGTTGCCGAGGCCGACCACCACGTCGTCGACGGCGAACGGAACCCGGCCCGCTCGGAGCGCTCCCTCCACCGCCGCCGCCACGCGGTGGGCAAGGTCCATGTCGACCAGCTCGACGAGCAGGGCCCGGTCGCCGTAGGGGACGAGCGACCATCCCGGGGGGTTCGGCCCGACGGTTGGGTCCGGCGTCACCGGGTCACCCTCGGGGCTCCCGCCGGAGGAACGGTGCCACCGTGATGCCGGCTTGCTCCAGGGCCGAACGGATGGTGTGGGCGGTGGTGTCGGCTTCGGGCGCGTCGCCGTGCACGCACAGCGTGTCGGCCTCGACCGCCGTCCAGGTCCCGTCCACCGCGTCGACGCCGAGCCGTCGTACCAGGGCCACCGCCCGCTGGCCCGCCACCGACGGATCGTCGATCACCGCACCGGGTGAACCTCGAGGGGCCAGCCGCCCGCCCGCCAGGTAGCCCCGGTCCGGGAACCCCTCGAGCACGACGCGCAGGCCCGCCTCCCGAGCCGCCTCGACCACCGAGGCCCCCGACTGCGCCACCAACACCCGAGCGCCCCGACGATCCGACAGCCGGCCGAGGGCCTCGATCACGGCCCCGGCTACCGAATGATCGGTGCCCATCAGGTTGTACAGCGCGCCGTGGGGCTTCACGAACTCCACCGTGCCCCCGGCGGCACCGACCTCGTCGGCCAGCACCTCGAACTGCTCGACGATGTCGGCCACCAACCGCGGATGGCCGACATCGACGGGACGCCTACCGAAGCCCTCCCGGTCCCGGAACGACACGTGGGCGCCGATGACCACGCCCCGCTCCAGGCACGCGCTCGCCGTGTCCCGCATCACCCTCGGGTTCCCGGCGTGGAAGCCACAGGCCAGGCTGGCGCTGGTGACCGCGTCGAGGATTCTGAGGTCGGGCCCGGTCAGTTCTTCCCCCTCGGCGACATCCGCATTGAGGTCGATCTGGTGCACCGTCCCAGTATGGCGATCGGCGCCGTCGTCGGCCTGCGGGTCGGGAGCCCACGGCCGCGGAGACCGGGGGCCGCCCCCGCCGACGGGGCCCGATCCGCCACGATCGCATGACCAGGGCGCAAAGAGGCGCTATCGTCTCGACCATGCCGCAACCGCCCGCACTCACTCCCGAACAGCGCCAGGCTGCCCTGGCCAAGGCAGCCAGGGTCCGCCGTGAGCGGGCTGAGGTGAAGGAGAAGCTCAAACTTGGCTCGATAACGCTGTCGGAGTTGCTCACGACCGCCGACTCCAACGAGACCGTCGGAAAGATGAAGGTGCTCTCCGTGCTCGAGTCGCTTCCCGGCTTGGGCAAGGTGAAGGCCCGCCGTCTGATGGACACCGTCGGGATCAGCGAGAGCCGCCGCCTCCAGGGGCTGGGCAGCAACCAGCGAGAATCGCTGCTGCGCGAGACCGCTCGCTGAACACCCCGGCCCCGAACCGGGCCGGCGAGCCGTTGCTCTTCGTGCTGTTCGGGCCCGGTGGTGCCGGAAAGGGTACCGTAGCCGACCGGCTGGTCGCCGAGGACCCAGGGCTCTGGCTCAGCCGCTCCTGGACCACCCGGGAGCGCCGGCCCGGTGAGTCCGAGGACGCGTACGTGTTCGTCGACCGGGAGACCTTCGAGCGCCGGGTGGACGCCGGCGGCTTCTTCGAGTGGGCCGAGTTCCTCGGCAACTTCTACGGGACTCCGCTGCCCACGCCACCACCGGGCCACGACGTGCTCCTGGAGATCGACCTGCAGGGAGCGCGCCAGGTGCGTGAGCTGGCATCGGACGCCACCTTGATCCTGCTCCGGCCCCCCTCCACCCGGGCCCAGGAAGCCCGGCTCCGGGCCCGGGGTGATGACGAGCGGCACATCGCCGAGCGCCTGGCCACCGGGGCCGAGGAGGAGCGGGAGGGACTGAGGATCGCCGACGAGGTGGTGGTGAATCACGACGTGACGCAGGCCACGGGCGAAGTGGCCGGTATAGTGGAGCGTTACCGTTCGGGCCGCCCGTGAGGGCGCCAGCCGGGACAGGGGAGCGGACGGCACACCTGATGCCCTCCACGGCCCCCGTTCCACGGACGGGTCCGCACCCGACGACCTACCCTGAAGGATCGTGATGGCCCAGACCCAGACCACACTCATGGACCCACCGATCGAGGAGCTCCTCGACAAGGTGGACTCGAAGTTCACCCTGGTGGCCCTGGCCTCACGCCGGGCGCGTCAAGTCAACAGCTACTACAACTCACTCGGCGAGGGGCTGGGTGTGGTCGTGCCGCCCCAGGTGGCCTCCGCCTCGGGCAAGCCGCTGTCGATCGCGTTCGAGGAGGTGGCGGCGGGCAAGGCCACCTACAGCCGCCCCGACCCCGAGGAGATCGCCCAGGCCGAGGCGGCCGCCCTGGCGCTGCTGGAGGCCGAGGGTGAGGCCGGCGTATTCGGCGAGGGCGGCATCACCATCCCGGACCCGACCGACCAGTAGCTGACCGGACCTGATCGACCCGGGGGCGGGACGGCGATGGGCACCACAGAAATCGGCGGCGCATGAGTGCCGCCAGCGGGCCGGAGCGCCCGTTCGTCGTGCTCGGCGTCTCGGCGGGGATCGCCGCCTACAAGGCGGTCGACGTGTGCCGCCAGCTGGTGGACGCCGGCGTGCACGTGGCCCCGGTGCTCACCGAGCGGGCCACCCGGTTCGTGGGCCGGGCGACCTTCGACGCGCTCGGCTCCGAGCCCGCCCAGACCAGCCTGTGGGACGAGACGTCGCCCATTCCCCACACGAGGCTCGGCCAACGGGCCGACCTGGTGGTGGTGGTCCCGGCCACGGTCGACCTCCTCGCCCGCTACGCCGGAGGGCTCGCCGACGACCTTCTCACCACCACCCTGGTGGCCACGGCGGCACCGGTCGTGGTCTGCCCCGCCATGCACACCGAGATGTGGGAGCACCCCTCCGTGCAGCACAACCTGAGCGTGCTGCGTTCCCGCGGCGTCACCGTCGTGCCGCCGGGGGAGGGCCGCCTGGCCGGCGGTGACAGTGGGCCCGGTCGGTTGGCCGATCCCTCGGTCATCGTCGCCACCGTGCTCGACCTGCTGGGCGCGGCGGGGACCGGCGGTGGGCGTGGGTCCGACCTCGACGGCGTGCGTGTGGTGGTCTCGGCCGGGGGAACCCGCGAGCCGATCGACCCGGTCCGGTTCATCACCAACCGCTCCTCGGGCAAGCAGGGTCACGCCCTGGCCGACGCCGCCAGCCGCAGGGGCGCGACAGTGACGCTGGTGACCGCCAGCGGCCAGCCGGTGTCCGCCGGAGTGACCGTGGAACGGGTGGAGACGGCGGCGGACATGGAGGCGGCCATGCTGGCCCGGGCGGGGCAGTCCGACGTGGTGGTCATGGCGGCTGCGGTCGCCGATTTCCGTCCGAAGACGTCGACCGGCACCAAGCTGCACAAGGCCGACGGCGTGCCCGACCTGGTCCTCGAGGCGACCCCGGACATCCTGGCCGAGCTCGGCCGGCGGCGTCGGCCGGGCCAGGTACTGGTGGGATTCGCCGCCGAGACCGACCAGGTGACGGAGCGGGCCACCGCGAAGCTGGTGGCCAAGGGGGTCGACCTGATGGTGGCCAACGACGTGTCGGCACCCGGGGTCGGCTTCGACC
>CAZNLF010000218.1:0-5198 GCA_964573595.1 uncultured Acidimicrobiaceae bacterium | reverse complement strand
TTGGCGCCGACCCGGCACCGCTCGAGCTTCTCCTCGTGGGCGGTGGTCTGCATGATGTAATGACGACAGTCCTCGTTCACGGCCACACCCCCATTCTGCCCGATGGACGCGACCCAGCGTTGGCAGGGGTAGCGTCGGGTACGTGGATCCGAATCCCTCCACCAAGCAGCTCCTGCGATGGAGCGAGGCGCTCGCCGGCATCGCCCGGACCGGGTTGGGCTTCACCGAGTCCCTCTACGAGCAGGAGCGCTTCGAAGAGATCCTCCGGGTGGCCGCCGACATCCGGGTGGCCGCCGACCGCGGTACGGAGGGGGCGGAGGACGCCGAGGGACTGGTCGAGGAGTGGTTGAGCCTGGTGGGCAAGGGCGTGCCCGGCTATGTGACCCCGAAGGTGGCGGTGGGTGCGGCGGTCGGCAACGACAACGGCGAGATACTCCTTGTCCAACGGGCCGACTCCGGCGTCTGGCTCTATCCGACCGGATGGGCCGACATCGGCTACTCGGCGGCCGAGGTGGTCGTCAAGGAGGTCGAGGAGGAGACCGGCATCGAGGCCGAGGTGGTCCGGCTCATCGCCGTCCTCGACGGGCTCCGGATCGGCATCAGCCGCATACCCCTCTACTCCCTCGTGTTCCAGTGCCGCGCCGTGGGTGGCGAGCTGAAGGCGCATCCCCTCGAGTGTGCCGACGTCGGATGGTTCGCCCTCGACAAGCTCCCCTTTCCCCTGGCCGGTGCCGAGCGTTGGGGTGAGCACGTGTTCGCCGCACTCCGTGGCGAGCCGGTCGAGGTGCTCTACGACTCGGTCCGCTCGCCGGTCTGGCGTGGCGACCCGGACCGGGCCTGACCAAGGGCGACCCCCGCTCGGGCTGACCGGGGACCGCCGACCCCTACTCAGGACCGACCCCGGACCGGTGCCGGGCACCCGGTCCAGCGCATCGAGGCGGCCGGCGGCGCCGGTGGGCGGTGACCCTGACGAGACGATGAACCCGGGGGTCGCCGAACCGGTTGGCTACACTCGCGCTTCGTGACGACACCGGGCCCAGACGGCACCCACGGGCCGGCCGCCGAGGAGTCCTCGACACCGTCCGCCGTGGTGGTGAGCGAGGTCATCGAGGTGGACGCCGACCTGGTGGAGGCGTTCACCCGGTTGATACCGCAGCTGTCGTCCTCGTCGCCCCCGCCGGGTCACGACCAACTGGCCGAGATCGTCGGCTCCGATGCCTCGATCCTCCTCGTGGCACGCGATGCGGACGGTCGAGTCGTCGGATCCCTCACCCTCGCCGTGTTCCGGGTCCCGACCGGCGTGCTGTCGTGGATCGAGGACGTCGTGGTCGACGAGCGGGCGCGGGGGGCCGGGGCCGGCGAGGCTCTGGTCCTCACCGCGGTGGACCGGGCCAGGCGGGCCGGGGCCAAGTCGGTCGATCTCACCTCGCGTCCGAGCCGCGAGGCGGCAAATCGGCTGTACCAGCGCCTGGGGTTCGAGTCCCGATCGACCAACGTGTACCGCCGGACGTTGGAAGTGCCGGCTGAGGAGTCGTAGCCGCTCGGAGCGCCCGGTCCGAACCAGGCACGTCGAGGATGTTCCTCGGGTTCCCCCGAGGACGGCGGAAGCCTGGTGAGGGCGTTCGGATTCGATGACAGAATCGGACCACCGTGACCTCCGCCGGGACCGATCCAGAAGTGAACAGCCTTGATTCTGACAGCGTGGCTGAATCGGGCTTGGGCTACGTACGTGACCCCTACTCAGAGTTCGCCAGGCTCAGGGAGGAGTCGCCGGTCACCCGTCAGGCGGCGGCGTTCGTCGGAGGCCCTCCGTCGTACGTGGTCTGCAGCCACGAGGCTGTGACCGAGGTCCTTCACGATGGAGAGACGTACTCATCGGCGATCATCACCCAGGGCATGGGCCAGGTTTGGGGTCCCAAGATCATCGTCGGCATGGACGAACCCGAGCACCGTCAGCACCGGGCACTGGTCTCCGTTGCGTTCCGGCAGCGGACCCTTGCTCGGTGGGAGGAGTCCCTCGTTGGACGAGTGGTCGATGAGTTGATCGACAGCTTCGTTGACCGAGGCCGTGCCGACCTCGTCAAAGCGTTCACGTTCGCCTTTCCCGCCAAAGTGATCTCCGGTGTACTGGGGCTGCCCGAGGAGGACTACCAGCAGTTCCAGGAGTGGGCCGTCGGCATCATCTCCATCGGGCGGGACTGGGAACGGGCCGTCCAGTGCTCGACCGAGCTTCGGGAGTACCTGACCGAGATCGTGGAAGCCCGGCGCATCCAGCCCGAAGAAGATCTGATCACCGACCTGGTCACCGCCGAACTGAACGGGGAGAAGCTCGACGACGACGAGATCTACTCGTTCCTCCGCATGCTCCTCCCCGCCGGGATCGAGACCACCTACCGGTCGAGTGGCAACCTCCTCTTTCTCCTACTGACCCACCCCGAGCAGCTCGATGCACTCCGTGGCGGCAGGTCGCTGATCCCATCGGCGATTGAGGAGGGACTGCGCTATGAGTCTCCGGTACTCCTCACGACCAGGGTGACGACCAATGACACGGTTCTCGCCGATGTCGAGATTCCGGCCGGATCGAGCGTGACGCCGATGCTTGCTTCGGCCAATCGAGACCCGGATGCCTTCGCCGAGGCAGGGGTGTTCGACATCTTCCGTGAACCGACCCGACACCTGTCGTTCGGACTGGGACCACACCTCTGCTTGGGTCTGCATCTCGCCCGCATGGAGACGAGGGTGGCTCTGAACAGAGTGTTGGACCGACTGCCCGGACTTCACTTGGATCAAGACGAAGCCCGGCGAGTTGATGCCCGCATCGACGGAGACCTCTTGTTCCGCAGCCCGAACCATCTGCCGGTGGTCTGGGATCGAGGGTAGTTCTGGCTGGCCCAGGGTGGCCCCATCGCTCGCGAACAGTGTCATGGTGCCGCTGACCGCCGACCCGGGGCTACCCCAGCCGAGTCGCGGTGATCAGGACGGTCTCGAAGTTCATGACGAACGAGCCACCCTGATGGTCGATGGCCGCGCCGATGGCTTCGAACAGGCGCTCTCGGACGGCTGGTTCGAGAGCGGCGTGGTCGCTCCGTGAGACAAGCTGGTCCAGCCACTCATCCCGCTGGCAGGCCCGTGTCCATGGGAACCACTTCTGTGTCGGCGCACCGAAGTCGGGCACCGCTGAGACCGCGTCGATCTCCGAGACGAGGCCGGTCTTCACGTCGGATGACCGATTGGCCGCATACCCGCGGAACAGACGGTGGCGGCCGCGCGGCACGACACTCGCATATACCCCCTCGAGAGCATCGGACAGATCATCGGGCTGACAACCCGCGTTCCAGATCAGACCAAGCCTGCCCCCCGGCCGCAGCACAGAGGCCGCCTTCGCGGTGGCGATAGGCAGGTCCAGCCAGTGCCAGGCCTGCGACGACGCCACCCGGTCGAACGTGCGACCAGCAGCGTCCCAGCCTTCGAAGGCAGCAATCTCCACTTCGACCCCATGGCCGCGGGCGATCTCCGCCATTCGTGGAGCGAGTTCCACCCCCAGCACCTTGGCGCCGCGCTGGGCCATCTGCCTTGAAGCGATCCCGGTGCCACAACCCACGTCGAGAACGTCCAGGCCCGCAGGCACCGGACCGAGCAGCTCATCGATCACCGCATCGGGATAGGTCGGCCGGAACCGGTCGTAGGCCTCGGCTTGCTGGTCGAACAACCTCGAACGTTCCCGAGCCAGAGGTCGCGCTGCCAGACGGTCGTGTTCTTCGCTGGCATCCACAGACACCAGCCTGTCCCAGATCGCACCGGGTCGGCTGCACTCATTGACAGTCTCAATCAGGCACATCAGGGGTGGGGCCCCACGCCGGTGTTCAGTCAGCCAAGGAGCGGAACTTTGGTCGTGCAGCCCTCGTCTTAGGTCGTGCACCCACCTCAGACCACAGCGCTGCCGGTGATGTGCGTGTTGAAGGGCACGAACGGCGGATGGATCCGATAGCTGCGGTTATCGACGGAACTGAATCCGGCTGATCGGATCACCGTCTCGAGATCTCGTTCGCACGAGCAACCCTCGAACACCCATGCCCATGGCCGACGAACCGCCCGCTGCACCCCACGGGTCAACGTGCCCTCCTCGGCAGCAACGTGTTCGAGGTAGCTGTACCGACCGCCTGGCCGCAGCACCCTGTGCACCTCCGATACAACTTGGCTCGGATTGGCGACAGTGCACAGAACAAGGCTCGAGATCACCGCATCCGCACTCGAATCTGGGAGATCGATGTGCTCTCCCACGACATCTCGTATCTCCAGCTCGACCTGATGCCGTTCGGCGGCGAGGCGGAGTGACTTGTGCATGTATGGGTTCGGTTCGACAGCGATGACTTTCGTTCCCGGCTTTACATAACGGAAGTTGGCGCCGACACCAGATCCGATCTCTACGACGGTTCGGGGCAAGTCGGCATAGACGGCTTCCTTGTGCTTTCGCAGATGCCAATCGATGTACCCGTCCATGACGTGGAAGAAGGCCGCATTGAAGCGCCCTCGCCCTGGATGTGCCTCGAACTCCGAAGCCCCGGCTTCCATGGCGAAAATCTGCCATAGAATTGGTTCTGGCGCCCGCTTGGCATCAGGTGTTGACACTGCCCGATAACCGGCTCTGAGCGTGGTCAGGTGTGGCATCGGTCACGGACCCCTGCGGCACGCCTCCAGGGACGGACTCCCCGGCGAACACCGTTCCCGCTGCCCGATTGACATCGTCGGCGGGAGGTGTAATCTGCAACCATATGGTTGTAGAAACTCTGGAGCGCGAGGGACAGACCGACCGGTTGTTTTTCGCGCTCAGCGATGCGACACGGCGCGACATCGTCACGCAGACTCTCGACCGTGAGCGCTCCGTCAGCGAGCTCGGCCGGCTGTATCCGATCAGCCTCACCGCGGTGCAGAAGCACGTCGCGGTCCTGGTCGACGCCGGTCTGGTCTCAAAGCACCGGAGCGGACGGGAACAACTCGTGCGCGGCGAGGTCAACCAACTTCGCCGCGCTCACAAACTTCTCGATGAACTCGAAACGGTGTGGCGGGCCCGCCTCGAACGCTTCGAAGGCGTCCTCAACGAAACCACCGGGAAGGAAAGCGAATGACCGTTCGGAATGTCGAGAAGAACGCAGAGGCCAAGACAATGGTCATCACTGCGGAGTTCAAGACGTCGATCA
>CAZNLF010000217.1:0-5219 GCA_964573595.1 uncultured Acidimicrobiaceae bacterium | reverse complement strand
CGGCTCAGGGCCGGACGGCCAGGGGCGCTCTCCAGTCGGGCATGGCCATCACCAACTGGATGTCGCTGATGTGGCGCTCGGCGAACGCCCCTTCGCAGTAGCTGAGGTAGAGATCCCACAGCCGTCCGAACCGCTCTCCCAGACCCAGCGCGGCGATCCGGTCGCGGTTCATCCGGACGTTCTCGTGCCAGCGGCGGAGCGTCTCGACATAGTGCCGACCGATGTCCTCCATGTCGATCACCGTGAGAGGCGTGGACCGCCGGACCGAGCGGGCTATGGCCTCGACCGATGGGATGCAGCCGCCCGGAAAGATCAGCTCCACGACGAACTCGGAGCCGTTCTTCGCACGCTCGAAGCTCCGGTCGTCGACGGTGATGGCCTGCAACGCCATCAGTCCGTCGTCTGCCAGCAGTGAGGCGCAGGTTCCGAAGAAGGTGTCGTGCTGGCGCCAATCGACAGCCTCGATCATCTCGATCGAGACGAGCTTGTCGTAGGTCCCACCGAGATCCCGGTAGTCACGGTCGAGGACGGTGACCCTGTCGGCCAGGCCGGCATCGGCCACCCGCTTGGAGGCGTACTCGAACTGGGCGTCGGAGGTGGTCGTGGTCGTGACCCGGCAACCGTAGGCCAGCGCAGCATGGACTGCGAAGCCGCCCCAGCCGGTGCCGATCTCCACGACGTGGTCCTCCGGCCCGAGCCCGAGCTTCGTGCAGATGCGGTCCAGCTTGGCTCGCTGGGCGTCGGCGAGGCCCATTCCCGGAGACGCGAAGATGGCGGACGAGTACATCATGGTTTCGTCCAACATCAGTGCGAAGAACTCGTTCGACAGGTCGTAGTGGGACTGGACGTTGAACCGGTCGGTGGTCTTGTCCGGTGGCCGCAGCCGTCTCGCCCAGTCGGTCGCCGAGCCCCACCACTGGCCCACCTGGTCCTGCACCGAGGTCACCGGTCGCAACCCGAGCGACAGGACCCGCACCAGCGAGGTCAGGTCTTCGCAGTCCCAGAGTCCGTCGGCGTAGGTCCGACCGAACCCGACCGACCCCTCCCGGAGCACGATGGGATAGACGGAGGCATCGTGCACCACCATCGTCGCCGCCGGCGTCCCCGAACCGAACCTGTGGGTTCCCCGGTCGTCGATGATGGTCAGGGAGCCGCCGCGCAGGCGCGACGCCATCGTGTGGAGGAATCGGGCCGCCAGACCGTTGGCCAGGGCGCTCACGTGGTCGCCGCCCCCCGTCCGTCCGGCGGATGCCGGTGGACGGGGACGCCCCGTCTCTTGAGGGCGAGGGCCTGGCGGTAGATGCCCCAGGACACCCGCATGGTCATGAGTGGGAACCGCCACAGGACCCTGCCCAGCGATCGCCGATCGGTCGGCCGGCCGTCGAGGACCATCGATGCGGAGAACACCAGCTCGTCACCTCGGAGGTCGTCCACCCCCAGCAGCAGCGACTGGCCCGGTTCGCCGATGACGAAGCGGTGCTGGAGGTCCATCGGGAGGAACGGCGACACATGGAGCTGCTTTTCCACGAGGTGGCTCCCCGTGCCCGGCAGCACATAGGCCGTTCGCTCGTGCCACGGCGTGTTGGTCACCTCCACCACCGCGTGTTCGACGCTGTGTCCGTCGGCCCCGAAGCAGTAGTAGACAGAGATGGGATTGAACAGCCAGCCCCAGGTGCGCACATGGGTGAGCAGCCCGACCGCTCCCGCGGGCCGGTGCCCGGTTCGCTCCTCCACCAGATCCCTCACCGACGTGTCGAGCGGCACGGCCGGATCACCGAGGTAGTCGGCGCGGCGGAAGGACACCGCGTTGGTCGACTCCGTCGACCACATCGGGTGGAGGCCGACCACCCGGTCGATCTCGGACAGGTCGAGATAGGCCATGGTGATCCGGTATGAGAAGCGGTGGTCGACCGGCTCGAACCGGTGATGGGTGACCACTCCCTCGTAGATGGCGCTGCGAACCGGGCCTTCGTCGCCGAGCTCCCGGACCGGCGGGGCCGGCAGCGTGCGCGGCGCGGCGCCGGTCACAGCTTCTCTCCGTTCACAGCGTCTCCCCGGCCAGACGACGGCATACGGTCAACGCGCTCTGGACGCCGTCCTCGTGGAACCCGTATCCCCAGTAGGCACCGCAGAACCATGTGCGTCGGTCGCCGTTCAGCTCCTCGTGCCGCTGCTGGGCGGCGATGGCCGGTACGTCGAAGACCGGATGGGCGTAGTCGAACCGGGCGAGGACGCGATCCTCGCGTATGACGTCGTCCCGGTTGAGGGTCACCAACAGCTCGTGGGCGGACTCGATACCTTGCAGGCTACGCAATCGGTAGGTGAGGGTCGCCGCCTCGGCCCGGTCGGCCAGCCGGTGGTAATTCCAACTGGCCCATGCCCGGCGATTGCGGGGGAGCAGGCACGTGTCGGTGTGCAGTGTGGCCTGGTTGGCCTGGTAGCGGATGGCCCCGAGCACCTCCCGCTCGATCGGTGACGGGTCCGAGAGCAGATTGAGCGCCTGGTCGCTGTGGGTGGCGATGACGACGTGGTCGAACTGCTCGGGTCCCTCCTCGGAACTGATCTCCACGCCCTCGGTGGTGCGGGTCACCTTCGACACCGGGCACGAGAGCCGGACCGAGTCGCCGAGGGGAGCGAGCACCGCGTCGACGTACCGGCGCGACCCGCCGGCCACCGTCCTCCACGAGGGCTGGTCGCCGTAGGTGAGCAGGCCGTGGTTGTCGAAGAACCGGGCGAAGGTGGCCGCGGGCATCGACAGGAAGGTCCGGGGGTCGGCCGACCAGATGGACGAGCCCATCGGGATGAGGTACCAGTCGACGAAGTGCCGCGACCATCGTCCCGACCCGATGAGGTCGGAGAGCGAGACGGTGAGATCCTGCGGGCCGTCGAGCAGCTCCCGGGCCGTTCGGTTGAACCGGACCACGTCGGCCAGCATGCGCAGGAAGGACGGGCGTAGGGCGTTGCGGCGCTGGGCGAACACCGTGTCGAGCGAGGTGCCCCTCCATTCGATCCCGCTAATGTCGTCGGTGACGCCGAAACTCATGTCACTCGCCTTGGTGGCGACGTCGAGCTGGTCGAAGAGCCGGACCAGGCCCGGGTAATTGCGGTCGTTGTACACCAGGAAGCCGGTGTCGACCTCGTAGGTCTCGTCAGGCAGGTCCACCCTCACGGTATGGGCGTGCCCGCCGGGACGGTCGTCGGCCTCGAACACCGTCACCCCGTGGTTCCGACTCAGGAGATGTGCGCAGACGAGGCCGGAGACGCCGGTACCTACAATGGCGATCTTCATCGGGTGGCACGGCTCCTCACTGGTCGACGATCTTCCAGTTCGTGTTCGGTGCGGTCACCCGGGTTGGATGAAGCAGGTCGGAATTACGACGTCCACCAGTATATTTGGACGGGGACCCGGTACGGCCGGCCGGATGACCAGGCCGGGCCCTGCCCACGAGACAGGCCGACGAGACAGGCCGACGAAGGCGCCACCCGACGACGAGCACCGCCGGCCGACGAGAGCGCCACAGGAGAGGACGGACCGATGGCCCGCTACCGGGGAACCGTCATATCGAAGCGCTCGGCGGAGGAGACCTTCGACTACCTGGCCGAGTTCTCCAACGCCTCGGAGTGGGACCCCGGCGTCCGGGAGGCCGGGCGCCTCGATGACCGGCCGATCGGCCTCGGTAGCGCATTCCGCCTGGACGTCAGCGTCGGCCGGCGCAGCACCCCCCTCGACTACACGATCGTCTCGTACGAGCGACCTCACCGGGTGGTGGTCCTCGGGGAGAACAGCCTCGTCCGCTCGGAGGACACCATGACCGTCGTGGAGAGACCAGAGGGTGGCTCGATCGTGACCTACGACGCCGAGCTCCAACTGCTCGGGCGCCTGTCCCCGCTGGGGGGGCTGCTCGTCCTGCCGTTCCGGCGGATCGGCGACCGGGGACTGGGCGGCCTGCGGAGCATCCTCTCTGTTGAGCCGGCGACGGCGCCCGGCGGTGGCCCGGCCGGCGGGATCGTCGCCACCGTGGTGGACGAACTGCTGGAGGCGTCGGTGGTCGGCAGCTTCTCGCGCATCGGGCCCGCCGTCCGCAGCCGACTGTCCGGATGGAGCACTCCGCCGCCGATGGAGGGCAAGGTCGTGCTGGTCACCGGGGGCACCTCGGGGCTGGGCCTCGGCACGGCGATCGGGGTCGCTCGGCTGGGCGCAACGGTCAGGTTCGTGGCCCGCAGCCCGGAACGGGCCGAGCGGGCCTCGGCCACCATCGCCGAGGCCGCTCCCGGGGTCGACGTCGGGTTCCTGCTCGCCGACATGGGAGAACTCGACCAGGTCCGGGCGGTCGCCGCCGAGTTCGCCACGAGCCACGACCGCCTCGACGTCCTCGTCCACAACGCCGGGGCACTGTCGCGCGAGTACACGGTCACCTCGGCGGGGACCGAGGTGACCGTGGCCAGCCAGCTGGTGGCCCCGTTCCTGCTGAGCGGGCTGCTGCTCCCCCAGTTGAGGGCCGCCGCCCCTTCCCGGGTGATCCAGGTCTCGTCGGGCGGCATGTACACCCAGCGCTTCGACCTCGCGACGCTGGAGATGGATCCGTCGGACTACGACGGCACCGTGGCCTATGCGAGGGTGAAGCGGGCTCAGCTCGTGCTCATGCACGAATGGGTCCGACGACTCGACGGTTCGGGGCTGTTCTTCCACGGGATGCACCCCGGATGGGCGGACACGCCGGGGATCAGGACCGGTCTGCCCGGCTTCGCCAAGGTGATGCGACCGCTCCTGCGCTCGGTCGACGAGGGGGCGGACACCGCGGTGTGGCTCGCCTCGGCCGGCGAGGCGGTGGACAGGAGCGGCGAATTCTGGTTGGACCGCCGCCCACGCTGGGAGCACAAGGTGCCCTGGACCCGTCTCGACGACGCCGACTTCTCGAGAGCCGGTTCGAACCTGTGGGCGTGGTGTGCAGACCGGTCCGGCTGGGACGGGGTCCCGACCCGGGGCGAGGGTCTCAGTCCCAGCCGGTGAACCCGTACTGCTGGTGGGGTCCCATCACCGCGTTCTCGAACATGCCGTAGCCGACCTGCCCGTCGCTGGTGAACCTGGCCGCGTACTCGGTGAGGCCCCAGTTCGAGTAGGTCGGGTCGGCCGGGGGCACCTCCTGGCCCTGGACCACCAGCTCACCCTGGTACATCCCGTGCTTCCACTCGGGCTCGAGCCCGTAGCCGCTGCCCAG
>CAZNLF010000216.1:0-5228 GCA_964573595.1 uncultured Acidimicrobiaceae bacterium | reverse complement strand
GTGACGATGAGGAGGGCTTGATGGTCCTGACGGTCAGCTGTTCGCCGGGCTTGAGTTCGGTGCGGTAGATCACATCGTCCTGGTGGCGGGCCCGGTTGAGCATCCACAGTGCCACCCCGACCACGATCCAGGCGGTGTGGTACCCGCTCAGGCCGCGGCCGAATGCCCGGACCTGGATGTAGCGCAACAGGGAGTCCACCGGCTCAGATCCTCCGTACCTCGACGATCGCCGACTTGCGGCGCCCGTTCCTCCGACCGATCAGGAACACCACCGCCACCGCCACCACCACGACGGCGAGGCCGACCGTGACGACCTGGGAGCGGGTGGACTCGACCTCGTCGGACACCTCTCCGGTCAGCTCGCGGAACTTGGCCTCGATCTGGTCACGGGTGATGGGCTCGGATCTCGTGCTCATTGGCCCTCCTTTTCCGGTTGGGTCGAGCTCGCGCCCTGACCCCTGCTCACCGCCATGACCGCGATACCGGCCACGAGCACCACCGCGACGGTGCAGATGAGGTACGGCACCCACGACCAGTTGCCGGCGAAGGTGGTCCCCGTCTCGCCCTGGAGCAGACGCAGGAACGCAACCGACAGCACGACGAGACCGATGGCCAGGGCGACCGATCCGGCCACCCCGAACAGCATGAAGCGCCCGAGACCCTTCAAAGGGGTCAGCGTCTCCTGCTTTACGTAGTCGATGACCAGTTGGAGGGTCTCCCCCCCACTGGCCTTGAGACCTCCCAGTCCCTTGCTGGTGCCGCTTCGACCTCGGGCCACGGTCCTCCTCGAACTCCGCGATGGGCAAGCAGACGGTTCGACTCCGTCACCACCGGCTCATGGATCGGACCAACTCTAGTCAGCGGGTACACCCCACCTGTTCCCGGACCCCCGACCGGACCCCGGACCGGCGCCGGGGTGGGGCTCCCGGGGCCCGGCCCGGGCCCCCACCTCTAGTCCCGGGCGGTGAAGAGATAGGTGGAACTGGCGCGGGCGACCATCGTGCCGGCCTCGTCGACCACCTCGGCCTCGGTGAACGCCACCCGGCTGCCGCCGGACACCACCGTCGCCGTGCACCGGAGCATCGCCCCCACCCGTACGGGGGCGAGGAAGCTGGTCTTCATCTCCACGTTGGACGAGAAGACCTTCCGGCCGGCCGCCCGAGCATGGGTCACCGTCGCCGACCCCATGGCCGAGTCGGCCATGGCCCCGATGAACCCGCCCTGGACGATGCCGGCCGGGTTGGCAAACCGCTCGTCTGCCCGCATCTGCCACACCGTGCGTCCGGGCACCGACTTGTCCACACACCGCATGCCGAGCGTCAACTCGCAGTTGGGGGGTACCTGGATCCGCTGATCGGCCACGGCGTGACGCTATCCGGTCGGAGCTGGTCGAGACTGGGGGGATACTGGGGGGATGGAGAACCGATCGACGGTCACCCGGAACGAGCCCCGGCCACCGGGGGGCTGAGAGGGTTGCCGTTCGCCAGCGCGCTGTCCGAGCATCCGGTCACCTCACAGGCCACCGGCGAGGACGCCGGCGCCGTCCTCGAGGCGATCGGCGACCGCCCGGACCTGGTGATGGTGACCGCCACGCCTCCCCACGCCGGCGCCTTGGAGGACATCGTCGCCACGATCGCCGCCGTCCTCCACCCACTGGCCATCGTCGGATGTGCCGCCGAGTCCGTGGTCGGCACCGGGCACGAGATCGAGGAGACTCCTGCCATCAGCCTGTGGGCCGGCCGGGTCGGCCCCCTCGCCCCGGTGACCCTGCGGGCCACCCGTCTCGCCGACGACTCCTGGCACTTCGCCGGCTGGCCCGAGACCACCGCCTTCGTCCCGAGCGCGCTCGTGCTGGTGACCGACCCGTTCACCTTTCCGGCCGACGACTTCTTGACATGGCTCCGCGACCGCCATCCATCGCTGCCGGTCGTCGGCGGGAACGCCTCAGGAGGGCGAGGTGCGGGCGGGAGCCGCCTCGTCGTCGGTGAGCAGGTGCTGTCCGCCGGTGCCGGCGGCGTCCTGCTCGGTCCGGGCATCGAGCTCGAGCCGGTGGTCTCCCAGGGCGGTCGCGCCTACGGGAGTCCCCTGACCGTCACCCGGTCGGACCGCAACATCATCTACGAGGTGGCCGGCACCCCCGCCATGGAGTGCATGGTCGACCAGATCAAGGGCCACCTGTCCCCCACCGACGTGATGGGCATCGAATCCAACGGGCTCTTCGTCGGGCGCCTGATCGACGAGCACGTCGACCAACCCGGGCCGGGCGACTACCTGGTCCGCAGCGTGCTCGGTGTGGACCGCTCGACCGGAGCCGTGGCGGTGGACGACCAGGTACCCCTGGGCAGCACCGTCCGCTTCCATGTCCGGGATGCCGAAACGGCCGACGAGGAGCTGCGCACGCTCCTGTCGTCACGCCGGGCGGAGGCGGCACTGGTGTTCACCTGCAACGGCCGGGGGACGCGCCTGTTCGACGACGCCCATCACGACGCCGGCGCGCTGCAGGGGGCGCTCGGCGCCGTCCCGGTCGGAGGGTTCTTCGCGGCCGGCGAGTTCGGGCCGGTGGGCGGCACGAACTTCGTCCACGGATTCGCGGCGTCCATGGCCCTCCTCCGCCATCGGTAGGCCGGGCACAGGCCGTAGCCACCAGGACATTCCGCCGATAGGGTGGCCGACGATGACTGCACTCGACCCACGCCCCCCCGACCCTGCCGACCACGGCGATCTCGAGCAGCTGGGGATCAATGTGATCCGCGGTCTGGCGATGGACGCCCCCCGGGCCGCCGACTCGGGTCACACGGGAACGGCCATGGCCCTCGCCCCCCTGGCGCACGTGCTGTTCACCCGGGTGATGCGCCACGACCCCGCCGAGCCGCACTGGCCCGACCGGGACCGGTTCGTGCTGTCCAACGGGCACGCCTCCATCCTGTTGTACTCGATGCTCTACCTGACCGGGTACGGGCTCACCCTCGACGACCTGCGCGGCTTTCGGAGGTGGGGCAGCCGCACCCCCGGCCATCCCGAGCTCAACCACACCCCTGGCGTCGAGGTGACGACGGGGCCTCTGGGCCAGGGCGTGGCCAACGGCGTCGGGATGGGCATCGCCGAGCGCATCCTGCGCACCAACTACTCCCCCGAGGTGTGCGACCACCACACCTACGTGATCGCCGGCGACGGGTGCTTCGAGGAAGGGATCTCCCACGAGGCGGCGTCGTTGGCCGGCCACCTCCAACTCGGGCGCCTCGTCTACATCTACGACGACAACCACATCACCATCGACGGACCGACGGAGCTGTCCTACTCCGACAACGTGGCCGAGCGGTTCGCCGCCTACGGATGGGGCGTCGACGACATCGGCGAGGTGGCCAACGACGTCGACGCCATCGAGGCCGCGCTGCTCCGGGCCCGCGCCGAGGAGGACCGTCCGTCACTGATCATCCTGCGCAGTCACATCGGCTTCCCCTCCCCCCATCTCACCGACACCGCCAAGGCCCACGGCGATCCCTTCCCCGAGGAGGAGATCCGCCTCACCAAGGAGCTGCTCGGGCTCCCGCCGGACGAGGCGTTCTGGGTACCCGACGACGTCCTCGACCTCTACCGCCGCTGCGTCCCCCGGGGAGAGGCGTGGCGGGCCGAGTGGAGCGAGCGCTTCGACGCCTGGGACGGTGACAAGGACCGTTGGCATGCGGCCCAGGAGGGACGCGGCTTACCCGGTTGGGAGGCCCATCTCCCGTCCTTCGCCCCCGGGGACGGCCCCTTCGCCACGCGCCAGACCATCAAAGCGTGCCTGGACGCCGCCGGCCCGTTCATCCCGGGTGTCGTGCCCGGTAGCGCCGATCTGACCGGCAACACCGGCATGGCCATGACCGATGCCGAGCCCCAGTCCATCGGGCACCCGGGGGGCGACCTGGTCCACTTCGGCATCCGGGAGCACGGCATGGGCGGCGTCATGACCGGGATGGCCGCCCACCGGGGGGTGTTGCCGGTCGGTGGGACGTTCTTCGTGTTCAGCGATTACATGCGGGGGGCGGTTCGGATCGCCGCCCTGTCCAACGTCCACGTGATCTATTCGTGGACCCACGACTCGGTCGGGCTGGGCCAGGACGGGCCCACCCACCAACCCATCGAGCAGTTGGCCGCCGTCCGGGCCATGCCCAACCTGCGGGTCATCCGGCCGGCCGACGCCAACGAGACGGCGATGGCCTGGCAGATCGCCGTCGACAGCGACGGGCCCACCGCGCTGATCCTCTCGCGACAGAAGCTCCCCGTGCTCGCCGGGACCGCGGGCCGGGCGGACGACAAGGTGGGGCGGGGGGCGTACACGCTCCTCGACGCGAAGGAGGGCACGCCACGGGTGGTCCTGATCGGGACCGGAAGCGAGGTGCACGTCTGCCTGGCCGCGGCCGACCTGCTCGACTCGACCGGCGTCGCCGCCCGGGTGGTGTCGTTCCCGTCCTGGGACCTGTTCGCCCTCCAGCCCGACGAGTACCGGGAGGAGGTCCTCCCCGCCGGCATACCCCGCCTCGCCGTGGAGGCGGCCAGCTCCTTCGGCTGGGACCGGTACGCGGACGCCACGGTTTGCATCGACCACTTCGGGGCATCAGCCCCGGGGGAGCACAATCTCGAGGAGTTCGGGTTCACCCCGGAAAACGTGGCCACCCGCGCCACCGCCCTCATCGCCACCGGCCCGGGCCGGTGAGCGGACCGACGGCGGAGGTGCGGACGGTGGGGCCGGGGTTCCCCGGTGGGCCGGCCGGCCCGGACGACCGGAAAGGAACAAGATGACGACACTCAACGACCTCTACGACGAGCAGGGCCAGAGCCCCTGGCTCGACAACCTGCGCCGCGACTGGCTCCAGGACGGGACGCTGTCCGGACTCGTCGACCAGGGCATCCGGGGGGTCACGTCGAACCCGACCATCTTCGCCAAGGCCATCGCCGGCCAGGACACCTACGACGACGAGTTCGGTCGGCTGATCAAGACGAAGTCGGTGGAGGACGCCTACTGGGACCTGGTCGTGGACGACATCGATGCCGCCCTGGTCATCCTCCGACCGGTGTACGAGGCATCCGGTGGGGGTGACGGCTTCGTGTCGGTGGAGGTGGCGCCGTCGCTCGCCCACGACACCGAGGGGACCATCACCGCCGCCCGGCAGCTCCACCAGCGCATCGACCAGCCCAACGTGCTGGTGAAGATCCCGGCCACCCCGGAGTGCGTCCCCTCCATCCGG
>CAZNLF010000215.1:0-5230 GCA_964573595.1 uncultured Acidimicrobiaceae bacterium | reverse complement strand
ACCCGTTGTCCGGTTCTCTCGTTCGCTGCACGGGCAACGCTCAACCTTCGGCTCCGTCTCCTAACGCCGATTCGACAAGCGAACGCGCCCAGGGGTAGTCCGGCTTCCCACTCGGTGAACGGACGACCTGGTCGACGACAACGACCTGCCGCGGCACCTTGTAGCCGCTCAGCACGCCATGGGCATGGCGAACGAGGGCCTCCGTATCGATCTGGCGCCCGGGACGGGGCTGGACCACGGCGACAACCCGCTCGCCGAAGCGCTCGTCAGGCACGCCGACCACAATGGCATCGGCGACGTCGGGATGGTCCTTCAGCGCCGCCTCCACCTCGTCGGGGAAGACCTTCTCCCCACCGGTATTGATGCACAGCGATCCCCGGCCGAGCACGATGACGGTCCCGTCGGCCTCGACGGTCGCCAGGTCACCGGGGAGTGCCCAACGTTGGCCCCGGGCCTCCACGAAGGTCGCCGCCGACCCGGTTGGATCTCCCAAGTAGTCGATCGGGACGTGGCCACCCCGTGCCAGGTGCCCGATCGCCCCCGAGCCGGGGGCGATCGGTCGGAGGTCGTCATCGAACACGTCGGTGCGTTCGTCCACTCGCAGGCGGGGTGGCCCGAACGGGTCCTCCGCCGGCGTCTCACCCCCGACCTGGCCGGTCTCCGAGGACCCGAAGCGGTCGGCGACGATGCGTCCGGGAAGAAGCTCGGCCAGCTGTGCCTTGGTGGACGGTGAGAGCACGGCGCCGCCGGATCCCACGGCCATCAGTGACGACAGGTCGTAGCGTTCGGGCGAAGCGGCCAGGACGTCGAGCAGCGGCCGCACCATGGCATCGCCGACCACGGCGATGGCGTTGACGCGCTCTGAGCCCACCAGGGACCAGACCTCGTCAGGGTCGAAGGCCCCTCCCGCGGTGGTCACCACCGTCCCTCCCCCGAACAGGGTGGAGAAGGCCAACCAGTGCCCGGCGGCGTGCATGAACGGTGGGATGGCGAGCGCGGTGATGCCCGGGTGCAGGACGCGGGAGGCCAGCTCCTCGGGAGCAGTGATGTGGTCGCCCAGGGACAAGGGGTCGCCACCACCCATGGCCGCGAAGAAGATGTCGTCGTGGCGCCAGAGCACGCCTTTGGGCATGCCGGTCGTGCCCCCCGTGTAGACGCAGTAGAGGTCGTCTCTGCGTCGCCTGGGGAACCCGCGGCCGTCGGGCGCCGACCGGAGGGCATGCTCATAGTCCATACCCACGTCCGAACGAGGGCCGCCCGCCTCGGACACCTCCAGCAGCACCTTGGTCTCCGTCAGGGCGCCGAGCGCTGCGGCCACCGCCGGGGCGAAGCGGCCGTGGAAGACGAGGCCGGTCAGCGCGGCGTCCCGGTACAGGTACTCCAGTTCGCCCGCCAGGTAGCGATAGTTGACGTTGACCGGGACGGCACGGACCTTGAAACACGCCAGCATGCCCTCGATGTACTCGGTCCCGTTCACCAGTTGCAGACCCACCCGTTCACCTGGTCCGACACCGAGGCCCTCCAGGTGGTGGGCGAGCCGGTTGGCACGCTGGTCCAGATCGGCGTAGCTGAGCCTGCGGGAGCCCGAGACCATCGCCGTCTGGTCTCCCACCTCGTCGACCACACTCTCGAAGAGATCGGCAAGATTGAACTCCACAGCCCTCCCTGTTCGAAATGTAGGGGATTCCAGCACGGTTGACCCGAATGTCAGAAGTAGTATTGCACCGGCCCCTACCCACCCTCTTGGTGCGAGGCGCCACCGTTGGGGAAGGAGTTCGAATGGGGGAGGCCGGGCCTGCGCCCACCGCCGGGACCGCTGAGGCTGAGTCGGCAGGGGTAGTGGCGGATGTCTCGGCGTCGGTCATCGACCGGATCACCTGGCCGTACCGGGCGGTGGGCGGATTCCTGGGCCGGCGAGCTCTCGCCCGGGCGACGCGGGCGGTGCCCCGTACGCTGCACTTCATCGGCTCGGCTCTTCTGCGCGTGGAGGTGGACGGCTCGGTACCGGTGCCGCCTCTCTCGGTGGGCCTGGCGGCCCAGGTGGCGATGGACGAGACGCTGCTGGCCGTGGCCATGACGCCCCGACGGTTCCCGCTTCAGGGGGATTACGCACGGGTTGCGGGCGAGCTGGCCGAGGCCGAAGCCCTGTATGCCGGCCACGGCTGGATCGCCGATCCCCACCTGTATCACCGCACCCCCCCGCCGCTCTCCCTGAGCGACGTGACCACGAGCCGGGGATGGGCCACGGGGCTCGGCTACGACCGCTGGGATTGGGAGAGCGGGTTCGCCCCTCATCCGGGCGAGCCGGGTGCCGACCGGTGGATGGCGTTCGAACCGAATCGGACCGCCTCGGCGACGATCGTCCGTCATGGCGACGGTCCCCGCCCATGGGTGATTGCCGTGCACGGCTTCTGCATGGGGTTCCCATTCATGGACTTCCAAGGGCTCCAAACGAACCGGCTCCACCACGAGCTCGGGGCGAACGTCGCCCTTCCGGCGCTGCCGCTCCACGGGCCGAGGCGGGTCACCCTGGTCAGCGGGGAGCCCTTCTTGTCGTTCGAGCTGATGAACGCCGTGCACGGGCTGACCCAGGCGGTCTGGGACATCCGTCGCCTCATCGCACTGATCCGCCGGCTGGGGGCCACCTCGATCAGCCTCTACGGCGTCTCACTGGGCGCCTACACCGTCTCGCTCCTCGCCGGACTCGAGGAGGGGGTCGACGCGGTTGTGGCGGGCATTCCGGTGACCGACTTCCCCGGACTGTTCCACCACCACAGTCCCCACGACATCCGGGCCCGGTCGATCGAGCAGAGGATCATGGGTGGACCGGCCGAAAACGTCTACCGCGTCGTGTCGCCAATGAGCTTCGAGGCAAAGGTGCCCAGGGGTGGCCGGTTCATCTTCGCCGGCCATGGGGACCGTGTGGCAACGCCCGAACAGGCCCAGCGGCTCTGGGAGCACTGGAACCGGCCCGCCCTCTCCTGGTACCCGGGCGGCCATATCGGCTACCTGTGGTCGAAGCAGGTGACCGACTTCCTCGTCGCCTCGCTCGCCGGGGCCCCGGCAGCCGGCTCTCCCGAGATCGGCCGAGGCTGACCGATGGAATCGATGACAGGGCTGGATGCCAAGTTCCTCTACTCGGAAACACCGACGGCCCACATGCACACGGTAAAGGTCGCCGTCTCCAATGTCTCAGTCCTGCCCGAGGGGTTCTTCTATGCCAACCTCGTCGACGTCGTCGGCCAGCAGCTGGGTCGGCTGCCCCCCTTCCGCCGGCGGGTGGTGCCGGTCCCCTGGGGCCTGGGCCATCCGGTGTGGGTGGAGGACCCCGGATTCGAGCTCACCCGTCACATCAGCCGCCTCGGGCTACCAGCCCCGGGGGGGCGCCGGGAGTTGGCCACCGTGATCGCCGACTTCGCCGGCACCCCGCTGGCCCGTGACCGGCCCCTGTGGGAGCTCTTGGTGGTCGAAGGGCTGGAAGCTGGCCGGATAGCGGTCGTGGCGAAGATCCACCATGCGGTGGCCGACGGGTCCGCCGCCGTGGCCCTCCTCCAAAGCGTGGTGCAAGGCGCCAGCGTCGAGCCGTCAACGGAACCGCCGGCCGACCCGTGGCGTCCGGAACCGTTGCCGACGCGCCGACAGTTGCTCACGATGGCGGCGCACGATCATGTCGCCCGATGGAAAGGTCTCCCACACTTCGTCAGGCAATCGGCGAGACAGGGCCGGGCGTCGGAGGTCCGGCGCCGCAGCTTCGTGGTCAGGCCGCCTCTTCCGTTCCGTCACACCCCCAAGACCTCGTTCAACGTGTCACTTACCTCCGAGCGCACGTTCGCCATGACCGAGTTGCCGCTCGAGGACCTCAAGGCCATCCGGCGTGCCGCCGGGGCCACGCTCAACGATGTCTACCTGGCCGTGTGCGCCGGGGCCCTGCGGCGTTACCTGTTGGACCGCGGTGAACTGCCCGGGCGTTCGCTGGTCGCCAGCGTCCCGGTCTCGACCGACCCCGGTGTTGCCCGCCTCTCCGGTAACCGAGTGGACAACCTCTACGTCAGCATCGGCACCGACATCGCCGAGCCGCTCCAGCGCCTCGAACACATCCGTGGCATGACGGCTGCCTCCAAGGACGTTCGCAGTGTGCTCGGCCACGACCTCTTCGCCCAACGAGCCGATTTGGTGCCGCCACAGATCTTCCACTCGGCGGTGCAGATCTGGACCCGCACCCGCCTGGCGGACTGGATTCGCCCACCCCTCAACGTGGTGCTCTCCAACGTCGCCGGACCACGGGAGCGGATCTTTTTTGGCCCCATCGAGCTCGAGGCCCTCTATTCGGTGGGCCCCATTCTGGAGGGGATCGGCCTCAATATCACCGCGTGGAGCTACGAGAAGGCCCTGGGTGTCTCGGTGCTCGGTTCCCCGGCGAGTGTCCCCGACCCCTGGCTGATCATCGTTGCGTTGCACGAGGCACTCGACGAGCTCCGCGGTTTGTAGGGTGCAAGGGGTTCTCAGAGGCGTGGCCAAGGTTGCATGGTGTTCGCCTTCACCGCTTGTCGTTTCGCGGACAACCGAGGGCGGTACCTCTGGGCTTCCTCCGGTTTGACGGACACGGTCGGCCAGAATTCCCATGCCCGTGCCCTACAAATGAGGTCGTCATGCCCACGGGGTACTCCTCTGAGTTCCGGAAACCGAATTCGGATACCGGTCCGGCGTCTCTAACCGTCCCTCCGGGACCGGGGGTGGACAATAAGGTGGGCAAAAATCGGATTCCGGAGGGTCGGATGACTGAAGCGGTCGGCGCCTTGGGGTCCAGTGGTTGTGACGGGTCCGGAGAGCCCCGTCTCATGGGGGATCGGTCGGCGGCCAGGGCGACTCCCCGGAACGGACCGGCGACGAAGGAACCGTGGGCGCGGACCGGATCGTGACAGTGGCTGACGACACCGCAGTCTCGGCCCGTCAGGACGCGGTGGCGGGCTCTCTTCCGCCGACCGACGGCGATCCCGGGCGACCCGATCGACGATGGAAGCGGCTGCGGGTGGCCGGTGCCGTGGTCATGGGGCTCTGGTGTATCGGCTTGTTCGTCTACTCCACGACCATCTACCACCACGACATTCTGGGTGAGGACTTCGCCACCTACAACCAGGCCTGGACCCTCATCGGCCAGGGCCACCTGAATCCGTACGACACCATCTACCACTTCCCGTTCATCAAGAGCGACTTCGAGCTGATCGTCTGG
>CAZNLF010000214.1:0-5324 GCA_964573595.1 uncultured Acidimicrobiaceae bacterium | reverse complement strand
TGCTCGTGGTCGGGTCGAAGGGGATGCAGTCGACCGCCCGGTTCCTGCTCGGCCCGATCGCCAACAAGGTCTCCCGCAAGGTCCCCTGCGACCTGCTGATCGTCGAGACGAGCGAGTAGGCCGGATCGGGACGGCCGGCGCTAGCCCCCCGAAGGGGGCACCTGTGCGGTCAGGAGGCGGGTGACCGACCAGGGGCGCAATCCGTCATCGCGTCCTTCGAAGTACCGGCTCACGAGGTCCTGGCGGCTGGGATGGTCGGCTATCCGCAGCCCGCACCGGTCGACGAACGACTCGACGTCGGCCGGTGACCAGCGGGAGTGCACGGCCTCACCGACCGACCGGGACACGGGGGCGAAGTACCCCCGGAACTCCCGTCCGACATCGTCGAGAAGGGGATCCGTGACCGCATACTCCATGACCACCTCCGTACCGGGCGCACACGCCGCCACCGTCCTCAACGTCGACTCGACGGCATCGTTGGTCAGGTACATGGTCACGCCCAGCCACGAGAACAGGGTCGGCCGGTCCCCGTCGAATCCCGAGGCATCGAGCCCACCGCGCAACGACTGGGTCTCGAAGTCGACGGGGGCGAACGCATGGCGGTCGCCGGTCGACAGGCCGAGCTCCTCGACACGCTGTCGCTTCCAGGCCTGGGAAGCGGGGTGATCGACCTCGAACACCATGAGGGCATGGGAATCGCCGTGCCGCCGCCACGCGAACGAGTCCAGACCGGCGCCCAGGATCACGTACTGGTGAAACGGACGGCGTGCCAGCCGGTCCTCTGCGTACCGGGACCGGACCGCCATGCTGGCCCGGATCTGGGCGTCGAGCTCGGAGGGGAGCTGGGCGGCCCTCGCCGCCAGGTCCCGCCACCGGGCCCCGACCAACTGCAGCGCGACAGGATCGTCGAGGATCAGAGGGGCTTGGTCCTCCATCCGGTGCCGCCCGCGTGCCACCGCCGTCATCAGGGCGGTCCTGCTCGGGGAGGCCTCCATCTCCGCATCCTTGTCCAGGGGGCGGTGCGCCTCAAGTGGTCCGATTCGACGGCCCCACGGCGCGTTGCCGGGCCTCTGGGCCCCCTCGCCCGGGCGTGTGTCACCGACACGGCCAGCGCCCGTGGACCGTACAATGGTCGCCATGTCCTCGTACTCCGTCCGCGTCTACGGCGACCCGGTCCTGAAGCAGGTGGCGCACGAGGTCGACCAGGTCGACGGCTCGCTGGTTCGTCTGGTCGACGACATGGTGGAGACGATGTACGACTCCGAAGGAGCCGGCCTGGCCGCGACGCAGGTCGGTATCCAAAAGCGCCTGTTCGTCTATGACGTCGGCGAGGGTCCCGAGGCGATCATCAATCCGACCATCGTCGAGTCGACCGGGGAGTGGTACCACGACGAAGGGTGCCTCTCCATTCCCGATCTGCGCCTGGGGATCATCCGTCCCGCGCAGGTGCTCATCCGCGGCTACGACCTCGACGGCAACGAGGTCTCCATCGAGGCCGACGACTTCCTGGGTCGGGTGTTCCAACACGAGGTCGATCACCTGGACGGGGTCCTCATGCTCGAGCGCCTCGACGACGACATGCGCAAACAGGCGCTCAGAGTGCTGCGCGATCGCTCCCTGGGACTGGACACCTCGGCCATGGAGGCCAAGCTGGTCTCGGCCGGCAGCGAACGGGAGATCTGAGCCCGAAGGTCGCCGGCGGCGACCCCGTGACGTGGCACCGCGACGATGCCGACCACGCCGGCGGCGACCTGTAGCGTCAGCGACCATGGCTCGGTTGGTCTTCCTCGGTACGCCCGAAGCGGCGGTGCCCCCTCTCCTCGCGCTGGTGGGAGCGGGTCATGACATCGCCCTCGTCGTCACCCGGCCGGACAAGCGACGGGGCCGGGGCAGCACCCTGGTGGCCAGCCCCGTCAAGGCCGCCGCCGCCGGACTGGGGTTGGAGGTGAGCGACTCACTCGAGGACGCGGCCGGCGTCGGGGCCGAGCTCGGGGTGGTGGTGGCCTACGGGCGGATCATCCCGGTGGCCGTCCTCGACGTGCTCCCCATGGTCAACCTCCACTTCTCGCTGTTGCCCCGATGGCGGGGCGCGGCACCGGTGGAGCGGGTCATCCTCGAGGGCGACGCCGAGACGGGAGTCTGCCTGATGGCCGTCGAGGCCGGCCTGGACACCGGTGGGATCTACGCCGAGGAGGGGACGACGGTGGGGGAGGAGGAGACGGCGGATGAGCTCCGATCCAGGCTGGTGTCCATCGGCTGCCGGCTCCTGGTCGAGCACCTCGCCGCGGGTAGAACCTCCCTGCCGCCGGCCCGGGACCAGTTGGGCACTCCCTCCTACGCCGAGAAGATCAATGCCGCCGAGCTCCACCTGCAGTGGGGACAGCCGGCGCTCCAGCTGCGCCGCGTCATCAGGCTCGGACGGGCCTGGACGACGTTCCGGGGACGCCGTCTCAGCATTCTCCGGGCCACCGGGGCCACCGGGTCCGGCGGGTCCGGCGCGGCTGGCCCCGGTGGTGCCACTGGCCCCGGCGGCGTGGCGGGTACGCCCGGGACGCTCGACGGCACCGACGTCGTCGCCGGCGACGGCCATCGGGTCGCCCTGCTCACCGTGCAGCCGGAGGGCAGGAGGCGGATGGACGCTGGTGACTGGCTGCGTGGCGTTCGCCCCGAGGTCGGGGAGCGGCTCGGTCCCTGAGTCGGTGGGGAGCGGGTGCCCTCGTCCCGTCGCCGCCGGAGGGGCGGTGACCAGCGATGGACCGCCGGTAGGATCCGGGACGATGGACACCGCCCCCCGACGCCCCGAGTTCCGGGTGGCGCCCTCGATCCTCTCGGCCGACTTCGGCAACCTTGCCGGGGCCGTCGACCAGATCGCCCCCGGCTCAGACTGGCTCCACGTCGACGTGATGGACGGTCACTTCGTCCCCAACCTCACCATCGGGCCCCCGGTCGTCTCGTCCCTCCGTGAGCACACGGACCTCTACTTCGATACCCACCTGATGATCACCGACCCCGCCCTCTATCTGGAGCCCTTCCGCGACGCGGGCGCCGACGGTTGCACGGTCCATGTCGAAGTGGGCCGGACCGGTGAGCTCATCCACCAGATGCGCGACCTCGGGCTGAGGGTCGGTCTGGCGGCCAATCCGGACACGCCGTTCGAGGCCGTCGAGCCCTTCCTCGACCAGGTCGACCTGGTCCTGTGCATGACGGTGTTCCCCGGCTTCGGAGGTCAGTCCTTCATCGCCGACGTCATGCCCAAGGTCGAGCGGGTCCGCCGGGCGCTCGCAGAAGCCGGCCTGGTTGTCGACGTCGAGGTCGACGGCGGCATCGACGAGCACACGGTGGTCGATGCCGCACGGTCGGGGGCGAACGTCTTCGTCGCCGGCTCTGCGGTCTTCGGTCGGCCCCATCCCCTCGAGGCTGCCGGCGAGATCCTCGACGCCGCCGTGCGGGCAGTGGCAGGGGATCCGATCTGAGCACGCCCCCCGAGGGACGGAGACCGTCCGACGCCGACTGGATGAGGATCGCCATCGACGCTGGCGAGTCGGTCCGGGGACGCACGTCCCCCAACCCCTGGGTGGGGGCGGTGGTGGTGCCCGACCCCGAGGAGGGAGGCTCCTGGTTCACCGGCGCCACCGCGCCCCCGGGTGGTCCTCACGCCGAGGTGACGGCGCTGGCCGCCGCCGGGCCTCGGGCGAGCAACGCCACGCTGTACGTCACCCTCGAGCCCTGCGCCCACCAGGGCCGCACGCCGGCCTGCACCGAAGCGATCGTCCGGGCCGGGATCCAGAGGGTCGTCGTGGCCGTCGAGGACCCCGATCCCCTGGTCAGCGGGAGGGGGATCGCCGCTCTGCGGTCGGCCGGTGTCGAAGTGGACCTCGGGCCGGGGGCCGACGAGGCCGGTGAGCGGTTGGCGGCCTACCTCAAGCACCGCCGCACCGGGCGCCCCTGGGTGGTCTTGAAGCTGGCGGCGTCCCTCGACGGCGGCATCGCGGCCCCGGACGGCTCGAGCCGGTGGATCACCGGTGAGGCCGCCCGGCGGGACGCCCACCGGCTGAGGGCGCAGTCCGACGGCGTGATGGTCGGTGCCGGAACCGTCCGGAAGGACGATCCGGCCCTGGACGTGCGCCTCCCCTTGGGGGACCCCTGGTTCCGGGGGCCCGACGAGCAGCCGGAGCGGATCGTGCTCGGGCGGGTCCCGCCGGGAGCCGCCGTCGAGCCGGCATCGAGCATGGGAGGAGACCTCGGGGCGGTGCTCACCGACCTCGGCGCCCGGGGCATGGTCCAGGTGCTCGTGGAGGGTGGTGCCCGCGTCGCCCATGCGTTCCATTCGTCGGGCCTGGTCGACCGGTATGTGCTCTACCTCGCCCCGGCCCTGTTCGGCGGGAGTGACGCCAGACCCCTGTTCGACGGCCCGGGAGCTGCCACCATCGACGACCTGTGGAGGGGTCGGGTGGCCTCGGTGACTAGCCTGGAGGGCGATTTACGGGTGGAACTGTCCGGCCCGGAGGACCGATAGCACCAGCGTGGCTTCCAGAAATTACCTAAGGCGGTACCGATGCAGGCCGACAGTATGAACAGAGAGTCCTGCTCCGGGCAGCTGTGCCCGGCCGCAGCGCCGCCCAGAGAGGGTCCGGGAGGGCCCCGAGGGTGCAGAGCAGAGGGAGACCAGGGGTCGATGCCCTTTTCAGCAGTTGAGGATGCGATAGCGGCCATCGGCCGGGGCGAGATGGTCGTCGTCGTCGACGACGAGGACCGAGAGAACGAGGGCGACCTGATCATGGCCGCGGATGCGGTCACGCCCGAGAAGATCGCCTTCTTCCTGGCGCACACCTCGGGCCTCATCTGCGTACCGCTCACGCCCGAGCGGGTCGAGCACCTGGACCTTCCCTTGATGGTGACCACCAACACCGAAGTGCAGCGGACAGCATTCACCGTGAGCGTGGACTACCGCCACGGGACCTCGACGGGAATCTCCGCGTCGGACCGTGCGGCGACCATCAAGGCGCTGGCCGACCCCCACATCCGTTCCACCGACCTCAACCGCCCCGGCCACATCTTCCCGTTGCGCTACCGGCCCGGCGGCGTGCTCAAGCGGGCCGGCCACACCGAGGCCGCCATCGACCTCGCCCGGGCGGCGGGCATGGCCCCGGTCGGCGTGCTGTGCGAGGTGGTGAGCGAGGACAAGACCGGAATGGCCCGCCTGCCCGAGCTCCGTCGGTTCGCGGAGAAGCACGGCCTGCACCTGATCTCTATTGCCGACCTGATCCGTTACCGCCGCCACAAGGACAAGCTCGTGCGCCGGATCGCCGACGCGCGGATTCCCA
>CAZNLF010000213.1:0-5341 GCA_964573595.1 uncultured Acidimicrobiaceae bacterium | reverse complement strand
TCTTCGCCCACCTGCCCATGCTGGTCAACGAGCAGCGCAAGAAGCTGTCCAAGCGGCGGGACCCGGTGGCCGTGGAGTCCTATCGGGACCAGGGCTACCTTCCGGACGCGTTCGTGAACTACCTCGGCCTCCTCGGGTGGAGCCCGCCCGGCGGCGAGGAGACCTTCGACGCCGCCCAGATGCTCGAGTGGTTCCGACTGGAGGACGTCAACCATTCGCCGGCCTTCTTCGACGTGGACAAGCTCACCCATCTGAACGGCGAGTACGTGCGGGCGATGCCACTCGATGCCTTCATCGAGGCGTGCCGACCGTGGCTGACCGGCGACCGGGCCCCGTGGCCGGATGCCGCGTTCGACGAGAAGGCGTTCACCGCCATCGCACCGCTGGTGCAGGAGCGCGTCGCCGTGCTCGCCGAGGTGCCCGCCATGGTCGACTTCCTGTTCCTCGAGGATCCGCCGGTCGACGAGGACTCGTGGGCCCGGTCGGTGGCCGGGGACGAGCAGGCCGGCACCATCCTGGCCGCCGCCATCGGCGCCTACCGGGGGCTGGTGGACGACTGGCGGCGTGATGCCCTCCATGCGGCCACCCTGGCCGTGGGCGAGGGTGTCGGTCGCAAGTTGGGCAAAGCCCAGGCACCGATCCGGGTGGCGGTGACCGGCCGGCGGGTCGGCCCCCCCTTGTTCGAGTCCATCGAGCTGCTGGGCTCCGAGCGGACCCTGGCCCGGCTCGAGGCCGCCCTCGTTCGAACCACGGGGGAGTCGGGGTGAGCGGAGGAGCGCGGGCGGTCGGCCCCGGGATGGCCTGACCCGGGTGGGTGCCACTGGCACGGGTACCCGGCGGCGACCCCTCCGGCTCGTGCTCCGGATCATCGCCCTGGTCGTGGCGGTACTGCTCGCCTACCTGGCGGTGACCGCCGTCCAGGTGTGGCTCACCTCGCGTCGCTACGACCCCCACCCGGCCGGAGCCATCGTGGTGATGGGGGCGGCCCAGTACGACGGGGTGCCGTCCCCGGACCTGGCGGCGCGCCTCGACGAGGCAGAGCTCCTGTGGCGCCGGGGCTACGCCCACACCATCGTGGTGACCGGTTCGAAGGAGCCGGGGGACCGGTACACGGAGGCCGAGGCGTCCGCCCATTACCTGACGGCGGTGGGCAGGGTCCCCGCGGCCGACATCGTGGAGGCCGGGGGTAACGACTCGTGGGAGAACCTGGCGGACGCCGCCCCCGCCCTGGCCGCCCGGGGCGACACTACGGTGCTGATCGTGACCGACCCGTTCCACGAAGCCCGCAGCATGGCCATCGCCTCCTCGCTGCGCCTCGACCCGTCACCCACGCCCACCCGGAGCTCGCCGATCAAGGGTGCGGCCACCATCCCGTACTTCGCCAAGGAGACGGTCGGGGTCGCGCTCGGACGGATCATCGGGTTCAGTCGCCTGGGGGACCTCCATGGTTCACTCGGGACGTCCGAATGGTTCGGCCGGTGACGCCGGCGGGCAGATCGAGCCGGTGGGCCAGACGTGCCGATGGGTGGGACGTGCCGATGGGCGGGTACCCCCGATGGACCGATGATCCGATGAACCGGTGAACCGCAACGTCCTGTTCATCACCGTCGACCAGTGGCGGGGGGACAGCTTGTCGGCGATGGGCCATCCGGTAGTCACCACCCCGACACTCGACCGGCTGGCGTCGCAGGGCACCCTGTTCGCCAACCACTGGGCCAATGCCGCACCGTGCGGCCCGTCGCGTGCCTGCCTCTACACGGGCACGTACCTCCACCACAACCGTTCGGTCAACAACGGGACGCCGCTCGACGCTCGGTTCACCAACGTTGCGCTGCTGGCCCGCCAGGCCGGCTACGACCCCGTGCTGTTCGGCTACACCGACACCAGCGTCGACCCGCGCCGGGTGCCCGACGGCGATCCGCGGCTGCGTACCTACGAGGGCGTGCTCCCCGGATTCCGGGCGGTGGTGCACGACCCCTGGGAGGCCGGTAGTCGCGAATGGGGGAGGTGGTTGGCCGCCCAGGGGGTGGACGTGCCGCCGAATCCCCACGATCTCTACCGGCCCGTCGCCGGCTATCCGGGGGCGGACCGGCACGGCTCGACGTGGGCGCCGGCCCGGTTCCCGGCTGAGCAGTCCGAGACCGCCTTCATGGTCGAGTCACTGATCACATGGCTCGACCGGTTCGGCGAGGAGCCCTTCTTCGTGCACGCCTCCTTCATCCGTCCCCACCCTCCCCGGCGGAACCCGCTCGGCTACCACGACCTCTACGACGCCGACGACATCCCGCCGTTCGTCGCCGCCCCCACCAAGGCGGAGGAATCGTCCGCCCACCCCCTGAACGGGGTGGTCCTGTCGCTGCCCTACGCCGCGGCACCCGAGGACGAACGGGAGCGCCGCCAGATGAGGGCCACCTACCACGGAGCGCAGAAGGAGGTCGACGACCGGCTGGCGCAGCTCTTCGGGCATCTCGAGGCCACGGGGCTGTCCGACTCCACTCTGGTGGTGGTGACCAGCGACCATGGTGAGATGGGCGGGGACCACTGGCTCTTCGAGAAGCTCGGCTACTGGGACGAGTCGTTCCACGTCCCGCTCATCGTGCGGGACCCGGATCCGTCCGCCGACGGTGCCCGAGGCAGGGTGGTGCGCGCCTTCACCGAGTCCGTGGACGTCCTGCCCACCATCTGCCGGTGGCTGGGCATCGAGGTCCCCCTCCAGGCCGACGGCCACGCGCTCCAGCCGTTCCTCGGCGGCGACGGCCTCGGTGCCGACGGGACGCCCGACCACTGGCGGACCGAGGCGCACTGGAGCTGGAGCTTCTCCAATCCGGCCACGCACCAGGCGGAGCGGTATTTCGGGGTGCCGATGGCCCATTGCTCGCTCGACGTGGCGCGGGGCGACACGGTCAAGTACGTCCAGTTCGCCGCCGATCCCGGCGTACTCCCTCCGATTCTGTTCGACCTGGTCGACGACCCGGGCCAGCTACGCGACCTCGTCCCGGCAGGTGGGTCCGCCCACCTCGGATGGGAGGCGGCCCAGCGGATGGCGCGGTGGCGGATGGGCAGCGACGACCGCACGCTCACCGGAACGCTGCTCACCGATCGAGCCGGCGCCGTGGTCGCCCGCGACGACTGGTGGTGACCGGGCCCGGCGCGCGGTGGGAGGCCGATCAGCCCGAACGGGGGAGCAGCAGCCCGGGGAGGTCGGCGACCGAGTCGATCAGGTGGGTGTGGGGGGCCCTGGCGAGCTCGGAGCGGCCGTGAGCGCCGCTCAGTACGCCGACCACCGCGGAGGCACCCGAGCGGGTCCCGGCCAGGAGGTCGCTCGTGGTGTCACCGACGACGGCCACCTCGGCCACGTCGTCGATGCGCAGGCGGAGCACGGCGGTGAGGATCATGTCCGGCCAAGGCCGTCCCCGACCGGCGTCGACCGGGGACAAGGTGAGGTCGACCGAGCCGCCCCACCCCAGGGCCGACACGATGCGGTCCCGCGTCGCCGGCGAGAACCCGGTGGTCAGACACAGGCGCATGCCGGCGTCGCGCAGCGTGGCGAACGCGTGGTCCGCCCCAGGGATCGCCGACACCTCACCACGGTCCACCGCCTGGTCGAAGGCCTCCTCAAAGGCGAGGTTGGCCCGTTCGGCAACGTGCCGGTCGCCACCGAGGAGCTCCGTGAAGACGGTGATCTTGGACTGGCCCATGGTTCGGCGGATGTACGACTCCGGGTCGTCCATCAGCGATTTGGCCGTGAGTCCCACCGAGTCGAGCGCCCGTTGGAAGGCCTCCTCCACCGCTCCGTCGTCGGCCACGGTGGTCCCGGCCATGTCGAGGGCGACCATGCGGATCGGGTGCGTGCTCATGCGACCAGCTCGTCCCACGTCCGCTCGGCGATGGCGGGCGAGAGCGTCATCCCGCGCCCCGCCGGCGCAGTGACCACCAGCACCGACGGGTCGATCCGGTGCGACCAGTAGATCCGGTCGTCGGTGGCCACGGTGTAGACGCCGGCCCACCGCCGGACCACGGGCGGCAGCTCCCACCCGAGCAGCGTCTCGGCCCGGGCCCGGAGCTCGTCGTAGACCGACTCGTCGACGGCGAAGTCGAAGGGCTCGTCGTAGACGTGGGTGTCGCCGATGGTCAGGCCGCCGTTTGCCCGCTGCACGAGGAGGAGCTGGATGCCCCATCCGGCCAGGTCGGCACGGACCTCGGGCAGCCGTTCCCTGCCCGGGAGGTCGAATGCCGGGTAGTACCGCATGGAGTCGGCGTCGGCGAGAGCCGTGGTCAGGTGCTCCGTCGTGGGTGCGGTCTGCATCATCTGCAGCCGGCACCTCCGGATCGGCGCGTCGGCAACGGCGGCCCCCACCCGTCCCCCGAGGCCCGAAAGCCGGTCCCCGATGCACAACAGGGCGAACGTGCCGTGGTGACGGTCGCCTAGATGGTCGACCACGGTCGCACCACCCGCATCGGACCCGACCGGGACATCGACGACCTGGCGTCCGGGGATCCATCGGTACCGACCCGAGGACTCGAGGTCGGCCCGCACGGCACCGAGCACCGAGCCGGGCTCGACCACGGCGTCGTTCCTGCACCAGAGGCCACCGGCGACGTCGCCCTTGACGACCGGGTTGATCGACCGCACCCCGGCCCCGTCGACCAGCTCGAAGCCCCGTGACCCGGCGTCGGGCCCATCAGCCGCACTGGCCATCAGTGCGAGCTCGTCCGGGTGGGTGGCCACGGTCAGGGAGCCATCCGGACGGAAACCGATCCCGGGAACCCGTTCGGCCAGCCGTTGCCACAGGACGCGTGCCCGAAGTGCCAGGTCCAACTCGGCCCCGGCGGCCCGGCCGCTCACCCAGACCAGGCCGAAGTTCCGGACCGATGCCCGCCTGGGCCCGGCATCCGCCTCGATGTGCACGATCTCCCAGCCGCGTCGGCACGCTTCGACGGCGTGCATGGTGCCGATCACACCGCCGCCCACGATGACCACCCGCTCCGAGCCCATTGCCACCCGATCGTAGCGACAGGAACCTCCGCCACCCGGCTGTCCCGGTGGGGGTCGATCGGCCGGCCCGACGGGCCCTGGGCGGGGCAGTCCCCCGGTCACCCGGGGTCGGCTAAATTGGCGGTTCGCCCATTCGGGGGTGGCGCAACTGGCAGCGCGCATGATTCTGGTTCATGAGGTTGGAGGTTCGAGCCCTCCCCCCCGAGCGCTCACCGTCCCCTCGTCGGGTGCAGTGACAGGTCCGCCGTGCATCCGGGCGGGCAACGGCCCGGTTCGTGAGAATCGGGAACACAGGGTCCCATCGTCTAGAGGCCTAGGACACCACCCTCTCAAGGTGGAGACACG
>CAZNLF010000212.1:1875-5362 GCA_964573595.1 uncultured Acidimicrobiaceae bacterium | reverse complement strand
AGCGGATCGCCGTCCTCGGGGCCGGCATGCACCCCTGGGGCAAGTGGGGCCGGAATTTCGTGGAATACGGGCTGGCCGCGGCCGGCGACGCCCTGTCCGAGGCCGGCGTGGCGTGGCGTGACGTGCAGTACGTGGCGGGTGCGGACACCATCCGCAACGGCTATCCGGGTTTCGTGGCCGGCGCCACGTTCGCCCAGGCCCTCGGCTGGACTGGCGCCCGGGTCTCGTCGGCCTATGCGGCGTGTGCCTCGGGGGCGCAGGCCATCGCCAACGCCAGGGCCCAGATCCTCGCCGGGCTGTGTGACGTGGCCCTGGTCGTGGGGGCCGACACCACCCCGAAGGGCTTCTTCACCCCGGTCGGTGGAGACCGGAAGGACGACCCGGACTGGCTGCGCTTCCACCTGATGGGGGCGACCAACCCGACGTACTTCGCCCTCTACGCCCGGCGGCGCATGGAGCTGTTCGGGGCCACCGAGGCCGACTTCGCCGCCGTCAAGGTGAAGAACGCCCGGCACGGCCTCGGCAACGTGAACGCCCGCTACCGCAAGGAGGTCACCGCCGACGAGGTGCTGGGCTCTCCCATGGTGGCCGACCCGCTCCGCCTGCTCGAGATCTGCGCCACCTCCGACGGCGGGGCCGCCCTGGTGCTCACCAGCCTGGACTTCGCCCGACGGCACGCCGGCACCGACGACCTGGTCACCATCGACGCCGTGTCGACCGTCACACCACGCTTCCCCCAGACGGTCATCGAAATGCCCAACTTCTCGACGGACTCGGCCGCCACCGCCGCGTCGGTCGGCCCCACCTTCAAGCAGTCGGTGGCCCTGGCGGCCTACGAGGAGGCGGGCATCGCCCCCGACGACGTCGACCTCGCCGAGGTCTACGACCTCTCCTCGGCCCTCGAGCTCGACTGGTACGAGGACATCGGGCTGTGCAAGGAAGGGGAGGCCGAGCGACTGCTGCGCGACGGCGACACCACCATCGGCGGCCGGGTGCCGGTCAATCCGAGCGGTGGCCTCTCGTGCTTCGGGGAGGCCATCCCCGCCCAGGCCATCGCCCAGGTGTGCGAGCTCGTCTGGCAGGTCCGCGGCCGGGCGACCGGCCGGCAGGTGGAGGGGGCCAAGGTAGGCATCACCGCCAACCAGGGCCTCTTCGGCCACGGGTCGTCGGTCATCGTGTCGAGGTAGACCCCGCCACCCGCACGCCCGGCCGGTCGACCCCGCCGCCGGCACGCCCTGCACCCCGCCGCCGTCGGGCCCTATCGGTTGGTCAGCACGATCTTCCCGAGCTTGCCGCCGGCGGTGAACCGCTCGTAGGCGGAGGCGGCATCCTCCATCGGGAACCGCTCGGCCACCGGCACGGTCACCTTGCCGTCGGCCAGCAGGGCCACCGCGTGCTCCTCGACGGCCCGGGCCACCGCCGACTTCTCCTCCACCGTGCGCGACCGGAGCATCGACCCGCCGAGCGTGGCCCGGCTGGCCATCAGGGCGAGGAGGTTGAGCTCGAGCCGGGCGCCGGACCCGACGCCGATGACCACCACCCTCCCCCCGACCGCCATCGAGGGGAGCACCGCGGTCACCCCGGATGCGCCGACCAGCTCGAGGGAGACGTCGTAGGGCCCGTGTTCCGCCACCCGCTCGGGCTCGATGACGTCGTCGGCCCCGAGGGCCCGCACCTCGTCGTGGCGCTCCGGTGAGCGGACCGAGGCGACCACGTGGGCCCCGGCCGCCCGGGCCAGCTGGACCGCGGCCGTGCCCACGCCGCCGGCGGCACCGGAGACGAGCACCCGCTCGCCGACGGCCAGGCCGGCCTGGGTGAACAGTGCGTCGTAGGCGGTCGAGAACGCCTCGGAAAATCCACCGGCCTGGTCCCAGGGGACCCCGTCGGGTACACGCAGGGCCGTCGACCCGGGAACGACCACCAGCTCCCCCTGGCCACCGCCGCCGGTGATGGCCATGACGCGGTCGCCGACCGAGTGGCGACTCGTGCCCGGGCCGAGCGCCACCACCTCGCCGGCGAACTCGAGGCCGGGGATGTCGGGCGGCGCCCCGGGGGGTGCCGGGTAGAGACCCTTGCGCTGCATGAGGTCGGCGGCGTTGATGCCGGCGGCCGCCACCGACACCAGGATGTCGCCGGGCCCGGCCAGGGGATCGGGATGCTCACGCCATTCCAGCGCCCCGTCGACGATGGTGACAGCGAACATCGCCCCACAGTAGACGCACGAATCGACGGGCTCCGGGGTGCCGATCGCAGACACGGGCCTACCTGCGCTCGTAGGCTGTCGGCAGGAGGCCATGGTGATGACGAGCGAAGCGGTGACGAGTGTGGGCGGTTCGACAGCCGCCGCGGAGGGACCTTTCTTCCATGGGCCCACTCGCCACGACGTCGGTCTCTACGTCGCCAACGGGACGCCCGGGCCCAGTGCCGGCCTGGTCCTGCACCGGGTCCTCGCCCGTTCGGCGCGGGCGTTCCTCCTGAACGACATGAGTGAGGAACTGGTCGACCGCACCCGGCGCTACCACTCGGTGAGCGCTCCCGGACTGATGGTGGTCGACCGACCGCTGTGGGCTCAGACGGCCAACGACCGGGCGGACAAGGCGGCGAGGCGCTCCTCGGAGATCGAGCGCATCCACCAGAGTCGGGTGGCGCTCCGACGCATCCGCTCGACCCTGCGCACGTTCCGGCTGGCCCTCGACCCGCAGTGGGGCACCGCCCTCCGGGCCGAGCTCGCCTGGTATGCCGGACGGCTGGGCGAGTCGAGGGACCTCCACATCATCGAGGGGATCCTCCAGGACACCGGCCCGCAGGTGCTGAGCCCGGCGAACCTCAGCCGCCTCGAATCGGCGGTGGACGCCATCGAGACGGACGTGCTCGTCGGACTCGCCGCCGAACGGGGCGGGGCACGACGGTTCCAACTGACCGAGCAGATGATGGTGCTCTGGGACGGACCGCACTTCACCGCCCGGGCAAGCATGGCCGCCAACGAGGCACTCCCGGCCATGCTGCAGCGGGCCTGGCACGACATGCGGGGCGCGGCCCGCACCGCACGAAAGCAGCCGACGGACGTCAACCTCCACAAGTTGCGGGTCAGGATCAAGGACCTCCGCTACGGCTGCCAGACGGTGGCGCTGGTCGAGGGCGGACCGGCCCGCAAGACGGCCAAGGCCGCCGAACGGGTGCAGACCAAGCTCGGCGAGGTCCACGACGCCCGGTTCGCCATGGAGTGGCTGCGGACCCTGGCCAGGGAGCGACCCGAGCTGGCGGAGCCGGTCGAGGCCGTGGTCGCCGTCCAACGGGAGACGGCTTCCGAGGCCCGCAAGGGTTGGAAGCGCGAACTCAAAGAGGTGGAGCGCCACTGGCGTAGCTGGCACCCGTAGCCGCCGGGCCGCCCGGGCGGCCGCGTCCCACCCCGCCACCGGGCGGCCACGCCCCACCGCCGGACCGGTCGAAGCGAGTCGGATGGGCGCGGTGCCTCAGCCGGCGGGTT
>CAZNLF010000212.1:0-1775 GCA_964573595.1 uncultured Acidimicrobiaceae bacterium | reverse complement strand
ACCGCCGGACCGGTCGAAGCGAGTCGGATGGGCGCGGTGCCTCAGCCGGCGGGTTGGTTGACCCCCACGTGGTCCGACTCCCACAGCTTGATGCCGCCGAGGATGCCCGCGGTGTTGTCGACGATCGTCACGTCGTCGTCGAGGCCGTCGCGCTTGAGTCGCCGTGAGTTGCCACCCCCGATGTAGAGGTGGTCGAAGAACATGAGCGCCCGGAGGTTGGCGATGGCCTTGTGCACCCGCTTGTTCCAGCGCTCCTCGCCGATGTCCTTGCGGGCGGCCTCGCCCAGCTGTTCGTTGTAGGTCTCGCCCTTGCGGAACGGCTGGTGGGCGATCTCGAGGTGGGGCATGAGTTTCCCCTCGTAGAACAGGCCGGTCCCGAAGCCGGTCCCGAGGGTGATGGCCAGCTCGAGCCCGGTTCCGGTGACCACCGCCGCACCCTGGATGTCAGCGTCGTTGGCCACCTTGGTGGGGAGCCCGAACGACCCGGTGAGGGCCGCCGCCAGGTCGAACCTCCACCACAGCTGCTTCAGGTCGTCGTCCACCGCGCTCCCCGGGCCGCTCTTGGTCGAGAAGTGCGGTGCGGAGAGCACGTGGCCGTCGCGCACCATGCCCGGAAAGCCCACCGCGATCCGTTCTGCCTTGGGCAGCGGCGCCGCCAGTTTGGTCAGGGTCGCCACCAGTTTGTCCGGCGGTAGGGGGTAGGTCGTCGGGACCTTCACCCGGTCGGCCACCATCGCACCGTCGGCGTCGAGGACCGATGCCTTCAGGCCGGTGCCGCCGATGTCGATGGCCAGCGTGTACGGATGGCGGGGGATCCGTCCCTCCCCGTCCGCCCGGCTCTCCGGGCCCTGTGTCTGCTCGTCGTGGCTCATGCCCACACGCTAGGCCCGACGGCCGCGACATGGTGGCGGGGGCCGCACCGGCACCGACCGATCCATTGCCGGTAGCGTCGTGGACCATGACCGACGGACCCTGGGACGAAGACGCCTGCTCCCTCGTCGACGCGTTCCGGGCCAGGACGATCTCGCCGATCGAGGCCCTCGAGTCGTCACTGGCCGCCATCGAGACCTCGGGGCTCAACGCCTTCAGCCATGTGGACGCCGAGGCGGCCCGGGCCACCGCCGCCGCCGCCGACGTCTCGCTGCCCTTCGGTGGGGTGCCCATGGGGATCAAGGAGCTCGAGACGGTCGCCGGCTGGCCGTACACGGAGGCGTCCCTGGTCTTTTCGGACCGCGTGGCGGAGCACGACACTACCCAGGTGGCCCGGCTCCGGGCCGCCGGCGCGGTGCTGGCCGCCCAGACCACGGCCTCGGAGTTCGGTGGCATCAACTTCACGAGCACCCGGTTGCACGGGACGACACACAACCCGTGGGATCCCGAGCGCACCCCCGGGGGGTCCTCGGGCGGCTCGGCCGCCGCCGTCGCCGGTGGCCTCCTGCCCATCGCCAGCGGGGGGGACGGTGGTGGCTCGATCCGCATCCCCGCCGGGTTCACCGGCCTGTTCGGGCTCAAGTCGACCTACGGGCGCATCCCGAGGGGCCCGGCCGTCCTCCAGCCGCCGCTGACCGTCGTGGTGGGGTGCGTCTCCCGCTCGGTGCGTGACACGGCCCGGTGGTTCGACGTGTGCAACGGCTGGGACGCGCGCGACACGCTGAGCCTGCCCCGCGTCGCCGGCTGGGAGGCGGGCCTCGACAGCTTCGACCTCGGCCGGAAGCGGGCCGTGATCGCCGTCGACCTCGGGTCGGCCATCGTCGAGCCGAGGGGGGCCGCGCTGG
>CAZNLF010000211.1:0-5369 GCA_964573595.1 uncultured Acidimicrobiaceae bacterium | reverse complement strand
TGGACTGGTGGCTCACCACCGAGGACCTGCCCCGGCCGGACAACCGGGTGACCGTCGACGGGGACGGAAACATCCATTTGGCCTACGAGGCCACCAACAACGAAGAGGCGGACGGCCTGTACAAGGAGCTGCGGACCATCCTGAACCACGTGGGCATGGCCGATCACCACGTACTGAGCAAGAACTTCTACATGAGCATGAACGTGCCGGTGGCCGGTTGCGCCCATCAGGCGGGGACCTGTCGCTTCGGCGCCGACCCTGCCACCTCGGTCCTCGATGTCGACTGCAAGGCCCACGAACTCGACAACCTCTACGTCGTCGACACGAGCTTCTTCCCGAGTATCGGCGCGGTCAATCCGGCGCTCACCGCCATGGCCAACGCCATCCGTGTCGGCGAGCACCTGAGCGGCCGGTTGCGGTCGTGATAGAACCGGAGACCGCGGGGATCGCGGGCGTGATCGGAGGCCGGTGCACCTAGACGAATGCAGCCTTCGGTGACGAGGGGGCGCCGAAGCGCGGTGACCGTCGGACCGGAACCGACCCCGCGGCCGGTCAGCGGTGAGCGGCGGGGCGGTTCGGGCCGCGGCCTCGGGCGGACGGTGGACCCCAGGCTGCTGGCGTACGCCAGGGGGACCCGCCGGTACCTGTTCCTCACCGTGGGTCTGGGCGGTCTCACCGCACTCCTCGTCCTGGCCCAGGCCTGGCTGATCGCCAACGCCGTATCCGACGCCGTCGTGCGCCACCAGGGTCTCGCCGCGGTCCGCGTGCTCGTCGCGCTGCTGTTGGTGGTGATCGTCGGGCGAGCCACCATCGGATGGGTCGGGGAGAGGATGGCCGACCGGGCCTCGGCCTCGGCGAAGTCGGACCTGCGCACCGCGCTGGTGGAGCACGTGTCACGTCTCGGGCCCGCCGGCCTCGACCGCGAGCGCTCCGGGAGCCTGGTGGTCCTCGCCACCAGCGGGATCGATGCCCTCGACAGCTACTTCGCCCGCTACCTTCCCCAGCTGTTCCTGGCCGTCATCGTCCCGGTCACGGTGATCGTGGTCGTACTCGGCTCCGACTGGATCTCCGCGGTGATCATCGCGGTCACCGTGCCGTTGATCCCGTTGTTCATGGCGTTGGTCGGGGCCTCGACGAAGGCGCGGATGGCGCGGCAGGCCCGGTTGCTCCAGCATCTCGCCGGCCACTTCCTCGACGTGGTCGCCGGACTCCCCACGCTCAAGGTCTTCGGACGGGCCAAGGCCCAGGTCGCCGCGGTCCGTGACGTCACCGACCGGTACCGCTCGGCGACCATGGCCACGCTGAAGGTGGCGTTCCTGTCGTCACTCATCCTCGAGTTGCTCGCCACCGTCTCGGTGGCCCTGGTGGCCGTGGCGGTCGGCCTGCGCCTCCTCGGGGGTCACCTGAGCCTGGCCACCGCCCTCTTCGTCCTGATCCTCGCCCCCGAGGCCTACCTGCCGCTCCGGCTCCTCGGCACCAACTACCACGCCAGCGCCGAAGGCATGAAGGCGGCCGAGGACGTCTTCACCGTCCTCGAGCGGCCCCTGCCCGCCCGAGGCGCCCGCCGCGACGTCCCCGACCCGTCCCGCTCGGTCCTCCGGGTCGCCGAGCTCGAGGTCTGCTACCCCGGCCGGCTGCTTCCCGCCCTCACCGACGTGTCCTTGACGGTCGAGCCCGGGGAGCTGGTGGCGCTGGCCGGACCGAGCGGGTCCGGAAAGTCGACGCTGCTCAACGTGCTTCTCGGCCTGGCGCCCACCTGGTCCGGGTCGGTGGAGGTGGGCGGCGTCAGCCTGGCCGACCTGGATCCCGACGCGTGGCGGACGCAGGTGGCCTGGGTCCCCCAGCGACCGCACCTGTTCGCCCGGTCGATCGCCGACAACGTCCGACTCGGCCGACCCGGGGCCCCCGACGGGGCCGTGCGTGCCGCCATCGCCGATGCGGGGCTCGGCGAGGTGGTGGCCCGGCTCCCCCAGGGCCTGGACACACGCTTGGGAACCGACGGGGCGGGACTGTCGACCGGCGAGCGCCAACGGGTGGCCCTGGCCCGGGCGTTCCTGCGTGACGCACCCCTGCTCCTCCTGGACGAACCCACCGCCAACCTCGATGGCCGCACCGAGGAGGGCGTCCTGGAGGCGGTGCGCCGACTGGCGGCCGGTCGCACCGTGGTCGTGGCCGCCCACCGGCCGTCGCTGTTGGCGCTGGTGGACCGGGTCGTCCACCTCTCTCCGGTCGTGGTGGTGGTTCCGTGACGGCCGAGCGGGGGCCGACGGCGGAGCGGACCGCGGCCGCCCCGTTGGGCCGCACCTTCGGCCTGGTCCGGCCGGCCGCCGGTCGTCTGGTGCTCGCCGTGCTCCTCGGCGCCGGTGCGATCGCCGCCGACATCGGGCTCATCGGCACCGCGGCCTGGCTGATCTCGAGGGCCTCGGAGCATCCCAACGAGGCGAGCCTGGCCGTCGCCATCGTCGGGGTCCAGTTCTTCGGGCTGTCCCGTGGCTTCTTCCGCTATGAGGAGCGGTTGGTCGGTCACGACACCGCCCTCCGACTGCTCGCCGACCTCAGGGTCAAGGTGTACACACGCCTCGAGCGGTTGGCACCCGGCGGCCTGCCGCAATTCAGGCGGGGGGACCTGCTGGCCCGGATGGTCCAGGACGTCGACGCCCTCCAGGACCTGGCCATCCGGGTGGTGCCGCCCTTCGCCATCGCCGCACTGGTGGGAGCGCTCACCGTCGCCCTCCTGTGGTGGATGCTCCCGGCCGCCGGGGCCATCCTGGCCGTGGCCCTGTTGCTGGCGTCCACGGTCGTGCCCTGGTTGACCGGGTTCCTCGCCCGTCGGAGGGAGGCGAGACTGGCCCACGTGCGCGGCGACCTGGCCGCCGCGGTGCTCGACCTCACCGAGGGCGCGCCCGAGCTCGTGGCCTTCGGCGCCACCGGCGCTCAGCTCGGGACCATCCGGGCGAAGGACGCGGAGCTCACCGCCATCGCGTCGGCGTCGGCCGGGACGGCGGGCGCCGGCCTGGCCATGACCACCCTGCTCGCCGGACTCGCCTGCTGGGGGTGCCTGATGGTCGGCATCCCCGCGGTGGTCTCGGGACGCCTGGGTGCCACCGAGCTGGCCGTCGTCACCCTGATCCCACTGGCCGCCTTCGAGCTGGTGGTCGGGCTGCCCGTCGCCACCCAGGCCCTGGAGCAGGTTCGCCGTGCGGCGGCCCGGGTGTTCGAGGTGATCGATGCGCCTGAGCCCGTCGCCGAGCCCGAGGTCCCCGTCGAGCTGCCCACGGGTCCCTACCACCTGGTGGCCCGGTCGGTGTGGGCCGGCTACCGGGGTGCGTCGGCGCCCGCGCTGCGGGGCGTCGACCTCGACCTGTCGCCCGGTCGTCGTGTCGCCATCGTCGGACCGAGTGGGGCGGGCAAATCGACGCTCGCCGGCGTGCTCACCGGCCTCCTGGCCCTCGAGGCCGGCAGCGTGGCCCTGAACGGCGTCCCCCTCGGTCGGCTCGCCGGCGACGACGTCCGTACCGTCGTCGGCCTCGTGGGCCAGGACGGCTACCTCTTCGACACCACCATCGCCGAGAACCTCAGGATCGGCCGCCGTGACGCGGGTGACGACCAACTCCGTCACGTCCTCGATCGGGTGGGACTGTCCGGATGGCTCGACGGCCTGCCCGATGGGCTGGCCACCGAGGTGGGTGCCTACGGGACCCGTCTCTCGGGCGGCCAGCGTCAGCGGGTCGCGGTGGCCCGGGCCATGCTGGCGGACTTCCCGCTGCTGGTGGTGGACGAGCCCGCCGAGCACCTCGACCCGCTGGGCGCCGATGCGTTGACCGCGGACCTCCTCGATGTCACCGCCGGCCGGTCCCTGCTCCTCATCAGCCATCGCCTGAGTGGTCTGGAGTCCGTCGACGAGGTCCTGGTGATGGACGCCGGCCGGGTGATCGAGCGCGGCACCCACGACGAACTGCTGGCCGCCGGCGGCCGGTACTCGGCCCTCTGGTGGGAGGAGATGCGGACCGAGCGCTACGACGCGTCGAGCGGGCAGCCGGCCACGAGTGCCCTCCCGATCGCCGGAAGCACGCCGCCGCCGGCTGGCCGCGCGCCGCAACACCGACCGCAGGTACCGACGGCCGCCTCACCACGCGACGGCCTGAACGACGGGAGTCCGACCCCATGAGCACCGATCTGGCCCGCTGGCAGTTCGCCACCACCAGCATCTACCACTTCCTCTTCGTGCCGGTCACCATCGGCCTCGCTTTTCTGGTGGCGCTGCTGCAGACCAGCTGGTACCGGAACGACAACCCGACCTTCAAGCGGCTCACCAAGTTCTTCGGGACGCTGCTGTTGATCAACGTGGCGGTCGGTGTGGTGACCGGGCTGGTGCAGGAGTTCGAGTTCGGTATGAACTGGTCGAACTACTCCCGCTTCGTCGGCAACATCTTCGGCGGCCCTCTGGCCATGGAGGGCCTGGTGGCCTTCTTCCTCGAGTCCACCTTCCTCGGCATCTGGATCTTCGGCTGGGACCGGCTGTCGAAAAAGCTCCACCTGGCGTGCATCTGGCTGGTGGCGGGGGCCACCATGCTGTCGGCGCTGTTCATCATGGCCGCCAACTCCTGGATGCAGCATCCGGTCGGGTACGTGATGAACGCCCAGCACCAGCCCCAACTCAACGACATCTGGGCCTTGTTCACCAACCCGGTGTTCCTGTGGGCCTACCCGCACGTGCTGCTGGCGTCGCTGGTCACCGGCGCCCTGGTCATGCTGGCCGTGTCGGCGTGGCACCTCAAGCGCAAGAGCGCGGTGGAGGCCTTCCGACGCACCGCCGTGATCTCCCTCGCCGTCCTCACCCCCGCCGTCTTCCTCAACATGTTCGTCGGGAGCGAGCTCGGGGTCATCGAGGGCAAGTACCAACCCATGAAGATCGCTGCCGCCGAGGCGCTGTGGACCACCTGCCCGTCCCACTGCTCGTTCTCCCTCGTCCAGATCGGCGGCGGCAACAACGACGAGACGCCCACCCAGATCCTGGAGATCCCCGACCTGCTGTCGATCCTCGCCACCAACCACCTGGACGGCACGGTGCAGGGGATGAACAACCTGCAGGCGCAGTACGTGAAGGAGTACGGCCCCGGAAACTACGTCCCCAACGTGTTCATCCAGTACTGGGGGATGCGGGTCATGGCCTACCTGGCGGCCCTCATCGCCCTGTTCGCACTGTGGGGCCTCTGGCTCATCCGACGCAAGACGCTCGACAAGGCGAAGTGGTTCCTGTTCATCGCCCCGTGGTTCGTGATCACCCCGTTCCTCATGAACACGGCCGGATGGCTGCTGACCGAGAGCGGCCGACAACCCTGGATCGTCCAGGGCCTGATGAAGACGTC
>CAZNLF010000210.1:0-5399 GCA_964573595.1 uncultured Acidimicrobiaceae bacterium | reverse complement strand
CATACGTGTGCCGCGCCGCGGAGTGGGTGACGCGCGAGGCCATGCAGATCCACGGCGGCATGGGGTACGCCGAGGAGTTCCCCGTGAGCCGGTACTTCGTCGACGCCCGGGTGCTGTCGATCTTCGAGGGTGCCGACGAGACCCTGGCGCTCAAGGTCATCGCCCGACGGCTGGTGAGCGACACCTCCGGCTGAGACGGCCGGGCCGTGGCCGGGGGTTCGTCCCTGCTCGCCGGGCCGGGCCGGGAATCCGGCGGCTACCGTGAGTCCTATGGACTACCGCTCGCTCGTCCAAGCCGTCCGTGTCGAGTGCGGGTCTCTGACCTTCGCGCTGGAGGGCGGGGCCGACGACGACCTGGTCCCCACCTGCGAGGGATGGGAGGTGAGCGACCTGGCCGTGCACGTCGGTGACTTCTGCGGATTCTGGAGCCACGTGCTGTGCGAGGCGACCTCCCGGTCGAAGCCGCCGCATCCCCCCCCGCCGACGGGCGACGACCTGGTGCCCTGGGTGGCCGCCGCGTGTGCCGGCCTCGTGACCGAGCTCGACGCCACGCCCGGGTCGACGAAGGTGTGGACCTGGTTCGAGGCCGACCACACGGCAGGGTTCGTGGCACGGCGGTGCGCCCACGAGCTGTCGGTGCACCGGTACGACGCCCAGGCCTCGCGGGGCATCTGCACGCCCATCCCCGCCGAGCTGGCCTCGGACGGGATCGACGAGGTGCTCGACGTGCTGGTCACCGCTCGCGAGCGCACGGGGAGGGGCTCCGGTCGGGTCCTGGCCCTGCGGTCGACCGACATCGGGACCGAGTGGCTCGTCACCCTCGAAAAGGACCGGATCGGCGTGGAGCGCCGGACACAGGACGAGCCGCCGCACGACGGGAGCGACCTGGTCGTCAGCGGCACGGCGAGCGATCTCGAGCTCACCTTGTACCACCGGCCGACGCTCAGCCCGGTCGACGTGCACGGTGACTACACGGTGCTCGAGGAGTGGCACCGCGAGTTCACCTTCTGATCGAGGGCAGCGCTGATCGAGGGCAGCGCTGATCGAGGGGCTCAGCCCCCTGATCGGGTCAGTCCGGCCCGCTCACCGCGGGTGACGAACTTGATGGCCATCTTGCGCGAGGCCTCGTCGATCATCTCGTCCCCGAACATGACGGCGCCGGTCCGGTCGTCCTCGGTCGCCTTCCGGTAGGCGTCGAGGATGTCCCAGGCCCGGTCGAACTGCTCCTGGGTCGGCGAGTAGACCTCGTTGAGCACTCCGACCTGGTCCGGCGTGAGGGCCCACTTGCCGTCATAGCCGAGGACACGGGTCCGCTGCGAGAATTCACGGAGGCTGTCGAGCTCCCGGATCTTGAGGAACGGCCCGTCGATCACCTGGAGCCCGTTGGCTCGTCCCGCCATGAGGATCTTGGAGAACACGTAGTTGAAATGGTCGCCCGGGTACTCGGGGATCGACACCCCACCGGTGAGGACCGGCATCTCCATCGAGGCGGCGAAGTCGGCCGGCCCGAAGATGATGGTCTCGAGACGGGGCGAGGCGGCGCAGATCTCCTCCACGTTGATCAGCCCGCCGGTGGTCTCGATCTGGGCCTCGATCCCGATGTGCCCGACGGGCAGGCCACAGTTCTTCTCGACCTGGGTGAGCAGCAGGTCGAGCGCCACCACCTCGGCGGCCGTCTGCACCTTCGGCAGCATCAGCTCGTCGAGCCGCTCCCCGGCGTTGGACACCACCTCGATGACGTCCCCGTAGGTCCACTCGGTGTCCCAGGCGTTGATCCGCACGCAGAGGACACGATCGTCCCACGGCAGGTTCTTGATGGCGTCGGCCACCTTCGCACGCGCCGCCTTCTTCTCCAACGGCGCCACCGAGTCCTCGAGGTCGAGGAAACTCATGTCCGCCGGAACCGTCGGGGCCTTGGCCAGGAATCGCTCGTTCGACCCGGGGGACGACATGCAAGAGCGGCGGGGAAGGGTGCGGGAGCGATCGGACATGCCCGAATGGTACGGCCGAACGCGGCGCAATCCCAAATGGCCCGGGTCCCCGATGCCCGGGGGCGGGGGCGCCTATTGGGGGGCGGCGGCCCGCGATGCGCCGTCCTCGGCGATCTGGGCGGTGAGCTGGTCGGGGGTCAGCTGCTCGGAGAGGAGCCGGTCGAACCGGGCCGGATCACCGCCGACGAAGGCCCGGCACAGCGGCAGGCCCTCGACGTAACAGGTGAGATAGGCCCGCCAGGTCGGGTGGGTCAGGAACTCGACCGCCTTGGCGGCGCGGTCCGCCGACAGCAGCCCCCACCGGGCGACCTCGGCGCTCACCGCGTCGACGTCCGCCCCGTCCTCGTGGAGGCGGAAGGCGGCATTCTGGCGGACCGCCCCGAGGGCCTCGCCCGCCTCGGCCACGGCCGCCACCACCTCGGCGTCGTAGCGGATGCCGAGGGGGCGGAGGTGGTCGGCCACCGCGGCCTCCGGCCGCCGACCCATCACCACCTCCAGCCCCAGGTCGGCGAGACCCTCGGCCAGCAGGCACTGGGGCGTACCGACGAGAAAGATCGACTCCTCCCACCAGTGCCGGCGACGGACCAGGCCGACCTCCTTGCGGGTGTGCTCGGTGTGGTGGCCCGGATAGGACTCATGGGCCACCAGGTGGGCCAGCCCGGTCGAGAGCACCGGCAGATCGGTGTTGACCGCCACCCGGCTGTGCAGGTCGCCGAGGTAGTAGTTGAACCCCGACCACGGCTGACCGGTCACGAGCTCGAATTCCACCTCCTCGCCGTCGGGCAGCCCGAACAGCGACCTGGTCCGGTCCCTCAGGTCCTCGGCCAGGCTGGCAATGGCCGGCCCGAGCCTGCCCACCGGCACGGCGTGGGACTCGCGCCAGGCCACGAGGCGCTCGGCCAACGGCCCCGCGCCGGGCAGCACCTCGTCGAGCCGGCGGTGGGCGGCGACCAGCACCTCCTCGTCGACCCGGGTGGGCCGGACGCCGTAACAGGCCTCCACCTCGTCGGCGTACCCGATCCGCTCACCCGACAGCTTGCGGGCGGTGGTGGCCAAGCCGACGACCTGGGCCCGGAGCCAGTGGCGCCGCGCCGGGGCCGCCCCGTCCCCACCGGTACCGGCCGGGTCGGGGTCGAGCGGCGCACCGGCATCGATCCCCGCCAGCAGGGAGCGGGCGTCGGCGACCAGCCGCTCGGGTGCTCGGACCGGCTCGGCCTCCACCCGTGCCCGGAGCTCGGGTGGGCCGTAGTAGGCGTCCACCATCCCGTCGATATGACGGCCCAGCCGCAGCCCGAGGGTCAGATACTCGTCGACGAGGCCGGGAGCCGCCACCGTCGCTCAGCCGAGCGTCCTGTTGAAGAAGTCGACCGTGCGCTCCCAGAGCAACCGGGCCGACTCCTTGTCGTAGGTCTCGGGCCGGTCGGCATTGAAGAACGCGTGCCCGGCCCCGGGGTAGACGTGGAACTCGACCGACTTGCCGAGGCCGGTGAGCTCGGCCTCGAGCTCCCGCGCCGCCGCCGGGGTGAAGTAGTCGTCCTCCGCGGCGACGTGGCCGAGGACGGCCGCCTCCAACCGGGCGTACTCGGGCTGCGCGTCGGGCCAGGGGATCAGGCCGTACGCCGGGACGACCGCCTTCACGGCGTCGGGCCGCTGGGTCGCGAGCACCAGGGCCAGCCCGCCCCCCATGCAGAACCCGATGACCCCCACCTCGTGCCGGCCCGTCCTGCGGCCCAGCTCGTCCACGGCCCCACTCAGGTCCTTGGCCGCCGACTCCATCCTGAGGGCCATCATCTCCTTGCCCGCCTCGTCCGGCTCGGTCAGCGGCACCGTCCGGCCGTGGTAGAGATCCGGAGCGAGCGCGGTGAACCCGGCCTCGGCGAATCGGTCGCAGGTCCGCTTGATCTGGTCGACCAGGCCCCACCACTCCTGGAGGACGATGATCCCGGCCGTCGATGCCGCACCAGTGGGGGGCGTGGCGAGGTACCCCTGGCCGGTGCCGCCGTTGCTCGCGAATTCGATGAGTTCTCCCATGGTCGACGACGATACCCCGACCCGCCCGAGCGCCCCGGACGGCCCGGACGGCCCGGTAATTGAGCGAGACCCGCAACCGTTGTTTCCCGATGATCCGGGCATATCCCAGGGCCCTAATTTTGGACATCATCCCAGTTCAGAATGTTGAGAAGACCCCCCGTCCTTGTTAATCGAGGCTGACTGGACTAGAAACTAGGGCGATATGACTCACGCCGAGCAGTACTCGACGTCAGAGCCGTGTGCCCCCGCCCTCGTCGCAAAGAGAAGTCGCAGGCGCGTCGTTTGCGCCGCCTCGCTGGCCGTCACTCTGGGCATCACCGGCACCATCCTCTCTTCGTCGCGTCCGGCCTCCGCCGACACGATCGCCGGCGACAAGGCCCAAGCCGCCGCCATCGCCGCCAAGATCCAGGCGACCCAGGGTCAGATCCAGGGCCTGACGAACCAGGTGCAGGCGGCCGACTACCAGCTGAACCAGCTCGGGTCCCAGATCGCCGCCAACCAGGCCGAGGTGACCAAGGACCAGACCGAGGTGACCAAGGACCAGGACCAGCTGCGGACCCAGGCCATCGCCGACTACACGAGCAGCGGCACCAGCAGCCAGATCACCCAGATGTTCTCGGGGAACCCGAACACCAGCGTCGTCCGGTCCGAGTACGCCTCCATCGCCACCGGCAACGTGACCACCACCATCGACCACCTCCACACCGCGCAGTCCCAGCTGCAGGCCACCCAGAGCGCGCTCAAGTCCCAGCAGAGCCAGCAGGTGAACACCCGCAACAACCTCAACTCCTCGGAGAGCCAGGCCAACGCACTGGTCAGCCAGGACCAGCAGACCCTCAACGGCGTGAACGCCAACATCCAGACCCTGGTGAAACAGCAGCAGGCTGCGGCGGCGGCAGCGGCCCAGGCGGCGGCGACCGCCGCGTTCAACGCCAGAGTGGCGGCCGCCCAACAGGCCCAGGCGGCCTCGGCCCAGGTCGTGTCCAGTACCCGCTCCGGCGGTTCCGGCGGTTCCGGCGGTTCGGGCGTCGCGGTGCCGTCGGCCGCCAATCCCCCTCCGGTTCCCGGCGGCGCGGCCGGGGCCATCCAGGCGGCGGAGAGCCAACTCGGTGTTCCCTATGTGTGGGGCGGTGAGACCCCCGGTGTCGGCTTCGACTGCTCCGGACTCGTCCAGTGGGCGTGGGCCCAGGCCGGCGTTTCGCTCCCCCGCACCTCCGGTGCCCAGTTCGGTGCCACCACCCAGATCCCGCTGGCCGACATCCAGCCCGGCGACCTGCTGTTCTACGGACCCGACGGGTCAGAGCACGTGGCCATGTACGTCGGGGGCGGCGAGATGATCGAGGCGCCCGAGACCGGCCAGGTCGTCCACGTCACCGG
>CAZNLF010000209.1:1463-5516 GCA_964573595.1 uncultured Acidimicrobiaceae bacterium | reverse complement strand
CGGATGGGCGAATCGAGCAGGCCCGTCATCTTCGGCTTCGGCACGCGGCGGATCGGCATCGCCGTGTCAGACTCGGCGCGAACCATGGCGCTCCCCCGCACCACCCTGGTGCGAACCGGCGACGCCGAACGGGACCGGAGGAAGCTGATCGACCTGATCCTCGAGGAGGAGGCCGTGACCGTGGTCGTCGGTCTGCCGCTCTCCCTCGACGGCACCCGGGGGCGGGCCGCCACCGCGGCGGTGGACGAGGCGGAGGCCATCCGGTCCATGCTCGAATCCCACTCGGTCGGCGTCGAGCTGTTCGACGAGCGCCTGACCACGGTGAGCGCCCACCAGGCGCTGGCTGCCGGGGGATCGCGGGAGCGGGAGCGGCGCAAGGTCGTCGACCAGGCGGCGGCCGCGGTGATGCTGGGTGCCTGGCTCGAGGGGCCGGGGGGTCCGGCCGCCCCGGAGGGATCGGCGGGACGGGAGACACCCCGGTGAGCAGCTTCGATCCCGGGGGCCCGCCGGACGACGGCGCCGAGGGCCCCCCGGGCGAGCCGGCCGCCGCGGGACCGGTACCCGACATCGACCAGGCCGAGGCCTCCCCCCACATCTACGGCGCGGCCGACCCCGGTCGCCCCCGCCGGTCCGGCGCCCATGGGAAGGCCCGCCACCCCCTGCGGACCGTCGTCCTGGTCGTCGTGGGGCTCGGCGTCTTGGTGGTGGTGGCCGGCACGCTGTGGGTCCGGTCCGAGGCGAATCCCTCCGGGCCGAAGGGTTCCCAGGTCATCGTCACCGTCCGGTCGGGCACCGGGGTGGACCAGCTGGCCTCCGACCTGCAGTCCGAGCGGGTAATCGGGAGCTCCCTCGCCTATCGGATCTGGAGCCAGTTCCACGGTGTGTCCGGGGTGCTGTCCGGCTCGTACGCGTTCGACCAGAACAGCAGCTTCGGGGCGGTCGACGCCGTGATCTCGGCCGGTCCCAACGTGTTCCCCCTGGAAGTCCCGCCCGGCTTCACCGTGTCGGAGGTGGCCGAGCGGCTGGGCCAGTTGCCGGGGCACGATACCGCCACCTTCGAGCGCCTGGCCACCAGCGGCGCCGTCCGGTCACCGTGGCAGCCCGCCGGCACCACCAGCCTCGAAGGACTGCTCGGGACGGGCTCCTACCGGATCGTCCCCGGTGAGACGGACACCGAGCTGCTGACGACGATGGTCGACCGGTTCGACGCGTTGGCCGACCGTGTCGGCCTGACGGCGGGGGCGGCCAAACTCGGGTTCACCCCCTACCAGGTCATTACGATCGCCTCCATCGTCGAGAAGGAGGGGGTGCTCACGAGGAACATGGGACCGGTGGCACGCGTCATCCTCAACCGGCTGGCGGCCGGGATGCCGCTTCAGATGGACTCCACCGTGCTCTACGCCGAGGGACGCGACGGGGGAGCGGTCACTTCGAAGGACCTGCAGCTGCAGTCGCCGTACAACACCTACCTGAACAAGGGCCTCACACCGACGCCCACCTGCTTCCCCTCGCGCCAGGCACTCGAGGCCGCCCTGGATCCGCCGAGCGGCAGCTGGCTCTTCTTCGTGGTGGTCCAGTCCGACGGCACCGAGGCGTTCGCCGACACGTTCGCCCAACAGCAGGCCAACGAGGCGCTCGCCGCCCAGCGCGGCGTGCCCTGAGCAGACCGGCGTGGACCAGACTGGGCCGATGGACGTGACCCCCCGACCACGGATCGCCGAGCTCTCGGCGTCCACCACGGTGGTGGGTGTCATCGGGGACCCGGTGGCCCACTCGCTGTCGCCCCACCTCCACAACACCGCGTTCTCGGCCATGGGCCTCGATTGGGTCTCGGTCGGCTTCCGGGTCCGCGCCGGACGCGCCGCCGAGGCCCTCGTAGGCGCGAGGGCCCTCGGGGTGCGGGGGTTGTCGGTCACCATGCCGCACAAGGAGGCGGTGGCGGCCCTGGTCGACCGGCGCACTCCGTCCGCCACCCAGCTCGGCGCGGTGAACTGCGTGGCGACGACCGACGACGGTTGGCTCGGCGACAACACGGACGGACCCGGGTTCGTCGCCTCCCTGCGCAATCGCGCCGCGTTCGATCCCGAGGGCGAGCGCTGCCTGGTGGTCGGGGCCGGTGGCGCGGCGAGGGCGGTGATCGCCGGCCTGGGAGGGGCCGGTGCCGCCGAGGTGATCGTGGTGAACCGGTCACCCGAGCGGGCGGCGGCGGCGGCCGCACTGGCCGGAGCGGCCGGCCGGGTGGGTGCGCCCTCCGACGTCGGCGACTGCTCCCTGGTGGTCAACGCCACCCCGCTCGGGATGGCCGACACCGGGGACGCCGATGCCGCCTGGCCCGTCGATCCCGCACTGCTCCACGAGGGCCAGACGGTGATCGATCTCGTCTACCACCCGCGGGTCACTCCGTGGATGGACGCGGCGAGCGCACGGGGCGCCGTCGTGGCCAACGGCGTCGGGATGCTCGTGTACCAGGCCGCGCTCCAGATCGGCCGGTGGACGGGCCAAGAGCCCCCGGTCGAGGCCATGTGGAGGGCGGTGAGCGGCCCGGAGGCCGGCCAAAGGTGGGGCTGACCACCGGATCCGGGCTGCGGACCGGGCGAGGGGGGCGCCGGGGGAGGGCCGGGTACTCTTGGTGGCCGTACCTATGGTCAACTACGCCCCCGCGCAAACCGCCACTCGCCCCCGCCATCTGACGGCCCGATTCGACGGGGTGTTGGCCGGCGGCTCGATCCTGCTCGGTCTGATCGGCGTGGTCATGATCTACTCGGCGACCAGGGGTTGGCTGGCGTTGGACGGCGCCGACCCGAAGTACTTCCTGAAGCGACAGGCGGCGTTCCTGATCGTCGGCGTCATTGTGATGGCCGCCTTCGCTCTGTTCGACTACCGGCGGCTGGAGCAGTTCAGCACGGTGCTGTACGTGGGCACGCTCCTCGCCCTGGTGGCCGTGCTGGCCACACCGGCCCGCCTGGGCTCGCAACGGTGGTTCCCCCTCGGCCCCTTCCAACTGCAACCCTCGGAGTTCGCCACCCTCGTCCTCGTCATCTCCATGGCCACCTACTGCGCGAGGCGGCCGGAGGGGCTCGATTTCCGCGACCTCGTCCGGCTGGTGCTGCTGGCCTCCCTGCCGATCCTGTTGGTGATCAAGCAACCCGACCTGGGGACGGCCATCGTGATGACGGTCATCTTGATGGTGATGCTGGCGGTGGCCGGCATGCCGGGCCGGTACCTCCTGTTGCTCATCGCCGGTGCCGTCCTGCTCGTGGTGTTCGCCATCAACGTCGGCCTGCTGCAGCACTACCAGATCGAACGGCTGACCAGCTTCATCTCGCCCAACGGCGCGAGCCAGGCCGCGACCTACAACGTGACCCAGGCCAAGGAGGCCATCGCCCACGGAGGCATGTTCGGCCAGGGCCTGTTCCACGGGGCCCTCACCAACCTGGCCTACGTGCCGGAGCAGCAGACCGACTTCATCTTCTCCGCCGTGGGCGAGCAGGTGGGATTCGTCGGTGCCGGTGTGCTCCTGTGCCTCTACGGGTTCGTGGCCTGGCGGGTCCTCCGCACCGCCCAGATGGCCCGTGACAACTACGGCCGCCTGCTGTGCACCGGCGTCTTCGCCCTCCTCGTCTTCTCGGTGTTCGAGAATGTGGGGATGAACATGGGGATCATGCCGGTCACCGGCATCCCCCTGCCGTTCCTCTCCTACGGTGGTTCGGCCATGATCGGCTTCTTCGCCGCCATCGGCATCACCATCAGCGTCCACAACCGGAGCGTCCGGTGAGCGACGCCACCACCGGCAACGTGACGACCCCGGCTGAGCCGGGCCGGGACCCCGTGGAGGATCGGGGACCGACGACGGAGCCGGTCCCGACGCCTCGACCGGGGGAGTCGCCGACGACGGAGCCGGAGCCCGGACCCTCGTCGGGGTCGGGTCCGTTCCTGGACGCCGAGCCGGCACCGCAGCCGGAGCCCGAACCCGAGCCCGGTGATGAACCTGAGGCTGAGGCTGGGTCGGTGAACGTCGCCACGGAAGCCGTGTCGCCCGACGGTCCGGTAGGC
>CAZNLF010000209.1:0-1363 GCA_964573595.1 uncultured Acidimicrobiaceae bacterium | reverse complement strand
GGCTGGGTCGGTGAACGTCGCCACGGAAGCCGTGTCGCCCGACGGTCCGGTAGGCGGGGACGGCCCGGCTGTCGCGTCCGATCGGGCCCCGGAGGACGGGGTCGTGTCAGATTCGGCCCCGGTGGGTGATTTCCGACTGGCGTTGGTGTCGGCGGTCAAGGTCGACCTGCCGAACCAGCACCCGACGGTCGTCCTGCGGGAGACGGAGTCGCCGCGACGGCAGCTGTCCTTCTCCGTCGGCCTGCAGGACGGGGTGGTCCTCTCGCATGCCATGCGCCGGATACCCACACCCCGTCCCCTCACCCACGAGCTGCTGAGCGGCATCCTCCAGGGGTTCGACATCGACATCGTCGCCGTGCGGCTGGTCGGACGACAGGGGGCGATCTACTTCGCCGAGCTCGACCTGCGCGGTCGCACGGGACGGTCGGTCCACTCGTGCCGGCCGTCGGACGCCCTCACCATCGCGCTCCACCAGCCGGTCCCCGTCCCCATCCTCATCGACCGCCGTCTGCTCGAGCAGTCCGGGGACGTCGCTCCCGCCGGGTCCACCTGGCCATCCACCTGACCGGAACCGCCCCCCGACCGACGGGAGCGCCGCCGGTCGGGGGGAACCGGGCCCGTGCTGCCGATCAACCCCCGGTCAGGAGGCGGCGCTTCCGCTCGCGGTACTTCTCGTACTGGGTCTGGTCCGCGGCGTCGACGGCCGCGCCGCCCTCGTCGGAGACGCGCATGAGCAGGGCGATGAGCACATAGTTGGCCACCAGCGCCGACCCGCCGTAGGAGACGAACGGGAGGGTGACCCCGGTGAGCGGCAGCAGCCGGACCACGCCACCGATGATGAAGAAGGCCTGGAACCCGATCGTCATGGTCAGTCCCACGGCCACCAGCTTGGCGAATTCGGACCGTGCCGCCTGAGCGATGCGGAGCCCGGCACCGACCAGGAGCAGGAAGGCGACCACGACCATCGTGGACCCGAAGAGCCCCATCTCCTCGCCGATGATGGCGAAGATGAAGTCGGCCTGGGGTACCGGGATGGTGTACGCACCGGCGCCCAGCCCGAGCCCGGTGCCACCGATGCCGCCGCTCCCGAGGGAGTACCACGCCTGGCGGAGCTGCAGACCCGGGTCCTGCGGCAGGATCCTCCACGGGTCGATCCAGGTCTCCACCCGGATGTGGGTCTGGTAGAAGTACCGACTGGCCAGGTAGGACCCGATGGCGAAGAGGACGACGCCGAGCACCAGGTAGCCGGTCCGGCCGGTGGTCACCCAGAGCAGTCCGATGAAGACGGTGAAGAGCAGGGCCGAGAACCCGATGTCGTGCTCGAGGCTCATCACGCCGATGGCGAAGGCCCAGGCCAGCAGGA
>CAZNLF010000208.1:0-5554 GCA_964573595.1 uncultured Acidimicrobiaceae bacterium | reverse complement strand
AGGATTCCGGCGCAAGTTTGAGATCGCAGGCCCGCGCAAACGCCTCCTGTTCGCGCCGCAGGTCGGCGAGTTCCGCCAGGGTCACCGCGTCGAGTGCGACCTTCCGGGTGCTGGACCGGGTCTTGGGCTGGCGCGCTTCGGCCCCGTCCTGCGTGCTGACCACACCCTCGTCGATCATGACCTTTCCGGCTTTGGTGTCGAGGTCGTTCCACCGGACCGCACAGGCCTCCCCCCTCCGCATGCCGGTGGCGGCGGCCAGGCGAATGAGGACGGCGACCCGCATCTCGGCGACTTGCGCCGTCTGCCGGAGGGCAAGCACCTCCGCCGGTGCACCTCCGCCGGTTCCGGCGACCGGACCGCCTTGGGCCGCTCGGACGGCCCCCACGAAGGCAGCTCGGTGTCGAATCTGAACTTGAATTATGAGAGCCGGCGGTGGGAATCGAACCCACGACCTGACGATTACAAGTCGTCTGCGCTACCAACTGCGCCACACCGGCACGGTCCCGGGGACGACCCGGCGCCGACGCCATCCTACGGCCGGCGCGCACATGCCCGATGGCATTGCCCGGAGGTGCCGGGCCGACGCCCCAGCCCTCCGATCGGAAACCCTTGCTTCTAGGGCCCCTGGTTGGCAGGCTGGCACCCAGTGGCCGACCCTTCTGAGCGTGACGGACAACCATCGGGGGCACGCGGCGGGCGTGGTGGTGGGCTGCCCCCCTTCCGCGCGTTGGTCGTGCTCGTCGTCTTCGTGGTGGCGGCGGTGCTCCTGTTGGGGGTCATCCATCCATCGACCACCGCCACCACCGGTTCCGCCGCGGCCACACCGAGCTCACCGACCACCACCACCAAGCCCACGCACCCGGTGCCGACGACCACCACCGTCCCGCCGAGCCGGGTACCGGTGTTGGTGGCGAACGCCTCCGGTGTGACCGGTGCGGCGGCCGCCGTCAACAACGAGCTCCAGCCGGGCGGGTGGGATCTGCTGCCGCCGACGGATGCGACGGCGCGGGCGCCGGCGTCGGACGTCTACTACGTGGCCGGCTACCAGCCGGAGGCGAAGACCATCGCCACGACGCTGCACCTGGCCCCGAGCGCCGTACTCCCTTACACGACGGCCGCCCCGATCAGCTCGATCGGTACGGCCCAGGTCCTCGTGGTGGTGGGTCCCGACCTGGCGGCCAAGGTGGCGCCGGCCACGACGACGACGGCGGCCGCCGCCAGGGCCGCCGGCTGACCCGCGGTCCGTTGACGGTGGGAAGCGCCGGGCCGGCAGGCCCACCCACTGCGTCGGTGCGCCGTGCGCTGGCGCCGCTGTTGGTCGATCCGGCCGCCACCGCCATCGTCTCCGACTTCGACGGCACGCTGTCGCCCATCGTCGACCGCCCCGACGACGCCCGACCCCTCGACGGGACCGCCGAGCTGCTGGTGGCGTTGTCCCGGCGATTCAAGACGGTGGCCGTGGTGTCGGGCCGCCCGGTCTCCTTCCTGGTCGAGCACCTGACCGAGCGCGCCTCGGTGCCCGACCCCGGTGAGGCGTCCCCGCTCTTCGTGGGCCTCTACGGCCTCGAGGTGGCGACGGCCGACGGCCGGATCGTGCCCGATCCGGAAGCCGAGGGGTGGCGTCCGGTCATCGACGAGGTGGCGGGCCGGTTGCGCTACGGTGCACCGGCGGGGACGCTGGTCGAGTCGAAGGGACTCGCCGTCACCGTCCACTGGCGGACGGCCCCGGCCGCCGAGTCGTGGGCTTCAGCGGCCGTCGCTGCCGAGTCGGAGCGCACCGGGCTGGAGCCCCACCCGGGTCGGTGCTCGCTCGAGCTGCGCCCACCGTTGGCGATCGACAAGGGCTCGGTGACCGAGCGGCTGCTGGAGGGCTGCTCCGCCGCCTGCTACCTGGGGGACGACCTGGGTGATCTGCCGGCGTTCGCCGCCCTGGCCCAGGCCGCCACCGTCGGGCGGACCGCCACGGTGGCGGTGGCGGTGGCGGACGACGAGAGCGCACCGGCAGTGCTGGAGGCGTCCGACCTGGTGCTGCACGGCCCCGTCGAGGCGTTCGCCGCACTGAACTGGCTCGCCGGGGAGGCCGGCGGGTGAGCGGACTCGGCCGGACCGATCAGCCGGCCGCGGCGAGCTGATCGGCCAACCAGTCCGACGGCTCACGGGCGAGGACGGTCTCGCGGAGCGAGGCGGCCCTCGCCCCTCTCTCCCCGGCGTCCATGTCGAGGGCACGGGCCAACACACTGGCCGTTCCCGAGACATCGAAGGGATTGACCTCCAGGGCCGCACGCCCCAGCTCGTCGAAGGCGCCGGCCTCCCGCGACAGGGCCAGCACGCCGTCCCGGGTGTTGAGCAGCGGGCCTTCCTTGGCGACGAGGTTCAGGCCATCGCGGACCGGGTTCACGAGAAGGACGTCATAGCGGGTGAGGGCGGCCAGCGACCGGTGGTAATCGTCCTCCACCTCGAGCACGATCGGGGTCCAGCCGGGTACGCCCCACCGTTCGTTGATGCGGGCGACGGTGGACTCGACCTCGTTCTGGTAGGCCAGGTATTCGGGTAGTCCCTGACGGGTCGGGTAGGCGAGCGCCACGAAGACCACACGTTCGCGCCGCTGCGGTTCGAACTCGAGCAGCTCCTCGAAAGCCCAGAACCCCCGCAGCAGGTTCTTCGACAGTTCCATGCGGTCCACCCGCACGATGGCCTGGCGGTCGCTCCCGCCGATGAGCTCTTCGATCCGGGTCACGGCCGCGGGCACGGACGGGTCGGACGCCTCGGCCCGGAGCGAGACCGGGTCGCTGGACAGCGGCGACACGAACGTGGGCACCGGGCCGGTGGCCCTTCCGCCGATGTCGGACTGGCAGGCACGGTATGCCGCCGCCCACCGTTCGGTGTGGAACCCACAGGTCCCGAAGCCGGCCATGCCGGCGAGCAGCTCGGCGCCCACCGAGGTGGGCAACATCCGGAGCACCGACGGGTCGGCGAACGGCGTGTGGGTGAAGTGGGTGGTCCTCAGGTCGGGCCGGAGCCTGGCCAACTCGGAGCCCATCAGGGCCAGGTGGTAGTCCTGGACAAGGACCCTCCCACCCTCGGGTGCCACCTTGGCCACCCGTTCGGCGAAGAGCTGGTTGAATTCGCGATACCCGTCCCAGGCCTCCATCCACCTCCGGTCGGCCCGGGGCCGGCGGGCGGCGTCGAAGAGGTGGTGGTGGCAGAACCAGAGGATGGCGTTGGACACCACGTTGTAGGCCATGTTGTAGATGTCGGGCTCGGGTTCGACCAGTTCGATCCGCAGGCCGTCCTCGGTCATGAGCCCGGCGTCGACAGCTGCCCGGTCGGCATCGTTCATCGTCGAGGCCACCCAGGTGGCCCCGGTGCCGGTCACCAGCGGGTGGAGCGAGCCGGCCAGGCCCCCACCGACCTCGCCGACCACCGGGACGCCGTCCTCGAGATGGAAGGCGAGCGGTCCCCGATTGGACACGAGCACGGTGTCCGCCAGTGAACCGTCTCCGGCCAACTGGGTCCGGGCGGCGGCCATGGGGGGACGCTACCCGTTGGGCCGCCACCGAACCAGGCCGTCCCCACCCCTCCGACCCCGACCCCCCTTGACAAGGTAGTGATTGACCACTCACAATGGTTGCATGATGGTGTCCAGCCGGCAGACCGCCCAGGAGCGACGGACCTCGGTGCTGGCCGCGGCCATCTCCGAGTTCGCCCGGTCGGGGTATGCCGGCACGTCCACCGAGGCGATCGCCGCCCGTGCCGGAATATCCCAGCCGTACCTGTTCCGGCTGTTCGGGACCAAGAAGGACCTGTTCGTCGCCACCTACGACCTGGTGGGGGACCGGATCATCAACGAACTGACCCGGGTCAGCGACGGCCTCGAGGGTGAGGAGGCGCTGGCCGCGATGGGCACCGCCTACGTGGAGTTGATGCAGGATCCCGAGCTGCTCCAGGTGCAGCTGCACGGCTTCGCCGCCGCGCCGAGCGACCCCGACATCGCCCGCAGCTGCCGACGGACCTTCGAGGTCCTCCAGGAGGTCGTCGTCGAGCGGACCCAACTGAGTGACGAGGAGCTCCGCGAATTCTTCGCCATGGGGATGCTCATCAACGTGATGGCGGCGATCGATCTCCTGTCCTTGCCCGACCGCTGGGCGCAGAATCTGTGCCAAGTGCCCGAAAAAGTAGAGGCCATCAAGGCCGTCACCAAGGCCCTCGAGGCACAGCACCGTGCCGACAGGGCCGCGAACGCGGAGGTTCCCGCATGAATCAGCCCTTTGCCGTCCCGCTTTTTTTGCCCCGGCAATCTAGTGATCACTCACAACCTAATGCCTGGCGCACCGCCTCCTCCCACCACCCGGGCCGACAGGCCTGGGCCCGGTTGGGTGAGCTGCGCCGGACCGTGCGGGCCCGCCGGGCCCCGGGTCGCTCGACGATGGACACGGCACCTGCCGCGGCCCCGGCACGAGCCGCCACGGGCGGCGCAACCGCCACCGAGGGGGGCCCGACCACCGGCGGGGCCCCGGCCACCGACGGTCGGTCCGTCGGATCCGGAACCGGTCGCTCGGACAGGTCCCGGGCCGTCTGGGCCATGGTGATCACCGGCATGGCGCTCTTCATGGCATCACTGGACAACCTGGTGGTCTCGACCGCCCTCCCGGTGATCCGGGTGCATCTCCACGCAGGGCTCTCCGGTCTCGAGTGGACGGTCAACGCGTACACCCTCACCTTCGCCGTCCTGTTGCTGTCGGCTGCCGCGGTCGGTGAGCGGTTCGGTCGACGGCGCACGTTCGTGACCGGCATCGTCGTCTTCACCGCCGCATCGGCACTGGCGGCCCTGGCGCCGACGATCGGGATGCTGATCGTGGCCCGAGCCATCCAGGGTGCGGGTGGGGCGATGATCATGCCTCTCTCCCTGACGCTGCTCAGTGCCGCCGTGCCCCCCGAGCGCAGGAACTTCGCCCTCGGGATCTGGGGCGCCATCGGTGGGGCGGCGGTCGCACTCGGCCCGCTGGTCGGGGGCGCGGTCACCTCGGGTTGGTCATGGCAGTACATCTTCTGGCTGAACGTGCCGGTGGGGATCGTGCTGGTCCCGCTCGCCTGGTGGAAGCTGTCGGAGTCGAGGGGCGTGGCGTCGCCGCTCGACTTGGTGGGCGTGGGGCTGGTGAGTGCCGGGTTGTTCGGTGTGGTGCTGGGCCTGGTGCGGGGGAACAGCAACGGTTGGTCGAGTGCGTCGGTGGTGGGATCCTTCGTCGTCGGTGCCGTCGCTCTGGCGGGATTCGTCCGGTGGGAGCTCCGCTCCTCGCACCCGATGCTGGACATCCGGCTGTTCCGCCATCGCGGCTTCGCCTCGGTGAACGTGACGGCCATGCTGTTCAGCTTCGGCATGTTCGGGGCCATCTTCTTCCTGGTGCAATTCCTCCAGGTGGTCCAGGGTCTCTCGCCACTGGCGGCCGGGATCCGGATCCTGCCGTGGACGGCCATGCCCATGCTGCTGGCGCCGGTGGTGGGCACCCTCGCCGAACGGTGGGGTGGGAAGCCGCTGGTGGTCACCGGTCTCTCC
>CAZNLF010000207.1:0-5575 GCA_964573595.1 uncultured Acidimicrobiaceae bacterium | reverse complement strand
GTCATCGAGAACATGAGCTGGTTCACCGGCGACGACGGGAAGCGCTACGAGCTGTTCGGGGCCGGGGGAGGCCGTCAGCTGGCCGACGAGCTCGGCGTGCCGCTGCTCGGCCAGGTCCCGCTGGTCCCCGCACTCCGACAGGGCGGCGACGAGGGGAGCCCGATCGCGGTCTCCGACCCCGGGAGCGAGGTGGCCGCTGTCTTCGACGCCCTGGCCGACTCGATCGTCGGCCTCGGCCCCGCCCGGGTCTACCGCCAGGAGCTCACGGTCCGCTGAGCCCGGCCACCGGCGGGTCCCACCGTCGGAGGCCGATCCCGGGAACTCAGCCCCAGCCCTCGCGGGTCGGCGGCATGCCGCTCGTCCCGTCGGCGTCGGGCACCACCCCGAGGACCTGGTGGACGGCCAGCCCACCGTCGTCGAAGCCGTTGGCCGAGGCCGCCATGTACAGCCGCCAGATGTTGGCGCGGGCGGGTCCCACCAACGACACGGCCTCGTCCCAGTGGTCCTGGAGGTTGTCCACCCAACGGTGGAGGGTCTTCGAGTAGTGCTCGCGGAGCGACTCGGCGTCCCGGACCTCGAACCCGTTCTGCTGCATGGCCCGGATGACGTCGGAGACGTCGAGCAGCTCGCCGTCGGGGAACACGTAGCGGCCGACGAACGACCTCCGGCTGAGTGCCGTCCCGCCCCGGGTCGAGATGGCGTGGTTGAGCAGTCTCCCCCTCGGTGCCAGCAGCCCCCGGAGGGTCTCGAAGTACCGGGACATGCGCGACGTGCCGACGTGCTCGAACATGCCGATCGACGAGATGGCGTCGAACTGCTCCCCGTGCAGGTCCCGGTAGTCCTGCAGCCGGATCTCGACCCGGCCGTCGAGCCCGGCCTCGCTGACCCGGCGCTTGGCCTCGTCGACCTGCTCACGGCTGAGGGCGACGCCGACCACCTGGGCCTGGTGGTGGCGGGCGGCGTGGATGGCCATCGAGCCCCAGCCACATCCCACGTCCAGCAGCCGGGACCCGGGCGACCGGTCGATCCCCAGCTTGCGGCAGATGAGCTCGTGTTTGGCCGCCTGCGCCTCCTCGAGCGTGCTGTCGGGCCCCACGAACCGGGCACAGGAGTAGGTCATGCTCGGGCCGAGCACCAACCGGTAGAACTGGTTGCCCACGTCGTAGTGGTGGCTGATCACGGCGGCGTCGCGGGACGGGGAGTGCAACCGGCCGGCCGGTCGGCACTCCTCGGCAGGAATCGGCGGCGGCGGTCCGAGCACGCCCAACCGGCGGGCGGCACGGAACACCGTCGCGACCGTCCCCAGCCCCATGGAGCGGAGGTCCCGGGGTGACGCGTCGTGGAGTACCCGGAGCATGCCGAACAGGTCGCCCTCGACGGTGATGTCGCCGGCCACGAACGCCCGGGCGACGCCGAGCTCGCCCGGTGCCCACAGGATCCGTCGCAGCGCGTCGGGCGACCGGACCGTCAGCGTGCCCACGGCATCCGCCGGGCCCACCCCGCTCCCGTCCCAGAATTCGAACCGGACCGGCACCGTGTCGTCACCCACCATGGCGGTGAGGAGCGGTGCCACCGCGGCCGCGGCGCTGTCCGGCGGGGGTGGAAGCCGGCGCGGGTCCTCCCGCACCGGTCGGGCGGCCGTCTGCTCGGGCGCCGACCCCTCGTCGGCGGGAGCCGTGACCTCGAGCCCGACTCTGTCCTGTGACACCCGGGTGACCATTGCCGACCTCCTTCGTACCGGCCGCCGCCCAACCGACGGCCTTGGCCTCGTCCTCCAACTGGCCCTCTCCGGACCGACCGACCTCGAAGGGGCCACCTCGATCCGACCGCCCTTTGGATCCTAGGGTCGTGCCCGGGCCCGTGCTCCGGCGCCGGGCCGGCCCGGTGGGGTCAACGCCCGCCGCCCGGGAGCCCGATCGGTCAACCATTGCTGACAAGCTGTTCCCCAGTGAAGGTCATCTTGAACATCCTGTGGCTGCTGCTCTGCGGGTTCTGGCTCGCCATCGGCTACGTCGTGGCCGGTGTGGTCATGTGCATCCTCGTCATCACCATCCCCTTCGGGATCGCATCGTTCCGACTGGCCGCCTTCGCCCTGTGGCCCTTCGGTCGGACCACCGTCCCCAAGCCGGGCGCCGGCGCCGGCTCGGTGGTGGGGAACGTCCTGTGGTTCGTGCTGGCCGGTCTCTGGATGGCCATCGCCCACGTGGTCACGGGCGTCGCCCTCTGCATCACCATCATCGGCATCCCGCTCGGCATCGCCGACTTCAAGCTGGCCGCCGTGGCCATCGCCCCGCTCGGCAAGGACATCGTGAGGACCGACGACCCCCGGGCCTTCTCCCGGTAGCGGGCCCGTCGGTGGCGTGGCTCCGAGCAGCGCCGCGGGCCGACGCCCCCCGCCCGACGCCGCCCGGCCTCAGCCGCCTGTTCACCGCTGCCTGGTCACAGCCTTCTGGTCACGCCGATGCCCGTGGGGAGCTTGTCGGGGTCCCAACCGAGCAGGGCGACGGCCTGGCTGAACGCGAAGCGGTCGGTCATGCCCGCCACATAGGCCACGGCCATCCGGACCGCACCGGGCTCACCGCCGACGAGGTCCTCCGCATGTCGCCCCCCCGAAGGGATCAGGTTGGGCCGGTCCCCGAAGTGGTCCACCAGCGCCTGGAGCACGCTGACCACGGCCCGTCCCTGGCTCACCGAGCTGGGGCGCAGGTAGATGTGCTCGTAGTTGCTGGCCCGGAAGGCGGCCAGTGCTTCGGCCTGGTCATCGGCCATGCCGATCCGGCCGGTGGCGAGGACCGTTGCCACCAGTGCGTCGATGAAGGTGCCCAGTTGCTGGCTCCGCCGGTCACCGCACCGCTCGCGCACCAGCGGGGGAAGGGCGTTCGGCGTGACGATGCCGCTCTTGACGGCGTCCTCGAAGTCGTGGCACACGTAGGCGATCCGGTCGGCCCAGCTGACCACCTCTCCCTCGGGGGTGGAGGGGGCCGGGCGCGACCACGAGTGGTTCCTGATCCCGTCGAGCGTCTCGCCGCACAGGTTGAGGGGGGCGAGGGAGACGTCGGCCCCCCACAGCGCGTGGTCGTATCCCCCGTCGAGGTAGGGGGAGAGGGCATCCTCGCTGGCGTGCCCGCCCGGGCCGTGCCCGCAGTCGTGGCCGAGGGCGATGGCCTCGGTGAGCGCGACGTTGAGCGAGCAGGCCCGGGCGATGCTGGTCGCCACCTGGGCCACCTCGAGGGCGTGGGTCAGCCGGGTGCGCTGGTGGTCGTCGGGGAAGACGAAGACCTGGGTCTTGCCGGCCAGCCGGCGAAATGCGGTGGCATGGAGGATCCGGTCGCGGTCTCGTTCGAAGCAGGTCCGCCACCGGTCGGGCCCCTCTGGGCGGTCCCGGTGGCCGGCACCGAGCGCCCGGGTGGCCCCCGGTGCCAGCTGCCGGTGCTCGATCTCCTCCCGGGCGGCGCGGTCGAGACCCGTCACCGGGCCGTCGGGGGCGGCGGCCGCGTGGCTGTCGGCATGGGCGAAGGTGACACCGGGGCCACCGTGCCCGGACATGGTCGACGCCCACCGGCGGTTGCGCTCGCTCTCGCCGTCGAGCCGCCCGCCGGACCCACCGCCCCACCCGGATCCTGGCACTCCCGACTCCTCGTCCTCCATCCGTCCAGTGTGCCCGAAGGCTGTGACTGCGGGACGCCGGTCCCCTGCGACCTTGTATCGTCGTTCCCGTCGGCAGTTCAGCCGGCCCCCAGCGGAGAGGAGCGTGCCAGGTGGACGTACGTATCGGAATCGTGCAATCGATGAAGGAGCTCGACATCGAGTTGCCCGAGGATGCCGATCGCGACAAGGTCCTGGCCGACATCGAGGCTGCCCTGGCCGCCGAGGGCACGATCCTGTGGCTCACGGACCGCAAGGGACGCCAGGTGGGGGTGCCCGTCGCCAAGGTGGCCTACGTCGAGGTCGACCCACCCGTGTCCGACCGTCGGGTCGGCTTCGGGATCTCCTGATCCGCCATCGGCCCGTGGCCCGGCCATCGGCCGGTGGCCCGGTCCGCGGACGGGTGGGATCACCGCTTCGATGAGCGAGCTGCTCGACCTCAAGCTCATCTTCGTCACCGGCAAGGGCGGTGTCGGAAAGACCACCGTCGCCTCGGCCCTGGCGCTGTTCGCGTCGACGCGGGGCAAGCGGGTCCTCATCTGCGAGGTCGATGCGAAGGGCGATGTCGCCGGCTTCTACGAGGCGCCGCCGACCAGCTTCAACGAGAAGGAGATCCTCCCGGGCCTCTTCGCCATGACCATGGACACGGAGGCCTCGCTCCGCGAGTACCTGAAGCTCCAGCTGCGGATCCCGGTCGTCGGCCGGATCGGGCCGTTGGCCAAGGCGTTCGACTTCGTGGCCACCGCCGCGCCGGGGGTGCGGGAGATCCTCACCGTGGGCAAGCTCTGCTACGAGGTCCGCGAGCGCCGCTACGACCTCGTCGTGGTGGACGCACCGGCCTCGGGTCACATCGTCGGGCAGCTGGCCGCCCCCCAGGCCATCAACAACCTCGTGAAGGTGGGCCTCATCCGCACGCAGACGGACTGGATGTTGGAGATCCTCTCGGACCACCGCACGACCGGGCTCGTGGCCGTGTGCACGCCCGAGGAGATGCCGGTCAACGAGACCATCGAGCTGGCGGCACGGATCAAGGCCGAGACCACCGTGCAGCTGTCGGGCGTCGTGGTCAACCGGGTGCTCCCCGAACTCTTCGGGCGCCAGGAGGAGGAGGTCTTCGACTCACTGTCCTCCGACGGGCCGGCGGCCCGCCTCAACGAGCTCGTGGGTGGTGACGCCGGGCCGGTGCTCGACGCGGCCCGGCTCGCCGTCACCATGCGGCGCACCCGGTCCACCCACCTCGTCCGACTCCGCGAGGGGATCGACGACTCGGTCCCGATGCTCTACCTCCCGTATCTGTTCACCCGCTCGCACGGGCTGCGGACCACCCGCCAGGTGGCGGCATCGCTCGGCGAGGAACTGGGCTACTGATGGCCGACCGCAACGAACGCACCGACCGGGGCAACCGTGCCGACCGGGGCAACCGCTCCCGGCGGTCCGAGCGGGCGGAGCCAGCCACCACGCCGGCACGGCCCTCTCGCACACGCCGGTCGCCGAGGGCGGGCGTCGAGGGGGCCGGCGGGTCGATGGACGGTCTGCTGGCCACCAAGGAGATCGCCGTGGCCTGCGGGCCGGGAGGTGTCGGCAAGACGACCACGGCGGCGGCGGCGGCGGTCATGGCCGCGGTTCGCCACGGCAGCAAGGTCCTCGTCCTCACCATCGACCCGGCCAAGCGGTTGGCCAACGCCCTCGGCCTCGACGGGATCGGCAATGCCGAGCACCGGGTGCCGGACGAGTCCTTCCGGGCTGCCGGGATCAAGCCCCGAGGTCAGCTCTGGGCCGCCATGCTCGACACCAAGGAGTCGTGGGACGCGCTGATCCGCCGCCACGCGCCCGACCGGCAGACCCGGGACGAGATCCTGGCCAATCCCCTGTACCAGAACATCTCGGGCCGGTTCGTGCAGAGCCACGACTACATCGCCATGGAGCGCCT
>CAZNLF010000206.1:0-5600 GCA_964573595.1 uncultured Acidimicrobiaceae bacterium | reverse complement strand
AGGGCGAGGGTGGCCGGGCCGGCCGGCATGGTGGTGGTCTCCCCGAAGAACTCCACCTCGATGCCGTTGCCCACCAGGTCCCGGTCGCTCAGGAGGCCGACCAGCCCACCGCGCCGGAGGGTGGAGACGATGGCACTCCCAGACGATGCGTCGAGGGGCACGATGGTCAACCCCATCGCCGCCCGCTGCTCGACGAAGTACTCGAACAGCTCCGGGGGCTCGAGACGCTCGGCCACGGAGGTCATCGGCATCTCCTGGGTCGCCAGGAACGCACCCCCGTACTCCCAACTCCCGATGTGGGGGAGCGCCATGATCACGCCCTTTCCGGCTGCCATTCCCGCCTTCAAGTGCTCAAAGCCCTGGACGAACGTGTGCTCCTCCACCTCGGCCGGCGACGTGCTGGCCAGGCGAGCGCCCTCGACCCAGTATCGAGCGTACGCCCGAAACGAGCGCCGCGCCCAGCGGTCGAGCACCTCGGTGTCGGTGGCATCGGCGCCGATCACCCGGCGGAGGTTGTCGGACACCTGGCGACGATGATCGGTGCGCACCTTGAACAGGACGTCCCCGACGAGGTTGGCCACCCCGAGGGCCATCGGCTCCGGCAGCGCCGCCAGGGCGCGACCCAGCGTCGAGTAGGTGCGGAAGACTGCTTGCCCCTTGTTCACGAGCCCTCGTCCCCGTTCGTTCGGCGCCTGGAGGAATCAGGACTGCCGACGGCCGGAACGCGGCCGGATCCCCTGTCTGGCGTGCCGGGCACGCCAGGTGCGACCGGAACGGCTGGCCAGCTCGCCCTGGCGACGGGCCCGCCACCGTGAGAGCGATGCCGACTCCTTGCGGCCGCCGGCGCGGACGGACCCGCTCCGGGCACGCCGTTGCCGCCTCGGCGTGGACACGGCGACCGGCGCCTCGGCCAGCCTCCAGACCTTCACGAAGCGACCCACCGCCGTCACCAGGGTCAGGCCCAGCATGACCCACAGCACCGGCACCAACAGCACCGGCGAGAGGAAGCCGATTCCCAGCAGGATCATCCGTTCGGCCCGCTCCATCAGCCCACCCTTGGCGGAGATCCCGAGCGACTCGGCCTTGGCCCGCTGGTACGAGACCAGGGTGCTGGCGCCGAGGACGGCGAAGGGGAGCAGCACGAGATGGCCCGGGTGGGTCGACACTAGGTACCAGGCGACACCCCCGAGGATCAGGGCATCCGACACCCGGTCGGTCACCGAGTCGAAGAAGGCGCCCCGCGTGGAGGAGGTACCCGACGCCTTGGCGACCGGCCCGTCGAAGAGATCGTGGAGGCCGGTGACGATGAGGAGGACGATGGCCAGGTGGAGGTGGCCCGAACCGACCGCCACCGCGGTGGCCGCAGCCGAGATCAGGCCGGTTGCCGTCAGCATGTCGGCGGTGATCCCCACCTGCTGCAGCTTGCGACCGACGGGACCGGTCCCCCGGTCCACCGTGTCGCGCCAACGCCCGTCGAACATGGCTCTTTCCTCCAGAAGGGTCCCTCAACAGTACCATCCGCTAACTCGAGTGAGCACTACCCCCGCCGACAGCGGGCGCCCGGCCGGCCGCATCGGCCTGCGACGACCCGGTCACGCCGACGGTCACGACGACCCGTCACGCCGACCCCGTCAAGCCGGTCGGACCGCCGGTCAGTGCAGCCGCCCGACTCCGGGCCCGGACACACTCCTCGGGGCGAGCGGCCCGAGTCCTGAGGACCGTCGGCTCCTGGCCTCGGCGGTCAACCAGACGATGAGGACCGCGGCGGCGCCGAGCACCAGCGAATTGGAGGTCACGTCGGCGAGGGGACCGTGTCGTATCCACAGGTAGGGGGTGAAGACGGCCAGGCCGACCAGGACCATCAGGGCGACGGCCACCGACCGGTGGACCCGGGCGACACTGGCCGCGACGATCGGCGCCAGCGCCAGCCAGGACCAATGGTGGGTCCACGAGACCGGGCTGACCAGCACCTCGGTGAGGGCGAGCACCATGACGGCCTCGGCCGTCCGGGTCCCGACCACCAGCCAGCGGGTGAGGACGGCCCCGCAGGCCAGTGTGGCCACCGAGAGCGCGATCCACACGGCGGTCCCGAGGTGGCCCCCGTCGAAGGGCGCCCGGTGCACCACCCCGTTCCACGACTGGTTGCTCACGATCCCGAGGGGCCCGGTCCGCTTGGCGTCGTAGAACTGGTGGAACCAGTAGCGGGCGGAGTCGGCCGGGAGGACAGCCCAGCTCAGCCCGGTCACGACGAGGATCGTGGCGACGGCCCGGACGAGCGACCGCCAGTCCCGGGCGACGGCGAAGTAGACGAGGTAGATGACGGGCGTGAGCTTCACGGCGGTCGCCAACCCGACCAGCACGCCACGCCAGGGGCCCCGCACCCTGGTCAGGTCGGCGACCACCATCACCATCAAGATCACGTTGATCTGGCCGTAGTCGAAATTGCTGCGGACCGGCTCTAGGGCGACGGTCGCCACGGCGCCCAGGAGGGCAGCCACCGCCCAGGCCCGCCGGGCCGGCAGCGTGAAGGTGGACCCCAACATGAGCACGCCCGACACCACCAGGCATCCGGCGCTGACCATCCACCAGACCCACTCCACCAGTCCGAGCGCCCCGAAGGCCAGCGGGCTGAGCACGAGGAGGCCGAAGGGCGTGTAGGTGAAGGGCAGCCTGCTGACGGTGAACTCCTCGGTGAACGGCGAACCACCGTGGAAGAGCGCACTCCCCGCTTCCCGGTACACCCGTAGATCGAGGTGCCACGACGCGCCGAACCGGAGCATGTACCCGGCGGAGAGGAGCCAGGCCACGACGGCGGCACCGGCCACCCAGGAGGTCGGGGTCCGGCTCAGCCACGCCGCGGTACTTCCCCATCGCGGCCGCCCGTCCTCGTGGTCGGATGGGGCCATCGCCCCGAACTTAGTGTCCGGGCTCCACGGACCACCGGCTTTCAGCCGGCTCACCGTGACGACGGTCGTCGCCGGCGTCACCGCGCGGGATCGTCGTGGGCATCCCGGACGGGGAACCGATCACCGAAGTCATGTGTGGACCGGCGAACGCCGGGTATCGGTTGGGCGATGGCAGTACGAGCACCGGGCCCTCTCGTGAACGAGAGCCGTGATGGGGGCCGGAAACGGCTGCACTGGCTGGACAGGGCAGGACCCGCAGACCGGGCGCGTCTGGTGGACGCCACCGGAGTGTCGGGAATGCCCAGTGCCTCGGACATGCTGGCACCCCTCGACCAACCGCGACCCACGACCGTGTGGAGCTCGGGGCTTCCCGCACTGGCCGAGGCGATCAGGTCGGACGGTGGGGAGCACCCGCGTCGGGGCCCCGCCGACCTGGGCTCCCACCGTCGGGCCGCGACCAGACGGTTCCGACCGTCGAGCACCCCGGCCGTCGATCGGCCGGCGTCAGGCGGCACGGCGGGGGGCCCGGACGAGACGCGGGTGCGCACGCCCCCGGCCATGGGCGACGCCGCCGGGCGCGGCGGGCGGCCCGACTAACTCCCGACCACCTCCGGCCTCAGAGGGCGAGGGGTTTGATGGGGGCCATGATCAGACTGGGGTCGGCCTTCCAGTCGACCCCGGGGACGTCGATGTACAACTCGATCTCGTTGCCGTCCGGATCCAGGATGTAGATGCTGTGGGTCACGGTGTGGTCACTCGCCCCCACCACGGTCACGTGGGACTCGTGCAGCCGTGCCACCACCTCGCGCAGCTCGTCGTCGGAGTCGCCCACCTTGAGGCCGAAGTGGTACAGGCCGAGATGGCGGCCCTTCGGGAGAGGGGCGGCCTCCTCCCCCACCTCGATGAGGAGCAGCTCGTGGTGGGTGCGCCCGGAGGTGAAGGCGGCCGCGGGAATGCCGAGGGTGGACGGGAAGGCGGCCTCCCATCCGAGCACGTCGCCGTAGAAGGCCGCGGAGCGCTCGACATCCCTCACGTAGAGGACCAGGTGACCGAGTTCTTTGACCTGCATGGGATCTCCACCTCTCGAGGACATTCGTCCGTCCGTCGCTCTTCGGACGACGACAACGCCTTGAGCACCGGTTCGATTCCGCCCACCCGACGTCCGGGTCGGCCGCCGGCCCCCTCAGTCGATCCCTCCGCCGGCCCCCTCAGTCGATCCCTCCGCCGGCCAGGCGGCCACGACCCGCTGCCAGCTGACGGCCAACGTCTCGGGGAGCACCCTCGTCCCGCCCACCGAGGTCATGAAGTTGGTGTCACCCACCCACCGGGGGACGGCGTGCAGGTGGAGGTGTCGGGGGATGCCGGCACCGGCCGCCTGGCCCAGGTTGGCCCCGAGGTTGACGCCCTCGGGGGCGTAGGCCCCGCCGAGCGCGACCACCCCCGCCCGGACGGCCGCCCACAGCTCGGACGACTCCGGGCCCGTCAGCTGGTCGAGTGCATCGATGTGCCGGATGGGTAGCGCCATGAGGTGTCCGCTCGAATAGGGGAAGGCGTTGAGGACGACGAAGGTGTGCGCACCCACCCACACCACGCCGTTGTCCGCCGACGGTGGCCCGCTCGCCGCGATCCGGCAGAAGACACAGGGGTCGCCACCGGCCGGCGCCGACCGGTCCTCCTCGCCGATCCCCTCGGGGGAACCGGCCGACCTCACGTACTCGCCGCGCCAGCCGGCCCACAGGTGCTCGAGGCTCACGGGGCCTCGGGGAGGCGCCGCTGGGCGATCTCGAGCTCCAGCTCGGCAGTGAAGTCGGTGAGCTCGCGACCGCGGTCGGGATCGTTGCTGCCGCGTCGGTTGACGCCCACGGTCCCGGCGTGTACGTCGTCGTCGCCGACGACCAGGATGTACGGCAGCTTGAGGAGCTTCGCCCGGCGGATGCGGGCGCCGAGGGGTTCGTCGGCCGGTTCGACGCCGACCCGGGCACCCACCGCCCGCAGCCGGTCGGCCACCTTGTGGGCGTAGTCCTCGTGGTCGCCCCGCACGCCCAGCACCCGCACCTGCTCGGGTGACAGCCACGTCGGCAATGCACCGGCGTAGTGCTCGAGCAGGATGGCGAAGAACCGTTCCACCGAGCCGAACAGGGCCCGGTGGATCATGATCGGCCGGTGGCGCCCGTTGTCGGCACCGATGTACTCCATGTCGAAGCGCTGGGGCATCTGGAAATCCAGTTGGATCGTCGACATCTGGTGGGTTCGCCCGATGGCGTCCTTGGCCTGGACGGAGATCTTCGGACCGTAGAAGGCGCCGCCCCCCTCGTCGAGGACGAGGTCGAGCCCCATACCCAGCGCAGCGTTCCGTAGGGCCTCGGTGGCCTCGTCCCACTCCTCCAGGGTGCCGACCGCCTTCATCTCGGGCCTCGTGGACAGCTCGAGGAAGAAGTCCTCCAGACCGAAGTCGCGCAGCAGCGACAGCACGAAGGTGAGCGTGGCGTGGAGCTCGGCACCCATCTCCTCCCTGGTGCAGAAGATGTGGGCGTCGTCCTGGGTCATCCCGCGCACCCGGGTGAGCCCGTGCACCACGCCCGACTTCTCGTACCGGTAGACCGCGCCGAACTCGAACAACCGGAGCGGAAGCTCGCGGTAGGAGCGCTGCCTGCTCTTGAAGATGAGGATGTGGAACGGGCAGTTCATCGGCTT
>CAZNLF010000205.1:0-5693 GCA_964573595.1 uncultured Acidimicrobiaceae bacterium | reverse complement strand
CGCTGGCCGGGTCGGGCACGCCGTTCCACCTGGCCTACCTGGCCGCCCAGCGGGCCAGCGGCGGTGACGCCCCCATCTTCCCGGCGATCCGCTCCTATCCGGGGGGCGGTGCCCCGAAGCCGCCGCAGCTCCACCACGACCTCAAGCGGGAGATCGGCGGGGTCGGCATCGTTTCGGGCTACGGCCTCACCGAGGCCCCGATCGTCGTCATGGCCACCGACAGGGATCCGGACCAGAAGCTCGCCGACACGGAGGGGCGACCGACACCGGGTGTGGACCTGGTCGTGGTCACGCTGGACGGGAGACGGGCCGGACCCGGCGAGGAGGGCGAGATCCGACTGAAGGGGCCCCAGGTGATCCGGGGCTACCTGGACCCGGCCCTCGATGCCGACGCCTTCGACGAGGAGGGCTACTTCCGGACGGGTGACCTCGGCATCGTCGACGACGACGGCTACGTCACCATCACCGGCCGGCTGAAGGACGTGATCATCCGGCATGGCGAGAACATCTCGGCCAAGGAGGTCGAGGACCTCCTCTACGCGCATCCGGCGGTGGCCGACGTGGCGGTCATCGGGTTGCCCGATCCCACCACCGGCGAGCGTGCCTGTGCCGTCGTCGCGGTGACCGAGGGTGGCGTGTTCGAGTTCGCAGAGATGGTCGCCTACCTGAAGGGGGAGGGCCTCCGGGCCCAGGCCGTTCCCGAGCAGCTCGAGCTGGTCGCCGCCGTGCCCCGCAACCCGGCCGGAAAGATCCTCAAGCACACCCTGCGCGAGCAGTTCACGCCGAATCCCAGACCGAGGAGCGAGCCATGAGTCCGATTCAGAGGGTCACCCTGGGCAAAGGCGGGGCCGAGCACGACGAGGCTGACGCGTCGATCAGCTCGTTCACCGGCCGCAGGTTCGTCGACAGGGTGGCGGTGGTCACCGGTGCCGGCTCCGGCATCGGACGGGCCGTCGCCGTGCGTCTCGCCCGCGAGGGGGCGGCGGTGGCCGCGCTCGACGTGGCCACAGAGCCGCTGGCCGACACCGTCGAGGGCATCGTGGCCGAGGGCGGTGCCGCGACGGGCTTCCCCTGTGACGTCACCTCGGAGTCCTCGGTCGACGACACGGTGGCCAGGCTGGCCACCGAGCTCGGGCCCCCGACCGTGGTGTGCAACGTCGCCGGCATCGGAGGCTTCTTCAACACGGTGGACATGCCCCTCGACCGGTGGGAGAAGATCCTGGCCGTCAACCTCACCGGTCCGTTCCTCGTGTGCCGGGCAACGCTGCCCCACCTGCTCGAGCACGGCGGCTCCGTGGTCAACGTCGCGTCCAACACCGCACTGATGGGGCAGTCGTACTCGGCCGCCTACTGCGCCTCCAAGGCCGGGCTGCTCATGTTCTCCAAGGCGCTGGCCGCCGAGTTCCTGTCCCGGGGGGTCCGGGTGAACGTGGTCGCCCCGGGGGGGGTGGACACGCCGCTCATGGGGGCGTTCGAGCTGCCCGAGGGGGCGGATTTCAAGGAGCTGACCAAGATCATGACGCCCATGGGGTTCTCCACGCCGGCGGAGATCGCCGCATCGGTGGCCTTCATCGCCTCGGACGAGTCGTCGTACACCACCGGGGCGGTGCTCTCGGTGGACGGCGGTTTGACCATCTGAGCCGTACCGGCCGTCCGGGACCGTCCCGAGCAGCCATGGCCGGCCGAGCGCCGCGGCACCCGTAGCGGCCCGAGCCGGCGGCAGCAGCAGGGCCCCACCGGGGAAGGTGCAAAGATGGGCGCCGACATCAGGGACCACGGAACCACACGCCACGAGGAGCACGATGACCACGCCACGACCGGTAGCCGACTGGGAGACCGACTTCGACGTCCTCGACCCTGGGTACGTGGCCGATCCGTTCGCGGTGTGGGACCAGTTGCGCCGCGGCTGCCCCGTGGCCCACACCGACAGGCGGGGGAGCACCTGGCTGCCCACCACCTATCAGGACGTCGTCGATCTGGCCCATGACATCGAGCACTTCAGTTCGCTCGAGATCTCGGTCATCCCCTTCGACGGCGAGCCCAAGGAGGAGCCGGTCCTGCAGTACGGGCTCCCACCCATCTCGGCGGATCCCCCGCTGCACACCTGGACGCGCCGCCTCCTCCTGCCGTGGTTCTCCCACCGGCGGGTCGAAGAGTACGAGGCGATGACCCGCGAACTCTGCTCCGAGCTTGTCGACGGCTTCGCCACCAGTGGCACCGCGGACGCCGCCCGCGACTACGCGCAGCAAATCCCCGTGCGCGTCATCGCCAGCATCCTCGGCGTGCCGGCCTCGATGTCGGACACGTTCACCGGCTGGGTGCGGGACCTGCTGGAGTTCGCCGACGACCCCGAACGCCGCCAGCGGGGGGCCGAGGGCCTGATCAACTTCTTCGTCGCGGAGGTGGAGCGCCGGAGGACCGAGCCCGGTGACGACCTGCTCAGCGACCTGCTCCACAGCGAATTCGACGGCCGGCCGCTGGAGGAGAGCGTGGTGCTCGGTGTGGCGGCCATCGTGCTCATCGCCGGTGTCGACACCACGTGGAGCGCCATCGGTTCGTCGCTGTGGCACCTGGCCAACCATCCCGACGACCGCCGACGGTTGGTCGACGACCCGGACGCCTGGCCGCTGGCCATCGAGGAGCTCCTCCGGGCATACTCACCGGTGACCATGGCGCGGGTGGTCACCGACGACGTCGAATTCGCGGGGTGCCCGATGAAGGCGGGTGACAAGGTGCTCATGAACTTTCCGGCGGCGAATCGTGACCCGGTGGCGTTCGAGGACGCCGACCGGGTCGTCCTCGACCGGCAGCTCAACAGACATGTCGCCTTCGGTTCGGGGATCCACCGCTGCGCCGGGTCCAACCTGGCCCGGATGGAGCTCCGGGTGGCGCTCGAAGAGTGGCTGAGGCGTATCCCCGAGTTCCGCGTGGCCGAGGAGGCAGAGGTCACCTGGGCCGGTGGCCAGGTCCGCGGCCCCCGGAAGCTGCCCGTGGTGTTCCCGTGAGGATCCGGGTGGATCCCGACAAGTGCCAAGGGCACGCCCGCTGTTACGGGCTGGCCCCCCAATTGTTCGACGTCGACGACTACGGGTCGTCGACGGTGGTGGGCGACGGCACCGTCCCGGCAGACCTCGAGGACAAGGCCCGCTTGGCCATCGCCAACTGTCCCGAGTTCGCCATCGAAGAGATCGAAGGCTGAGTCTTCCGTCCGATGGCCAGCATCCACCTGGTTGGTGACAGTTCGTGCGATCTCGATCCGGCGGAGATCGCCGGGCTCGACATCGAGATCGTGCCGTTGAGCATCCGTTTCGGCAGTGAGGAGTTCACCGACGGTTTGGACCTGAGCCTCGGCGAGTTCTACCAGCGGATGGCCAGTTCCGACGGGCTCCCGCAGACGGCGTGCCCGGCGCCTGGGGCCTTCGTGCAGGCGTTCCGCAACGCAGAGGACGCCGGTGCCGACGCCGTGGTCTGCGTCACGCTCTCCGGCGAGTTGTCGAACACCCTGCAGTCGGCGCAGTCGGCGGTGGACGCCTACGACGGGCGGATCCCGGTTCACGTGATCGACTCCAGGTCCGTGTCGAGCGGACTCGGCACCCTGCTCCTCGAGGCGGCGAAGGTCGCCGACGGGGACGCCGGCGTCGACTCCGTGTTGGCCAGGATCGGGGACCTCGTCCCCCGGACCCGGGTGTTCGCCACGCTCAACACCCTCGAGAACCTAAAGAAGGGAGGCCGGATCGGCGGGGCACGAGCCATGGTGGGCTCCATGCTGTCGATCAAGCCGTTGGTCGACCTGACCGGCGGCGTCGTCCGTGAGGCCGGGAAGCCACGCACCCGCCGCAAGGCCCTGCACATGCTCTACGAGCGCATGACCGAGGCCGGACCGATCGATCACGTGGCGGTGATGCACGGTGGGGCACCCGACATCGACGAATTCCTCGACCTCATCGCCCCCCGGTTCCCCCGGACGTCGCTCCGGGTCGGGACACTCGGAGCCGTCATCGGCACGCACGGCGGCGCGGAGATCATCGGAGCGAGCTGGATCGACCGCGCCCAGGAGGCCTGACCCCAGCCGGGAGGCCCGACCCCAGCCGGGAGGCCCGACCCCAGCCGCGAGGCCCAACCCAGCCGGGAGGCCCGACCGCAGCCGGGAGGCCCGACCGCACCGAAGGAGCCCGAGCCGGTGAGGTCCGGCGGCAGCCACCACCGAGTCAGTCGCCACCTCCGATGACGCCTACCTCGACGAGCACGCGCTCCGCCTCCTCGACGCCGTAGACCTGCTCCGACCGGAACCCGTACGATCGGGCTGCCTTGGTGTTGAGCTGATTGTCGTCGAGGAAGAGCACCCGGTCCGGCGGCACCGGCAGGAGCCCGGCCACAGCCCGGTACACCTCCGGATCCGGCTTGACCAATCCGAGGTCGAACGACAGGAACCGGTAGTCGAAGAGCTCGAGGATCGACCAATTCTCGACCTGGTGCTGCCAGTGCACGGTGTTCGTGTTGCTGAGGCAGCCGATGGGCACGCGCCGTCGCACTGCGGCGAGCAGTTCCGCCGCGCCGTCGAACGGTCCGATCGGCCAGTCCCGGAAGGCCTCGAGGAACTCCGACGGCGAAACCGGCAGCTCCCACTCGGACACGACACCCTCCGAGAACTCGGAGGCGGTGCAGCGGCCGCTCTCGAATCGCTGGACCCACGGGCTGGTGAGCCATCGTTCCCACACCTCGGTGTTGCTGGCCAGGCCGGACAGTGCCCGCATGGCTCCGACGCCCCCCAACTCGATGACCACCCCGCCGAGGTCGAACAGCACGAAGTCGACGTCCGGATTCCTCATCGAGGGCAATGTACCGCCGGACCCGGTGCCGAGCGGTGCCGCCCCGAGTCCGATCGTCGGCGGCCCCCCGGTGGGACGATGGGGGGATGCCGGAGCGTCGCGACGGACTCGCCCTCGTCGCCCTCGTGGCCCTGTTGTGCGCGTGGTGCGGGTGGGCGAGCGGCGTCCGGCAGTCGACGGCGGCCGCGTTCGTCGTGTGGGGAGTGTCGACCGTCGCGGTGGTGGCGCTCGGTGTACTGCTGGCACGCGGACGCCGCGGCCGGCGGTTCGCCCTCCCCCCGGGAAGTCCGGCAGACCCCTGGCCCCGACCGGTCGGTGGTGCCGGGCGGATCCTCCTCGGGCTGTCGCCGTGGCTGGCCATCGCCCTCGTGGTGGCGGCATGGGAGGCGCTCGGGATCGACACGGGCCCCCACGAGCCCCACCTGACCGTCAGCGCGCTGGCGCTGTCCTCCCGGCTCTTCGACGCCGCCCTGCTCCTGGCGTGGATCCTGGTGGGCGCCGGCTACACCGTCGCCCGGGCGAGGGCTCCGCTCGGGCGTGCTGCGGCTCGAGCACTCCGATCGCCACGATCGCCGGCCGGTGCGTTCCCGGGTGGTCTGGCCCTGGGTCGGCATCCGGCGCTGGTCCCGGCCCTCCTGCTTCCCCGGAGCCGGGCGGTGGGGGTGGCCTTCTGGATCGTGGTGGTGGCCGCCTGCGTGGTCGCCGAACTCGTCGCCCGACGCTCCGACGGCCGTCTGGCGACCGCCGGTGAATTGGTGCGCTTGGTGTCGGGACCTCCGCTGGTCAACGTCGGGCTGGTCGTCGTCTGGGCGTACGCGGGCTGGCACCTGTTCGCCCATTAGCCCCCCGGTGACGGCGGCACCG
>CAZNLF010000204.1:0-5702 GCA_964573595.1 uncultured Acidimicrobiaceae bacterium | reverse complement strand
CCCTCTCGTCGCCGGCGGCGAGGAAGAGCGTCGCCGTGGCCCCGTAGGAGAACCCGACCATGCCGAGGCGGGCCGGGTCGACCAGTGGGTGTGCCTCCAGCACATCGAGCGACCGGGCCAGGTCCCACAGGTTCTGGGTCAACGGGCTCCACCCCCCCATCACCTGATGGACGAGGTTGGTGTCACAGGCGTAGTGGTCGGGCGGGTTCCAGTCGGCACGCTCCCCGAAGCACCGCAGGTCGGGTGCGAGCACCACGTAACCCCGACGGGCCAAATCGGCGGCGTAGTCACTGCCGGGCGGACCTTCGGTCTCGAGACCACAGATCCTGGACTTGCCCGGCCCGTGCCCGTGGACGGCCAGCACCGCCGGCCCCGGTGCGTCCCGACGATCGGGGACAAGCAGATAGGCGGGCACCGACATGGTGTCCTCGGTGTCGAAGACGACGCGGTGGCGGACGAATCCGTCGCACTCGACCTCCTCGGTGGTCTCCAGCTCGAGGGGGACCCGCACCGGCCACGGGGCGAGCGCGTCGTCGAGCCTTCGCCGGAACCGCTCGCGCCACGACTCGAACCCCGACAGGTCGTCGGTGACGAGCGGGTCGGCCTCCTCCGTGGCCATCAGTCGTGTGACCACCTGGAACCACGGTGAGAAGTTCCGGGACGGGGGTGGGGCGATGCTCACTGGGTCCTCCTCACGATTGGGTCCTCCTTGCTCATCGGGTCTCGGGGCTCATCGGGTCTCGGGGCTCATCGGGTCTCGGGGCTCAGCGGGTCTCGGGGCTCAGCGGGTCTCGGGGCTCAGCGGGTCTCGGAGGCTCAGCAGGTCTCGGGGCCGCGACTCGGGTGGCCAACGTTGCCACACCCGCCGGCACCGGGGGTCCGGTGCGACCACTCGGCGCCCGACCCTTCCCTGGCACCGGTTGAGTGGGCGGTGGTCCTGGTGCACTATGGGGGGCATGACCGTGGGCACGCAGCTCGACATCCGACCGCTGTCACCGATCATCGGCGCGGAGATCCACGGCCTGGACCTGTCGCGACCCCTCGGTGGTCCCGTGGTGGCCGAGGTGCGTCAGGCGCTCAACACCCACCACGTCGTGTTCTTCCGCGATCAGGACCTCTCCCCCACCCAGCAGGCCGACTTCGCCCGACAGTTCGGGGTGGTGACCGAGGGTCACCCGGTGCTGTCCGCCATCGAGGAGAGCCCGGAGGTCCTCGCCATCGACGGGAGCCAGGACCGCGCCAGCTGGTGGCACACCGACGTGACCTTCCTCCAGACCCCGGCCTTCGGGTCGATCCTCTACATGCTTACCGCGCCCGACGTGGGCGGCGACACCACGTGGGCCAGCCTGCAGGACGCCTACGACCGTCTGTCCGATCCGGTCCGGACGATGTGCGACTCACTGATCGCCATCCACTTCGACCCGTGGTTCGCCGCCGACGTGGATGCCAGGGGCGGCTACGAGTGGCAGGGGGTCCGGCACGACAAGCTGCTGCCGGCGCTCCATCCGGTGGTGCGCACCCACCCGGAGAACGGCCGCAACGGCCTGTTCGTCAATCCTCAGTTCACCCAGTCCATCCTCGGGCTGTCGAAGAACGAGAGCTCGGCGGTCCTCGACATGCTCTACCGTCACTGCCAGCAGCCGGAGCTCACCTGCAGGTTCCGCTGGCAGCCCGGCTCCGTGGCGTTCTGGGACAACCGTGCGACCCTCCACTATGCGTTGGACGACTACGGCGATGCCGTCCGAGTCGCGCACCGGGTGACCCTCGAGGGCGACGTACCCTTCGGTCCGGCCATGGAACGGCGCTGACGGCCACGACGCCCCCGGACCGACGGGGACGGGCCGCTAACTGACGGCGGGACTCCCGTCGCCGCTGGGAATCCCGCCGGCGACATCATCGGCGACGTCACCGGCCGTGGCGGCGCGCTGCTTGCTCGGGAGCGCGCCGGACACGGCGAGCGCCTCCTCGCTGGCGCCCAGGTAGGCGGCGAGCGCCCTCGGATCGCGGCCTACCTCGTCCGGGGTGCCCGAGGACACCACCCGGCCCGTCTCCATCATGACCACCTTGCTGCACAGGGCGAACACGAGCGGCACATCGTGCTCGACGAGCACGATGGTCGTGTCGGCCAACGTGTGCAGTCGCCGCAGCAGGGGGACGAACGCCTCGGCCTCCCGCTGGGCGATCCCGGCGGTGGGCTCGTCGAGCAGCAGCAGTCGGGGGTGGGCCAGCACGATGGAGGCCAGGTCCACCACTCGCCGGGTCCCGGTGGACAGCTCGGCGATCTGGTGGTTGCGGAACCGCTCGATCCCGAACGACTGGATCACCCGGTCGACCTCTTCCTGCTTCGACCGCTCCGAACGCCTCGCCCAGGGTGTCCGCAAGGTGGCCGACAGGACACCCACCGGTCGGCGGGCGTCCTCGGTCAGGAGCAGCACCTCTTCGACGCGCAGCTCGGGGAAGAGCCGGCAGTCCTGGAAGGACCGGACGACACCCAGCGTGGCCCGTTCCTCGGGGAGGTACTCGACCAGGCTCTCGCCGTCGAGGCGGAGCGAGCCCGAGCGCGGGGCGACCAACCCGGAGATGACGTCGAGCATGGTCGTCTTGCCCGAGCCGTTCGGGCCGATCAGCCCGACGATGGAACCGGGCTCGGCCGACAGGTCGGCCCCGTCGACGGCCTGGACCCCCCCGAACGTGACCACCACGCCCTCGACGTCGAGGCGGGCCGGTCCGGTCCCGTGGCGGCCGTCCGCGCCGGTCATCCGGCCATCTCCGGGGCCGGTTCGGGTGCCGGCTCGCCGGCGCCCGGTGGCGCCTCGACGTCTCCGCCCTTGACCAGGTGCTCCACGCCGACGGTGACCAGATCGCCCAGCCGGTGGAGCAGTTCGGCGAGGCCGCCGGGCAGGTAGAGGATGAAGGCCAGGAGCCCGAGGCCACTGGTCAGGAACTGGATGGTCGGCGTGGTGCCGAACATCGCCGGGAGCCCGACCAGGTAGATGGCCCCGAGGACCGCCCCGTCGATCGAGCCGAGCCCGCCGATGACCACCATGGAGACCACCAGGATGGAGTACGAGGGGTCGAACGTGTCCGTCGAGAACCGCTCGGTGGCGAAGGCCAGACACACGCCGGCGTAACCGGCCATGAATCCCGACAGGGCGAACGCCAGCACCTTGGTGCGGGCCAGGGGTATCCCCATCGCCCCGGCCACGGTCTCGTTGTCCCGCACCGCCATCAGCCGGCGCGCCACGCCCTTGTCCCGCCAGAGGCGGACGGCCAACAGCGACAGGACCAGGACTCCCAGCGAGAACCAGGCGAAGGCCCGCTCCGATCCCAGGTTGATGCCGAGGAGGCTCGGCCGGGCGATCAGGGTGGACTGGGGGTTGGGCAGCCCAGTGCACATCTCCTTGCCCACCAGGGGCAGGGTCCAGCACGGGGTGTTGAGCACCGCGCCCATCAACCACAGACCGAAGGCCAAGGTGCTGACGGCCAGGTAGAGACCTCTGACCCGCAGGGCCGGGAGGCCCACCACCACGGCGATGACCGCCGTCACCGCGCCGGCGAACGGCAACAGCAGGATCAGGGGCACCGAACCGCCGAGATGGGCCGCCATCAGGGCTCCGCAGGCCACCAGTCCGAACTGGCCGAGCGACACCTGCCCGGCCCAGCCGGTCAGCACGGTGAGCGAGAGGGCGATGACCGCATAGATGCAGATCTGCGACAGCAGGAAGGTCCGCCCGGTGTTGAGGACGAGGGGAAGCAGTGCGGCGACCACGGCGGCCAGCACGACACCCGCCGTGCCCACCCGCTTGCGGAGCGGCCCGTCGGCGCGACGCCGGCTCCTCGAGCCCTCGAGCCACGTCGAACGCTCGTCGCGGCGTGGCCCGGTCTGCAGCGCGGCGATCCGGACGAGCAGGACCACCGACACGAGGACGAAGAGGATGAGGTCCACCTGGGCCGTGCTCTGGAGGTTCCACACCAGGATCTCTTGGACGACGCCGACACCGATGGCGGCCGCGAACGCCACGGTGAGGTTCACCATGGCGCCGACCATGGCGGCGGTCAGCGCCAGCAGCAACAGCTCGGGGCTGAGCACCTCGGTGAGCGAGGAGGTCTGGCCCGGGGCGGCGAGGATCGCGGTGAAGGCGGACAGCACGCCGGCGACCGTCCACGCCACGGTGGAGGTCCGCCGCACCCAGATGCCCGACAGCCTGGCCGAGTCGGCGTTCTCGGCCATGGCCCGCATGGCCAGCCCCCACGGGGACCACTTGACGAAGACGGCCAACCCGATGGCCACGATCGGCGCCACGATCAGGGTCATCACCTCACCCGGGGTGAACAGGTAGGTCCCGATGTGGAACGAGAGGTCGATGGGGACGGGGAACGGCTTGTAGAGGTTCTTCGGGCGGATGAACGGCAGGGCGGTGAAGACGAACAGGACCTGGCTCAGACCGATGGTGGCCACCATCACCAGCACCCGTGGCCGGTTGAACAGCCGGCGGAGGAGCAGTTCGCTCAGGGCACCGACGGCCCCCGCCAGCACCACGGCCATCGCCAGCGCGAACCAGTAGTTGAACCCGAAGTCGTAGAAGCACTTGACCAGGAACACCGCCGCCACCACGCCGAGCTGGCCCTGGGCGAAGTTGAGCACCCGGTTGGTCTTGTAGATGAGGACCAGCCCCATGGCCAGCAGGCCGTAGCCGAGCCCGGTGATGACGCCTTGGACGAGGACGAAGCCGGGGACGGACACGGCGGCTCGTCAGTCGAGCCCGGCGGCGGCCACGCCGAGGAACACCGGCCGGAGCAGGTCGGGACGCTCGAGCAGGTCCGCCGTGCGCCCGTCGAAGCGGACCTCGCCCCGCTCGAGGAAGACCGCCCGCTCGGCCAGGCTCATGGCCCGGTTCACACTCTGCTCGACCAGGATCACCGTCGTCCCCCTGGCGTTCACCTCGCGCACGATGTCCATCAGGCGGTCCACCGCCTTGGGGGCCAGGCCGAGGGCCAGCTCGTCGATGAGCAACAGCTCCGGCGCGGTCATCATCACCCGCGCCAAGGCGAGCATCTGTTGCTCCCCGCCCGACAGCGTGCCGGCCGACTGGTCGAGCCGCGCCGACAGCTCGGGGAAGCGGTCGATGGCCTCGTCGAGCGCCTCCCGGGCGCGGGAGCCCTTGCCCCGCAGGGAGTGGGCGCCGACCCGGAGGTTGTCCCGGACGGTGAGCCCGGGGAAGGTCATCTTCCCCCCGACCAGCAGTGCGACCTTCTGGTCGATCACCTGCTCGGGCTCGAGGTAGGTGCAGTTGGTCCCGAAGATCCGGACGACACCCCGGTGGGGGTGCTCGAGGCCGGCGACGCATCGGAGCAGCGTGGACTTGCCGGCACCGTTGGTCCCGAGCAGGGCCACGATGTCCCCTTGGGCCATCTCGACGTTGACGTCGAAGAGGACCTGGTTGGTGCCGTAGAAGAAGTCGAGGTTGTGGACCTGCAGCGCCGGCACCTCGCCTCCCCGCTGGCGGCGCTGGCCCTCGGCGTACCGCTCGAGCACGTCCTCGATGACCAGGGTGATGTCGCGTCTCACGTAGCGGGAGCCGATGAGCAGCATGAAGCCGCCGATGACACACACCGGACCCATGAGGGTGAGGGCCACCGTCGGGCCGCGGCTGTAGCCGACGGCGTCACTCACCGCGCCGAGGAGCACCGAGGCGGCGAAG
>CAZNLF010000203.1:0-5723 GCA_964573595.1 uncultured Acidimicrobiaceae bacterium | reverse complement strand
GTGGTGCCGCTGTTCCACCGGCACCGCATCCTCACCCAGGTGGCCGCCGACAACGTCAACATCATCAAGCTGCTCCCGCCGCTGATCATCGGGGACGAGGAGATCGACGCATTCGTCGCCGGCCTCGACGACGTGCTCGCCGACGCCACCCGCAGCGCGGGCCTGATGCTCGAGGTGGGGAGCTCGATGGCCCGCAACAGCTTGCGGCGGGGCCGGACCCGATCGACCGTGCCGGCGCGTCGGGCACCGGCACCGCCGTGACCGGGGGTCACGAGGACGTCGGGCTGCCGGGCGACGTCCCCGAGCGTTCCCCGGTGGATCCGGGAGACCGCGTGCTGGTCACCGGGGCCGCCGGCTTCATCGGATCGTCGGTGGCGCGGGAGCTGTCGGCCCGGGGCGCCCATGTGGTGGCCATGGTGGAGCCGGGTGGTGACATCGCCAACCTCGCCGGACTGGAGGTGGAGATCGTCCGGGGTGACCTGCGCGACGCCGAGGCGGTCGGCAAGGCCGTCGACGGCTGCCGTCTGGTGTTCCACGTCGCCGCCCTCTACCGGTTCTGGGCGCCCGACCCCGCCGACTTCTATGCCGTCAACGTGGTCGGCACCCGCCATGTCCTGGAGGCGGTGCGACGCAACGACTGCGAGCGACTGGTCTACACGTCGACCGTCGGCACCCTCGGGGTGCACGGTGCGTCGGCGTCCGAACCGGTCGACGAGACGTCCTTCGCCCACATTGACCACCTGTTCGGCGAGTACAAACGGTCCAAGTACGTGGCCGAGCACGAGGTGCTGCGGGCGGCCGGCGAGGGACTGCCGGTGGTGATCGTCCAGCCCACCACGCCCGTCGGCCCCCGCGACCGGGCACCCACACCGACCGGCCGGACCGTGCTCGAGTTCCTGAGCGGACGGTTCCCGGGGTTCGTCGACACCACCTTGAACATCGTGGACGTGGAGGACGTCGCCCATGGCCACGTGCTGGCCGCCGAACGCGGACGGACCGGTCGCAGCTACATTCTGGGCGGTGAGAACCTGTCGTTGGGGGAGGTGCTCGCCACCCTGGCCGAGGTCACCGGCCTCACCACCCCGACCCGGCAGTTCCCCGGCCGGGTGGCGCTCGTGGCCGCCCATCTCTCCGGCCTGGTGGAGGGGCGCCTGCTCCGCCGCGAGCCCACCATCCCGCTGGAGGCGGCCAAGATGTCGACGACCCACATGTCGTTCAGCGACCAGCGCGCCCGGACGGAGCTCGGCTACTCGTCGAGGCCCGCCGCCGCCGCGCTCGGCCGTGCCGCGCACTGGTTCGTCGACGAGGGATACGTCCGGCCCGGGCGGGTGTCGCGGATGGTGTGGGCCGACTAGCGCGGTGCGCCCTGAAGCTGCCTAGGGTGTCCCCATGCGCCTGGTGATCGGCTCAGACCATGCCGGATTCGTGCTGAAGGGCACCGTCATCGGACACCTCGGTGAGGGCGGCCACGAGGTCGAGGACATCGGGACGTTCTCCGAGGAGCCGGTGGACTACCCGCCCATCTGCGCCGACGTCGCCCGGCGGGTGCTCCGGGGCCAGGGCCGATTCGGCATCGTCATCGGTGGCAGCGGTCAGGGGGAGGCCATCGCCGCCAACAAGGTCCGCGGATCGAGGGCCGCGCTCTGCCACGACGAGTACACCGCCCGCTTCGCCCGACGGCACAACGACGCCAACGTGCTCTCGCTCGGGGCCAGGGTGGTCGCCAGCGAGCTGGCCCTCGATATCGTCGACGTGTTCCTGGCCACCGAGTTCGAGGGGGGTCGTCACGTGGCACGGATCGAGGAGTTGGCGGCCATCGAGGCCGAGGAGTACGGCTCCGGCGGCGCGTCGCCGGCACCGCGTTGACCGGTCTCCCTCCGTTGGACGGGGAGGGGGGCCCCGCGGCGGGCCCGGAGGCACCGGTGGAGCTGGTCCGCTACACGGCCGACGTGGTGGTCCCGTGCGAACGCCCGGGTCTGGTGGTGCGGCCGGGCGTGGTCGAGGTGTCGGGTGACACGGTCACCCACGTGGGGGCCGCCGGATCGGAGGCGTCGGGCTCCGGGGTGCGGGAGGTCCGGGTGGAGGGCGCGCTCCTGCCCGGACTGGTCAACGTGCACTGCCATTCCCCGATGACGCTGTTCAGGGGCACGGGCGAGAATCTCCCGCTCCACCGTTGGCTGCACGAGGTGCTCTGGCCCCGTGAGGCCTGTCTGACCGAGGAGGACGTGTTCTGGGGGATGACCCTCGCCGCCGCCGAGCTGCTCTGCTTCGGGGTGACCACCTCCTGCGAGGCCTACTTCTTCGAGGACGCGTTGACCGACGCGGTGGTGGCCGCCGGTTCGCGGGCGCTGGTGACGCCGGGCGTCCTCCGGCTGCCCGGGCTTCCGGCGGATGACGGGTGGTGGGACCGGCGCAGTGACCAGATCGTCGACTTCCACCATCGGCGGCACGGTGAGGACGGCCGCATCGAGGTCGGCTTCGCTCCCCATGCCGCGTACACCGTGCCCGTTCCGGTGTTGGCCGACATCGCCTCGAGGGCACGGGAACTGGGCGCCCTGTTCCACATCCACCTGGCCGAGACGGAGGAGGAGTGCACCCGGTTCGCCGCCGACCACGGTGACTCGACCCCGGTGGTGCTGGCCAGGGCCGGCGTGTTCGACGGTCGGGTGCTGGCCGCCCACAGCATCTGGTTGTCCGGTGAGGACATCGACGTCTACCGGGCCCACGACGTGGCCGTCGCCCACTGCCCCCAGAGCAACGCCAAGCTCGCCTCCGGGATCGCACCGCTGACCACCTTGTTGGCCGCCGGCATCCGGGTGGGCCTGGGCACGGACGGACCGGCATCCAACAACGACCTCGACCTGTGGGAGGAGATGAGGCTGGCGGCGATGCTCGCCCGCCTGAGGGAGCAGGACGCGGCGGCCCTCCCGGCTGCCGCCGCCCTCGATCTGGCCACCCGGGGGGCGGGCCTGGCCTTGGGGCGTCCGGACCTCGGTCGGCTGGCCCCTGGCGCCAAGGCCGACATGATCGCCGTCCGGCTGGACGATCCGGGGTTCGTCCCCCTGCTCGAGGACGCCCAGCTGATCGAGCATCTCGTGTGGTCCGCCTCCAGCCGTCTGGTGACCGACGTGTGGGTGGCCGGCACCCGGGTGGTCGAGTCGGGCCGCTGCCTGACCGTCGACAGCGGGCGCGCCCGGCGCGAGGTCCAGGACCGGGCCCGCCGCCTCGAGCAGGCGGTCAGCTAACGGGGGGTCTCGATGTCGGCGCCGTCAGGGGTGTGCAGGCCGTCGGCATAGGTGGCGACCTCGGTCGCGAATCTCCGCATGAGCCTGCCCAGCACCCGCTCGAGCATCCGACCGGTTCCGGGGATCTTCTCGTCGAACGAGCCGGACCAGGTGATGAGGGTCCCCTCCTCGTCGGGACCGTCCGGGGCGAGCACCACGTCGGCACGGTAGTGGCGGACGGGGAACCCCGACAGGATCGAGTAGCCGAGGTGGTGGGGCGGGTCCCAGGCCACGACCTCCTCCCGTGAGCCGATCCCACGGCTGGTGAAGCGCCGCACCGCCCCGACCCCGTTCGGAAGGGGCGTCCCCACCCTGACCAGGTCGGTCCGGTCGAGGAAGGACCACTCCTTCCACCGGTGCGCCTCACCGATGAGGGGCCAGACCACGGCGACCGGTGCTACCGACGTGGCTCGCACGTCGTAGGACCACCGCCCCCGGGGTCCGGCCGGAGGGGCGGTGGGCGCACTCATCCCTCGATGCGCTTCTTCAGCTCGTCGAGGGTGCCCTGGTAGACGGCAGTCATCAGATCGGCCATCTCGTCGGGGGTGGCCTCGACCTCCCAGGTGACGTGCGAGCTGTCGCCGGTGGGGGTCACGGTGACCACGGCACGGTGGGACTCGACGGGGGCACCGTCCACGATCGAGTAGGTGAGGGCCCGATGCTCGTCGTCCCTGGCCACCAACCTCTCCGTGATGGTCATCCCCATCGTCTCGATGATGCGGTCCTCGCCCTCCACCCGGCACGACTCGATGCCCGGCATCCAACCGGCGATGCCCCCGAAGTCGCCGACCAACGCCCAGACGTCGTCCGATGAGCCGTTGATGTCGATCTGCGCGGTGCCCGTTCCCATTGCTCTCCTCGTGGTCGTCGTTGCCCCCGGACCCGGCGGGTCCGCCGGGTTCCGGTGTGGTCCGATGGTAGGCGGCCCACGACCCCATGGCGCGATCGGCGTCGGACCCGTAGCGTCAGGACGCATGACGACCCCCGTCACCGGTGCCGGTGAAGCCGATGCACTGTTCGTCCCGGACGGTGACCACGTCGTGCCCACCGAACGGTCCCGGGGGCCGTGGAGCCCCGACGCCCTCCACGGGGGTCCGGTGGCGGCCCTGGTGGCCGGCTCCGTCGAGGCGCTGTCCGGTGGGGACGGTCTCCAGCTCGTCCGCATCGGCCTCGAGCTGCTCCGCCCGGTCCCGGTGGCACCGCTGTTCGTGACATCGAGGGTGGCGCGGCCGGGCCGGCGGGTGCAGCTCGTCGACACGGTGGTCGAGGCCGACGGGGTCGAGGTGGCATGGTCCCGTGCCCTCCGCATCCGGGCCGCGGATGCCGATGTGCGGGAACCGACGGTGCCCGAGGACCCGGCGCCGGCGCCACCCGAGCACGGCGTGACCTCGCCTACCGACCCGAAGGCCTACCGGGCGTTCCACAACGGGGGCATGGAGATGCGGTTCGTCGAGGGTCGCTTCGACGCGCTCGGACCGGCCACGGCGTGGTTCCGGCTCCGCTGCCCGGTCGTACTCGGCACGGCGACCAGCCCCTGGCAGCGGGCGGCGGCGGCCGCCGACTTCGGGAACGGCGTCAGCGCCGAGATCCCCTTCGCCACGAGCCTGTTCATCAACCCGGATCTCACCGTGTCGGTCCACCGGCCACCTCTCGGGGAGTGGGTCTGCCTCCGTGCCCGCACCCGTTTCGGCACCCCGGGCATCGGGGCCGCCGAGTCCGAACTGTGGGACCGGCACGGCCGCATCGGCCGCGCCGTCCAGAGCCTGCTGGTGGAGCCGGGTCAGTGAGCGCCGACGGCGCCGGCGGCCCGGAGACGAGCGTGGCCGGACTGTTGGTGGCGCGGGCGGACGACGATCATCCCGGGCTGCGGTTCGAGGACGAGCAGTGGAGCTGGCGCCAGGTGGTGGCGGCCAGCGCCGAGCGCGCCTCGCTGCTCCGGACGTGGACGGGCCCCACGCCGATCCACGTCGGCGTCCTGCTGGGCAACGTGCCCGAGTACCTGTTCTGGTTGGGGGCGGCCGGCCTGGCCGGTGCGGTCGTGGTCGGCATCAACCCGACGCGGAGGGGCGAGGCCCTCGCCGGCGACGTCCGCCGCACCGACTGCGACGTCGTGATCACCGACCGGGAAGGGTCGCGCCTGTTGGACGGCCTGTCCCTCGGTGTCCCGGCGGAGCGGGTGGTCCGGGTCGACGACCCCGGCTATCCCCGGCTCCTCGATCCGCACCGGGGGGCCGACCCGCGACGTCAGATGGCGGAGGGTGGGCCGACGGCGGAGTCCCTCTTCCTCTTGTTGTTCACCTCGGGGACGACGGGAGCGCCCAAGGCCGTGCGGTGCACCCAGGGCCGTCTGGCGTCCATCGCCATCCGGTCGGCCCCCGCCTACGGCTACGAACGGGACGACGTGGCCTACTGCACCATGCCCCTGTTCCACGGGAACGC
>CAZNLF010000202.1:0-5735 GCA_964573595.1 uncultured Acidimicrobiaceae bacterium | reverse complement strand
CCATGGGGTTCTGGTCCCCCCAGAGCCTGGTGGCCGACGCCAAGCGCCACGGGGTCGAGGTCCGGCGACCCGACGTGAACGCCGGGGGGGGCGATGCCCGGCTCGAGGAGGCCGGGCCGGGACACGGCACGCGGTGCGGGCCTGCGGTGCGGCTCGGGCTCTCCTCGGTGCGGGGTGTGGGCGCGGAGACGGCGGCACGGATCGCCGCCGGTCAGCCCTGGTCGGGCATGGAAGACCTGGTGCGCCGGGCCGACATCACCCGGGCACAGCTGGAGGCGCTGGCCGCCGCCGGTGCCCTCGACGGCCTGGGGACGCGAACCGCCAGGCCCGGTGTGAGCCGGCGGTCGTTGGTCTGGGGGGCGGGAGCAGCCTCCCAGGCGACCGCGGACCGGCTCCCGGGGGTGGTCACCGGATCGGAACCACCACCCCTCCCCCGTCCCACCCCGTGGGAGGAGGTAGCCGACGACCTGTGGTCCCTCGGGATGGCACCGGACACCACCGCCATGGAGCTGGCCCGGGGCCGACTGGACCGCCAGGGAGTGCTGCCCACCGCCGAGCTGGCGTCGAGGGGGGCCGGGGACAGGATCACCGTCGGGGGCGTCGTGACCCACCGCCAGCAGCCCGAGAGCGCCCACGGGGCGGTCTTCTTGAATCTCGAGGACGAGACCGGCATGGTCAACGTCGTCTGCTCCCGTGGTGCCTGGGTCCGGTGGAAGCCGGTGGCCCGGTCGTGTCCGGCACTGCTGGTGCGGGGGCGCATCGAACGGTCCGAGGGATCGATGACCCTGGTGGCCGAGCGTTTCGAGCGGCTCGACCTCGGGCCGCTCCCCCCCTCCCGAGATTTCCGGTGACCGACACCTGCGACGATCACCCGACGATCGCCATTTTCCGGGATTGCCCTTCTGACAACCGCGCCTTGACTGAAATTGCCGCTCGACTAAATTGCCTCTTGACTACTCTACGTGGTGTGGTCAACACTTACGGTGATGTCCATGAAGTGCCGCAGCATCGCCGATCATTTCCATTCTGCACTCGGTCATTGAGCAGGTCCCGGCGCCCCATCAGCGACGCCACGCAACACAGCAACGCAGTACCGGACGTCCCCGACCAGGGGTAGCGACCGACCGAGGCCCGGCTGGACCGGGCTCAGCAGTCCAGTGGTGAAGAGAATGGAAACGGCGACAACAGGAGGCTGTGGCTCATGAATGCTCTATCGGCAACGACGGGGAACCTGTCCTTCGCATTGGTGGTGGCGATCGTCGCGATCTCGATGATCGCCGGCGCCGTCGACCTCCTGCGACAGCCGGGCTGGGCGTGGAGGCGGGCCGAGGAGAGCAAGCCCGCCTACTTCGTGCTCGTGCTCCTGGTCCCGCTGGTCGGACTGGGGATGTACCTCCACACCGCCCGACCCAAGGTCAAGGCCATCGCCGCCGCGGGCCGGGCGGCCAGCCTGCCCTTCGAGCGGTTCGGTGACGACGTCGCCCAGGCCCAGCGCGACGACGTCTGGCCCATCGGCACCATCGCCGCACCCGGGCGGTTCGGCAGCTTCGGGGCGACCACCATCACCGACGGCGAGGTCCGCCTGATCGAACCGTTGGCCGCGGCGATCGAGCCGTTGGCCGCGGCGACCGAGCCGTTGGCCGCGATGACCGAGCCGTTGGCCGCGATGACCGAGCCGTTGGCCGCGGCGACCGAGCCCGTGGACGGCGGCGGGGGCTCCCTCGGTGCCGGGGGCGTCGCCACCGCGACCGCGCCGGTCGCCCTGACCCGGACCTACCGGCCCACCCAGCGGACCAGCCTGCCGGTCGCCGCACCGGCCGCCGAGGGCACGTCGACCCAGGAGATCCCGCCCGGGTGGAAGGCCGACCCCACCAGCCGGCACCAATTCCGCTACTGGGCCGGGTCCCAGTGGACCGAGAACGTCGCCGACAACGGCGAACAGTCGAGGGATTCCATGACCTCCTGACGATTCCGTCGGTCCGGCAGGGCCGGGACCCCCGTCCCTACCGGCCCTGTCGGACCAGACGGCTGAGCCGCGCCACCAACACCTCGAGCACGGTCTCCCCGGGCAGATCGGAGACACCCCGCAGATCGAGGTCGGCCTCAGCCAGCAGAACGAACGCCCGGGCGATCCGTGCCGAGCCCAGCCGGGCCGCCTGGGCCAGGGCCTTCTTGGCCGGGAAGGAGCTGCGCAGGCCCAGGAGCTGTGCCGCCTGGTCCGGAGTGGTGACGCCGGCACCGTCGAGCCGCAGCACCTGGCGGTAGTGCCGGTGGAGCATGGTCATCACCACCAACGGGTGGGTGTCGCCGGCCACCAGCATCCGATGGAGGACGCCCAGCGCCTTGCCCGTCTCCCCCGCGTCGATCGCATCGGTGAGATCCCAGGGGGCGAGCGATCCCGCCTCGCCCAGGAAGGGCTGGAGATCCTCGGCCGACACGGTGACGCCGGCGCCGTAGGCCGAGGCCAGTGTGTCGAGCAGCCCCTCCAGCCGCCCCATATCGCCGCCGAGATGGCTCGAGAGGTCCGCGGTGGCCCGGCCGTCGAGCCGCACCGGCCCGCCCTTCAGGTGGTCGGCCAGCCACTGGGACCGCGCCTTGCCCGTCCCCACCGCCGTGTCCACCACCTCGCCGGAGGCGGCCACCGCCTTGGTCAGCACCGGGGGGACGGTGCCGCCACCGCCGACCAGCACCAGTGACGTCGTGGGCAGCGGGTCTTCGAGGTAGGCCACCAGACGCTTGGCGTCGGTGGCGTTCAGTTGACCCGCCTCGCGGACGACGACCACGCGGCGATCGACGAGGAAAGGAGGCGTCGTGCACGCGTCGATGACCATCCCGACGTCGAACGGCTCGATGCTGGACCCGCCGAACTCCTCGACCACCAGCGAGGCGTCCGCCCCGGCTACCAGCCGCGTCGTCAGGGCGTGGGCCGCCTGGGCGACCAGTGAGGGGTCGTCGCCGCGGACCAGGTAGGCCGCCCGGTGGTCGGCGCCGGTGCCGGCGGGGCCGTCGGTGGCCGTGGTCGCCCGGGTGGAGCTCATCGGTCGACGGCCTCGTGGGTCGGGGCTGCCGTCCCGCCGGCGCGGCGGGCGGCATGGATGGCGGCCATGGTGTCGGCCACCTGGCGGTGGGCGGCGACATCGTGCACCCGCATGATCCGGCAGCCCTTGGCCGCACCGATGGCGGTCGCGGCGAGCGAGGCCTCGCGCCGCTCACCCAGCTCGAGCCCGAGGACCACCCCGAGGAACGTCTTGTTGGAGGCGGAGAGCAGCAGTGGGTACCCGAGCGCGGCCAGCTCCTCCGAGGCGCGCAGCAGGACCAGCGACTGGGCGGCCGTCTTCCCGAGGTCGAGGCCGGCATCCAGCGCGATGCGGTCACCGGTCAGCCCGGCATCGAGCGCCCAGGTGGCGCGCTCCAGAAGATAGGCGGTGACCGTGGCCACCACGTCCTCGTACTCCGGCTCGGGATCGGGGATACGAGGGCCGAGGCGGATATGGGTCGCCACCACCGTGGCACCGGCGTCGGCGGCGACCGCCAGGTACTCGGGGTCGGCGAAACCGCTGATGTCGTTGCCCACGACCGCCCCGGCGGCGTAGGCCTCCTTGGCGACCGACGCCCGCCAGGTGTCGACCGACAACGGCACGTCGAAGCGGGCCCGCAACGCCCCGATGGCCGGGACCACCCGGTCGAGCTCCTCGGCCTCACCGACGGTGGGACCCGGGCCGGCCTTCACCCCGCCCACGTCGAGCAGGTCGGCCCCGTCGGCCACCAGGCCGTCGGCCCGGGCCACCAGGTCGTCGAGTGCGAACGTTGCCCCCTTGTCGTAGAAGGAGTCCGGGGTGCGATTGAGGATGCCCATGATCAGGGCCCGATCGGTGATGTCGTAGGTCCGGTCGCCGAGCGTCAGCTTGGTGGCGTGCACGTCAGTGACGCTATCCCCCACCGACCGGCGTGGAAGCACCGCGTCGGCGACGGCCCGACCGGTCAGAAGAGCCGCGCGGCGAGCGCCTTGCGGTAGTCGGCGCTGCGGGGATCGTCGGGACCGAGTGTCTCCAGCAGATCGAGGAACTCCTGGCGGGCGTCGGTGTCGTCGCGCACCCGGTCGAGCAGTCCGTCCAACAGGTCCTCGACGCCGACGGCATCGACATCGACCTGCTGGGAAGCGAGCCGGGCCTCGGCCAGGAGCAGGCGGGTCTCCGGCGTCTCGGGGATCCGCCCGAGCAGGCCGATCGCATCCTCGGACTCACCGCGGCCGATCAAGCTGCCGGCGAGGGCGACGATGGCCCCGCCGTGGTCCGGCTGCAGCTCGAGGGCCCGACGGAGCGGCTCCTCACTGCCCGAGGTGGCGGCCTCGGCCACCAGGAGGTCGGCCTCGGACGGCGCCGGCGCCAGCTTCGACACGAACTCGGCCACCGCCGCGTCCGGGAGGGCGCCGATGAAGCCGTCCACCACCTTTCCGTCCATCAGGGCGAACACCGCGGGGATCGACTGCACCTTGAAGCTGGCGGAGATGGCCGGGTTCTCGTCCACGTTGACCTTGACCAGGGTCACCGCCCCGTCGGTCGCGTCGACCACCTGCTCGATGATGGGACCGAGGGTGCGGCACGGCCCGCACCAGGGCGCCCACAGGTCCACCACCACGGGGACCTCCTCGGATCGCCGCAGCACTTCCTCTTCGAACGTGGCATCGGTGACGTCGACCATCTCGTTGACGATACCCGGACAGGTGCCGCCTTCCGCCTGCCCGGGTGGTGGTTCGCCACGCGGGTAGCGTCGTAGGGCATGGAGACAGGTCCGTCGCACGAGGACGACGTCGAGGGGATCGACCAGGCGAGGGTGACCGAGTGGATGGCCTCGACCATCGCCCAGGCCAAGCCGCCGTTCACCTTCGAGCTGATCGCCGGTGGTCGGTCCAACCTCACGTACCGGGTGACCGACCACGCCGGGCAGTTCTTCGCGCTCCGCCGGCCGCCCGTGAGCCACGTCCTGCCCACCGCCCACGACATGAAACGTGAGCACACGGTCATCAGCGCCCTCGGCGACACCGGGGTGCCGGTGCCGACGACCCTCGGCCTGTGCACCGACGAGTCCGTCAACGGTGCCCCCTTCTACGTGATGTCGTTCGTCGAGGGGCACATCCTCCGTGACGAGCACGCCGCGGCGGAGTTGAGCGAACCCAGCCGGGCCCGGGCCGGCGACTCCCTCATCGACACCCTCGCCTTGCTCCACTCCGTCGACGTCGACGCCATCGGGCTCGGGGACTTCGCGCGGCGCGACGGCTACATCCCGCGCCAGCTCAAGCGCTGGCACGCCCAGTTCACCCAGTCCACCGTCGATGGGGAGCCGGGCCCGGCCGTCGTCGACCGGGTCCACGAGCTGCTCGCCGCCCGGGTTCCCGATCAGCAGGGCGTGGCCATCGTGCACGGTGACTACCGGCTGGACAACACCGTCCTCGACGACGGGGGCGAGGTGCTGGCCATCCTCGACTGGGAGATCTGCACCCTGGGTGACCCGCTCGCCGACCTGGGGCTGCTCCTCGTCTACTGGGCGGAGCCCGAGGACGGCGACCAGGCCCTGCTGGGCGTGGCCCCGACCTCGCTGCCCGGATTCGCCCGGCGGTCCCACCTGCTGGAACGCTACGCGTCGGCCACGGGCCGGGATGTGTCGGAGATCGCCTACTACCGGGCGTTCGGATTCTGGAAGCTGGCCTGTATCCTCCAAGGGGTCTACGTGCGCTA
>CAZNLF010000201.1:0-5743 GCA_964573595.1 uncultured Acidimicrobiaceae bacterium | reverse complement strand
AAGCCGGCCGTTCGGATCAACCGCTCGACTTCCTCGCCAGCGCGGTCATCGTCGGTCGCGTAGAAGAGCACCGACGCCTCCGGTGACCGATTGCTGGAGGACTCGAAGAGATCGGCAGACATGGTTCCGAACGCCATGGCCAAGCGCGATCCCGCCGGCAACCACCCGGCTACGACCTCGCCAGAGGATTGTCCCTTCGGCAGGAGACGTGAGACGTTTCCTTGCGCGTCGAGGGTGACCGGGTTGCTCGGAACGATCACGAGCTTGTCGGTTAGCGAGTCGGCAATCTCGTCGATTACGCCTTCCAGAACGGTAAATCGAAGGGCGAGAACGACGGCATCGGCGCCCCGCAACGCGCCCCGGTTGTCGTCGGCGACGACCGCAGCTCGACCGATCTGTGCCGCCAGCATCCGTGCCGACGCGTTGTCCGCGCTCGCGAGTCGGAGGAACTCGCCGCCGGAGGCGAGCTGGCGGGCGATGGCCGATCCAATTCCTCCACTGCCGATAACAGCGATGGTCATGGCCCAAACCTCCTCAGCTTCAAAAGACTAAATGGGCCACGCCGACCAGTCCCCCTCCGGGTCGGTGGTTTGCCACACCTCGATCAGATACCCGTCGGGATCGCGGATGTAGCAACGGATCTCGTACTGGTGCTGCTTCGGCGGCGTCAGGAATTGAGCACCCCGGGCGCTCCATTCGGCGTACACGGCCCGGATGTCTTTGACCCGGATATTGAGGAAGCTGCTGACCCGGTCGGGGTCGCGCGGCGTCTCCAGGGTGACGGCGGGCTTGTCGTCGGTCGGACCTCCGCCGACGTTGATGATGATCCAGCTGTTGGCCAGCGCAACATAGGTCACGTCTCCGGAGAAGACCACCTTGCCGCCGAGGACTTCGGTGTAGAAGCGCCGAGAGCGGTCGACGTCGTCCGAGACGATGAAGTGAGCCAGCAGAATTCCCTCTGCCGGTGGTTCGAATTCGGCCATCTGCTACCTCCGCTGATTGGGTCTCATGCCCCGCTTGCGAGGGGGACTACAGCCATTATTGGGATGATGATCGGGTTTTCAGCGCCGCTGACGGCGTAGCCCCCCTGCGCTCCATGGGAACGGGCGGTACGGACACGCTCGGATTGCCCTCGACGTAGAACCGCCAATCGAGGTCTTGCCCCACTGAAAGGCCCACTCGAGCGCCTCTGGCGTACGGAAGCACAACATGGTCATCGAGGATCCGGACCTTTCCGACGACAAGATCCGTATTGTTGTCCGCCCGGGTCAGGCCGAACGCCTTGCAGAGGCGACCGGGTCCACTGCACAGTCGATGATCCGGCACGTTGGGATCGCCCCGGTTGGCCCTCATCAGCGCAACCCCGGTGAGCGGCTCCAACGCCCGAATGAGGACGCCGGATCCGACGCCAACCGGCGCGCACACCGCATTGGCCAGGTAGTTGACCCCGTACGAGAGGTATACCTCGAGGCGCCCGGGGGGACCGAACAGTGTGGCGTTACCCCGTCGAGGTCCGGCGAAGCCGCGGCTGGCTGGCTCCTTCTCGTCGTACGCCTCCACCTCGACGATCCGCCCGCGTAGCGCTCCGTGCGAGAAGATTTTTCCGATGAGACTCCCGGCGACCAACTCGGCAGGTCGCTCGTAGAACGACCGCTCGAGCCTACGGGGCCGGACTGCCATCACTCCCCCTCCGCCAGATGGCCGACACCTACAGGCCACCACGTTTGATCCCGGTGGTCCTGCCCTCGGTGAATCGGATCGGTTCATCGAGCGTGTCGACCAGAAACATGTCTCGATCCCCGCTGTCCCAGGCCTCGCGAAGTCCTGGTGCGGCCAGATCGAAGTCGGGACGGGTTTTCTGAAGAACGCCACGGAGATCAACGTGCAGCTCGTGCATCGTCGGTCGACCCCAATACCAGTAACCGTTGTAGATACTGAAGATCCGAAGCCCCGGCTCGAGGACAAAGGTGTGAGGAATCATGGGATTGTGCGGATCCGTGAACTCCTCGATGCCGAGGTCCTGTTGCACCGTTCTATCGGGGTCACCCAAAAAGGGCCACGGAGCGCCCAGAGAGTCGCGGAACTCGTTGAGGCTGAGTGGGTTGTCCGTGGAGATGAGCACCAGTCGCGTGTAGGCCACGCGGAACTCCGGGTAACTCTCCACCAGGTTCCTCAGAAAGCGATGCTCCTTGGGGTCGTACGCTCCCCGCGACAGATGGAGAACCATCGGGTTGCCGCCCTGGAGTTCGGAGAGCTTTCGACGGACCCCACCTTGGTCCTCGAGCTGGTAGTCGGGAAAGGTGGCTCCGACAACGATGTCTTTTCGCACGCTACTGCCCCCTTCGATCCATCGGCTCCTCGCCGGGGTCGGGCCATTTCAGCAGATGCCGCACCGGCACTGTTCGCCTACTCGCCAATCCCGTACAGAATGTCGTCCAGTGTTCTCCAGCTGTCCTCGATGTTGGCCCATCCGCCGGGGTGCCAGGCCACGACCACGGCCGCCCTGTCGGGGTCGCGGCCGATCACGGCCGTCCACTCGCTGTGTTCACGCCGGCTGACGAGGGCTTGCCGAGCGTCCAGATCGGTGGCGATTCGTTCCAGTTCATCGGCCGCTTCGACTTCCAACAGGAAGGCTCGCAGCCCGATGTGGCCGCCTCCCCCGAGCGGGCTCCTCCCGAGCACTCGCAGCACGATGATCTGAGCTCGGTCGCTGCCTGGAGCACTCATGGCCGCCAACTGCTCTTTTCGGGACACCAACGTGAAATCGAGCACCTCGTGATAGAAGTCGATCGACCGGTCGAGATCAGCCACGTTCATCACGACACCCTGAAAGTTCATCCGTCCATTCTCTCTTCCATTCGCTCGGCCTGCCGGGCCGTCGAGGCCGACGACACGCCGTCTTGGGTTACAAACCAGTGACGAGCTCGGCCACGATGTCGGCGGCTGATTGCGGTTGCCTGGCCAGGGAAACACTCTGTCCGGCCCACAGCGAGAGCGCTTCGATGTCGCCGGTGGTACCGACCATCGGCGCCCCCGGCTCGTATCGGAGGATTTCCTCGCCGGAGGGGAAGCGGGCGATGACGCCCTCTCCCGGACGACTCCCCAGCGGGGGTCGGCCGGCGGCTTCCCACATCTCGGCCGTCGAGTTACGGAGGGCGCGGTGGGGCGCGTCCGGCCACCCCACCTCGTACAGGTCCGCGTACCATTCGGCATCGGTCTCCGCTGCTTCCATCAAACGCCGGCGGTACTCCTCGTGAAGGGGCATCTCCCGGGCCAGCAGGAACCTGGTCCCCAACCACGCCGCTTGAGCGCCCAGGGCCAGCACGGCGGCCACTCCCCGGGCGTCCCCGATCCCGCCGGCCGCGATCACAGGCACAGGTGCCACCGCGTCCACCACTGCGGGCACCAGGGGAAGCGTGGCCACCTGGCCCCGCACGTGCCCGCCGGCCTCCCAACCCTGCGCCACGACGACATCGACCCCGCTGGCCGCGGCCCGGCGGGCCTCGTCAGCGCTGCCCACCGTCTGGAGCACGATTCCGTCGGCGTTGTGGACCCGATCGACGTAGTCGGCGGGATCTCCCGACATAAATGACACGATCCGCAGACCAGCCTCGAGGGCCTCATCGAGGCGACGGTGCTGATCGGAGGCGAGAATCAGATTGCCGCCGAAGGGGCGGTCTGTGAGCGCCGCCGTCTCACGGACCGGGTCCCCCGCCGGAGTGGACCAGGTCAGGGCCAGCGTGCCGAGCGCGCCGGCATTCGAGACCGCCGTCGCCAGTTGGGGCTCGGCCGACATAGGCGCCTGGACGATCGGCCGCTCGATACCGAGCAGCTCGCAGACCGGCGTTCGCACCATTACCACCTACCCTTTCGCTCCGGCGGGCGTCGCCTCGACCAGCCCCGAGGCGGACCCGTCCGGACCGCGCCGGCAGCTCCACATGCAGCTAGGACTCGTACGACGTCGGCATCGACTGGGCAGCCCGCTTGCTCCATCCGTGAAAGCTCGAGTAATCGCCTGCATCCCAGGCCTCCCGAAGCCCCGGCTTGCTCAGGTCCCAGTCGGGGCGGACCTCGCTCGAAGCAGCCTGCAAGTCGCGCCACAAGTCGTAGAACGAGGGGCGACCCCAGAACCAGTAGCCGTTGTAGATCCTGTGCACTACCAGTCCCGGCTTGAGCACCAGCGTGTGGGGGATCATCGGGTCGTGCTCGGGGTCGGTGTACTCCTGGATGTCGAGGTCCTTTTGTATCGTCCGGGCCGGATCGGACAGGAATGTCCACTGGGCGCCGACCGAGGCGCGGAACTCTTGGGTCGTGTGATGGTCGTCGGTGGAGATCGTGACGATCTGGGTGTAGGCGACGGCGACCTTCGGATAGTTCGCGGCCAGTTCCAGATGCTGTTGGTGCTCCTTCGGGCAGTAATTGCCCCGCGCCAGGGTGAGGACCAGCGGGTCATCGCCTTGGAGCTCGCTGAGCCGGCGCACGGTGTTGGTGTGATCCGGCAGGGAGTAGTCGGGGAAGGTGGCCCCGGGTCTGATGTCGGATCGCATGGATCACCGCATCTTTCGTCACCCCGAGCGCGCAAACCTCGCGGTGGAGTTGGGCCCAATCCTGCCCGGCAGCGGGCGAACTTGTCGTCGCCAGATTAACCCTTCGTCACCGCCACGTCATCCCCTCATCGCCCGTATCGCCGCCCATTCGGGAGGGCCCCGACGCCGCCACGGCTCGAGGTGTGGCTCTCCCGGCCCGCTGGCGCGTGAACCCTCGAGGTGAGGGGGGCGCCGGTAGACCTGTAGCGGTGGCAACGTCCACGAGGGCCCGCCACAATGGGCGGGACCCGAGGCTTCACCGGAGCTGCCAGAGACCGATCCCGCGGATGTACGGGCGAAGGAGCTCACATGAGCACGATCGCAATAGCCGACTATGCGCTCCTCTCGGATCGGCACAGCGCTGCGCTGGTGAGCCGGGACGGGTCGATCGACTGGCTGTGCTTCCCCCGCTTCGACAGCCCATCGATCTTCGGTCGCCTCCTCGGTGACGAGGCCGGCCACTGGTCGATCCGGGCCACCAAGGCCACTCAGGTGACCCGGCGCTACCTGGACCGCACCATGGTGTTGGAGACCACCTTCCACGCGCCGGCGGGCACGGTCACCATCACCGACGCGCTGGCCATGGGCGACGGCAACCGGGGGCACGATCTCGGCCGGGATGCGCCGCACGTCCTGCTGCGCCGGGCCACGTGCATCAAAGGCGAGGTCGATCTGTCCGTGGAGTACGCCCCGCGTCCGGAGTACGGGCTGGTCCATCCCCTGTTCGAAGCCGTCGACGGTGGAGTGGTCGCGTTCGGGGGCGCCGACGTGGTGGCGCTCTCTTCCCCGGTGGCCCTGACCGTCGACCCGTCGGCGGTCTCCGGCCAGCTCCGGCTCCGCCGCGGCGAGAGCGCGAGCTTCGCCCTTCATCACAGCAAGCGGGCCGAGACCGGCTCGGCCCAGGTCTGGACCCAGCCCGAGATCGAGACACGGCTGGAAGACACCGTGTCGGCGTGGGAGTCCTGGTCGGAGCTCCATCAGGCCTATGTGGGTCCGTGGCGCGACCTGGTGCACCACAGCGGACGGGTACTCCAGTCACTCTCCTTTGCACCCACCGGCGCCATCTGCGCGGCGGCGACCACGTCGCTGCCCGAGGTGGTGGGGGGCGCCCGAAACTGGGACTACCGCTATGCCTGGGTCCGCGATGCCTCCTTCAC
>CAZNLF010000200.1:0-5770 GCA_964573595.1 uncultured Acidimicrobiaceae bacterium | reverse complement strand
GCGCCAGGTTGATGTCCTGGAAGTGGTAACCCCATGTCGTCCCGGCGATCTCGTTGACGAAGGGTCGGGTGTCCGACTTCTGGGGAACTTCGGTGACCTGGAGCCAGGTCGCATTGCCGGCACTTTCGCAGGTGGCCGTGTACTGGTTGGGGTAGTAGAGCCACGGGGTCGTCACCGCTGGTGCCGGCGGGATCATCGACGGTACCGGCAGCGGGGCGACCACCGGCCACAAGGTCTTGAGGGAGGCGGTCCCCCCACTGATGTTCGCCGGGTTGACGCAGGCGACGTGGACCCCGGTGGTGGCTGTCTGCCCGCTGTTGAGGCTGATGCCCTGGCCGGGGATGCCGAAGTTGGCGTCGGCCGGGGGTTCCGACGGGAAGGACGAGTAGGCGATCACACAGCCGGTCTGGCCGTCCGAGGTGCAGATCGGAATGTTCTGGAAGGTGGCACCGACCGTCTGGCCGTCCGGTACCGTCACGTTGCCTCCGGCGATGATGGCCGCCACCAGAGGAGGTGTCGCAGGGTCGGGTTCGTGTCGAACTGGGCCCGGAGCAGGTCGATGAGCATGATCGACCCCTGCGAGTGGCCGATGAAGATGACCGGGGCCCCGTTGTCGTAGTTGGCGAGGAAGTCGTTCCAAGCGGAGAGCACACTGTCGTAGGCGACGGTGTAGGCGCCGGGATCGGTGCTGTTGGCCACGGAGAGCCCGCTGACCGTGACCTGGCGGTACATCGGCGCCCACACGTTGCACACCTTGGAGAAACGGGCTGCTTGGGCTACGGCGTTGTTGATTTCGGACGACCGGATGGTCAGGTCGGAGTTCACCGTTGTTTCATTGCTGGCCGTCGGACAGAGGTAGAAGCAGTCGAAGCGGTGGTTCGCACTGGTTGTGTCGGCATTGACGGTGCGGGTGCCCTTGGCGGCCACGGTGGTGGCTGACAAGCTCCGGCCGCACGGGTCGTCGGTCAGGCCGGGACGGCACAGCCACACGGTGCCAGCCGGGTCTGTCTGAGGTGGAGGTGCTGCCGGCGTCTTGCTGACGGCCTTCGACCGCGGCACCGCCGACGCAGGTGATGCGAGACAGGTGGCGGCAACAAGAGACACGATGCCGACGAGGACCAGCGAAAAGGGTTGCGTTCTCGTCCGCCGACCCCTCGTTGCCCGCTGGCCCACCCGATCACCGATCAGGAACAGACGGTACTGCCTGAGGTCCCCTGTGGGGCACCTGGGAGCTCCCTGAGCGGAACCGGCCCGCACCTTGCGGGTCGACCACGGTCCGTTGGCTACCTTCCGGCTTCGATGATGCGGGAGGTCGACCGGCCCTCCAGACGCGACACCAGCACCACACGGCCACCCCACCCCTGGACTTCCGAGGCCCCGACGACCGAGTCGACGTCGTAGTCGTCCCCCTTCACGAGGACGCTCGGGCGAACGGCCCTAATCAACTCGAGCGGAGTGTCCTCGCCGAACAGCACCACGAAGTCCACGCACTCGAGTGCGGCGATGATCTCGCAGCGATCCGCTTCGGACTGGATCGGCCGGTCGCCACCTTTCAGCTTCCGGACGGACGCATCGGTATTCAGTGCGACCATCAGCGCATCGCCGGCGGACCTGGCCTGACGGAGCAATTGGATGTGGCCGGCGTGCAGGAGGTCGAAGCAACCGTTGGCCAGGACCAGGCGGCGCCCCTCTCGTTGGTACGCGACGCCGACGTCACTCGCCTCCCCCCGGTCGGCGAGGACCTTGGGGTTGGTCTCCTCGAGTCGCTGGTCGACGCCGGCGCCCATCAAGGTGAGCAGTTCGGTCGCCGACAGGGATGCGGTGCCGGGCTTGCCGCACACCGCCCCGGCCGCGGCGTTTGCGATCTCGACGGCGCGCCGCAGGTCGAGGCCGGCGGCCAGCCCCAGCGCCATGAGGGCGATCAGCGTGTCGCCGGCGCCCGAGACATCGGCCACCTCTCGAGCCTTCGTGGGCAGTCGGGACACGTCGGCCGAGCCGGCCTCGAGGACGGCGACTCCGTCTGCCGAACAGGACAGCACCACCGTGCGGGCACCCGACAGCTCCAGGTAAGCGTGGGTGAGACGCTCGATCTCCTGGCCCGCATTCCAGTCGCCGGGAGGGACCGGGCAAGCCGATCGAGCCTCCGCCAGGTTGGGCTTGATCACCGTGGAGCCTGCGTAGCGGGCGAGGTCACGGCTCTTCGGGTCCGTGATGACCGGAACACCGGCCTCGTCGGCCTTGTCGATGACCGCACGGATCAACTCGGGCCCCAGAAACCCCTTGGCGTAGTCGGCCAGCACGATCGCCCGTGGGCCGGCCTCGGCGAGGAAGACCTCCAACGCCGCCAGTGCGCCGGCGACCTCGTCGGGCGCGGTCGGGTGCACGACCTCCCGGTCGATCCGTGCCACCTGGTGCGCGCCCGACACCACACGGGTCTTGCTGGTGGTGGGCACGCCCGGTGCGCTCACCAGCGTGCAGTCGATGTCGGACGATGCGAGGAGGTCGACGATGTCCCGGCCGTCGGGGTCATCGCCGACCCGGCCGATCAGTGTGGCCCGCGCCCCGAGCGCGGTGACGTTGGCCGCCACGTTGGCCGCGCCCCCGAGCACCAGGCGGGTGTTGCTCTCCAACAGGACCGGCACCGGTGCCTCGGGCGACATCCTTTGCGCATCGCCGTTCAGATACCGGTCGAGCATCACATCACCGAGGACGAGGACGCGGGCCGCCTGGAGCGCCCGCAACTCGTGCGCTGCCGATTCCTGCAGGCTCATGGCGCTCACCCGGCCAGGGCGTCGAGGAGCCCTGGTAGCTCGTCCAAGCGGCTGATGACATGGTCCGCCGCCGACGGCGCCCCGTCTTCGGTCGCCACGGACGGAACCAGTACGGCAACCGCACCCGCGGCGTGCGCCGCACCCAGGTCGGCGAGACGGTCCCCGACGACCACCAGGTCGATGGGCCGGATGCCGAGGCGCGCCGCCGCCTCGGTGACGAGTCCCGGCGCCGGCTTCCGGCAGCGACAGCCCTCGCCGGTGGCATGGGGGCACACAGCCCACACGTCGAAGGTACCGAGCAGGGCGTCGACCCGCCGGTTGACCAGGTCCACCTGGTCGGATGTGAGCAATCCCCGACCCACACCGCTCTGGTTGGTCACCACGCCGGTCCACAGCCGTCGTGCCCGCACCGCATCGACCGCCGCCTGCGCCCCCGGCCTCACCACGACCTTGTCGGGATCGCCATTGAACGGAACGTCTTCGATCAGCGTTCCGTCCCGGTCGAACAACACCGCTTCAACCGTCACTGCCCGACGCCTGATGACGCCATCCTCAGCGCCCATGTTCGACGACCGGACCGGGACTGGCCATCAGCGACCGGCAGGCCTGGAGGACGTCCACCACCGGCACCTGTCTGATACAGCAGGCATCGTCGACGGACACGCATCCTGCCTCGCAGAGCGCCGACCCGGGAGATGCCGGTCGGATGACCACCGATTGCCCTCCCACTGGCTGGTAGCGCTCGGGAGCGTTCACGTGATCGACCGAGGCACCCACCGGGTGGCAGGCGACGATGACCGCCGGCGTGCCCAGGGCGGCGGCGATGTGCCCGAGTCCCGAGTCGTTGCCCAGGAAGAGCGCACAGCGGTCGATCACCGCCGCCGTCTCCGGCATGGGGATGCGTCCGATGAGGTCGACGACCGGGGTGGCCCCGGGGAGCCGAGCCCGAAGGATCCGCCCCTGTTCCGCCTCGTCCGGGGACCCGAGGAGGACCAGAGTGCACCCGTAGTCGCCCAGGGCCTCGATCACCTCGGCGTACCGCTCCAGCGGCCACCGCCGCCGGCCGCTGGCCGCACCGACGGCCACGGCGACGAGCAGTCCCGAGACATCCGCGAGTTCGGGCACGATGACCGGCGGGACGGCCAGTGCCGGTCCGATTTCGTTCGGGTCGATGCCGACGTAGTGGGCGAAGTGCTGCAGGCGGCCGAACTCGTGGAGCGGGGCGCCGGCGGCCGGTAGCCGAGGCCCGGGTAGGAGGCTGAGCCACCAGTCCCGACGTTGACGCTTCGGTGTGGCACTCCTCGCCCAGGTGATGGTGCGGGGAGGACGCGGCCCCAAGAGGGCGAGGCCCAGAGCCTCCCGCTCGAAATCGAACCGGGGGAGGAGCACGACGTCCGGCTCGAAGCGGTTGACCTCGGCCCGCAGGCGCCGTCCGGCGGTGATCACGTCGACACGGCGGTGGGGTCGGCAGTCCACGCCGGCCACAAAGGCCAGCCCGCTCACATCCATGATGCTCAGGGCGGCGGATGGGCCGATGAAACCGCACTCTCCCGGTATCGAGCGGGCGACGGCGGAGGGGAATCCGCTCGCCATGATGTTGTCACCGAGGTCATCGGCTCGCACCACCAGGACCCGGGCAGCTTCCTGGACCAACTGCGCACCAGCCCGTCCCGGGGAGGTCACCGGTCGACGTTGCCCACGAGCGACTCGTCGTGGATGCCGAGCGAGTGTTCGACCAGCTCGATCAGCGCGTGGACGACGAGCGTGTGGAGTTCCTGCACGCGATCGGCCCACCGACCTCCCGGTGTGACGATGGTCAGCGATGCCTCCTGCTCGACGGCGGCTCCGGGCCGACCGGTCACCGCAATGGCGACCATCCCGTTGCGGCGGGCCGCCGACACGGCACGAATCACGTTCGTGCTGGTCCCGCTGGTGGTGAAGGCCACCAGCACGTCTCCAGGTCGGCCCAGTGCCTCCACGCCGCGGGCGAACACCTCATCGTAACCGAGGTCGTTGCCGACGCAGGAGAGGTAGCCGGCGTCCGAGAGCGCCAGCGCTCCGAGCGCCCGCCGATCCGAGCGAAACCGACCGGTCAGCTCCTCGGCCAGGTGGATGGCATCACACATCGAGCCTCCGTTGCCACAGGTGATCACCTTGCCGTCCTGGGCCAGGCATGCAGCCAACAGGCGGCCCGCCTCGGCAACCTGGTCGATGGCGTGCTCGTCGCGTGTGAAGGCGTCGAAGCAGGCGGAGGCCTCAATCGCCGCAGCCCGCACGATCTCGTTCAGCCGGGAGGGATCCCGGGCATCCGCCGCCGCGTCCGCCCCGCTTGTTCCGGTATCCACCACACCCTCATGCTACTCGGCACGTCCCGAAGTATGGCTGCTTCGAGGGTCCGGTTGTGCTGTCCATACGACGGGGCGCAGGACCCCCACCTGGTCGGACGTCACCCATCCGACCGACCGGGGTGATGCGCCGGGCACGGACGAGATCCCGGGGTCAGGGCATACGGTGTGCCATGGGAATCTCACCTCACATCAGGCGGATACGTGAGCTCGTGGGGAACGAGCTCCTGGTTCTGCCCTCAGCTGCCGTGCTCCCCCGGGACGAACGGGGCCGGGTACTCCTCGTCAGGGTCATCGACACCGGCCAGTGGGCCGTCATCGGTGGTGCCATCGAGCCTGACGAGGCTCCCGAACACGCCGCCCTTCGCGAAGCAGCGGAGGAGGCCGGGGTCGAGCTCAGGCTCGGATCGATGGTGGCTGTCCTGGGTGGTCCCGAATACCGCTTGACCTATCCCAATGGCGATCAGACCTCCTACGTCGTGATCGCCTACGAGGCCACGGTCGTCTCCGGCACGCCGGCGCCCGATTGGGACGAGACGTCAGCGGTCGGTTGGTGGGACCCCGACCTTCTTCCGCTCGACGAGATGAGCACCCTGACCCGGGCACTGCTGCGGGATACCGGGGTCACCAGCTCGGCACATCGGACCCCTAGGG
>CAZNLF010000199.1:0-5815 GCA_964573595.1 uncultured Acidimicrobiaceae bacterium | reverse complement strand
TCGCGTTCGGGCTGGCTCACGTGGGTCATGCCCTCGAACTGCGAGGGGTCCCACACGTCGCGGTCATCGGGCGCCACATTGAAGTCCCCGCAGACCGCCACCGGCCGGTCGGGAGCGGTCGTCTCCCCCAGCAGGGCCCGGAGGCGGGCGAGCCAGGCCAACTTGGCCGGGTACTGCTCACTGTCGAGACTCCGTCCGTTGGGCACGTAGACGGAGTGGACCCGGACCCCACCGCAGTCGGCGGCGATGAGCCGGGTGCCCTGGTCGTCCTCGGAGCCGAGCCCTGCGGACACGCCGGTCAGGCCCACCCGGCTGAGGATGGCCACCCCGTTCCACCGGCCGTCCCCGTGGTGGGCCGCCTCGTAGCCGAGGGCGGCGAACGCAGCGTGGGGGAATGCCGCGTCCGCCTGCTTGGTCTCTTGGAGGCAGAGCACGTCCGGGTGGGCATAGCCGATCCACTCCTCCACCCTCGGGAGGCGGGCGGTCAGGGAGTTCACGTTCCAGGTGGCGATGCGCACGTCGACGACCGCTCAGCTCGGCTCGGCCGGGATCGGGTCCACCAGCACGAACAAGAGCTCGGCCTGACAGGCGAGCTCGCCCCCCACCGTGGCACGGCCGGATCCCTTTCCGGCCCGGGCGGACATCCGCCCGAGCGTCACCTCCAGATCCAGCCGGTCACCGGGGACCACCTGGCGGCGGAACCGTGCCCGTTCGATCCCGCCGAACAGGGGGAGCTTTCCGGCATACCGGGGATCGGCCAGGACGGCCACCCCTCCCAACTGGGCCAGGGCCTCCACCATCAGCACCCCGGGGAGGGTCGGCCGGCCCGGGAAGTGCCCGGCGAAGAAGGCCTCCTCACCGGTGAGCTGCCAGTTGCCGGTGGCCGCCTGCCCGGGCTCGACCGAGGTGAGCTCGGTGACGAAGAGGAACGGGTCCCGATGCGGGAGGTAGTCGTCGGCTCGCACGAGGGGCGAGGTTATCGGGCCTGCCGCGGCCCGTTGGCCGGATTTCGGGTGGCCGGTGGCCCGGTTCCGGGTGGCCGGTGGCGGTGGCGGTGGCGGTGGCGGGTGGGCTACTGCCCGACGCCCGGCAATGCCAGCTCCGCCCGACGACGGGCTGCGTCCAGCGAGACCAGGACGAACTGGCGGGTCTCCCCCTTGGTGAGGACCTGTCGGGCCTTGTTAGGTGGCGGATCGGCCAGGCCCCGCAGCGGGACGTGGCACAGCATGCCGTCCACCTCGACGTGGGCCCCGTGGGACGTGAAGGAGACCACGGTGCCGTCGAACGCGCTGCCGATCGGGTGGTCGGCCACGAAGGTGAGGAAGCTGAGGGGATCGTTGAGAGCCTCGTGACCACCCGTCGCCGACCTGGCCGGACCGGAGCCGTTGCCCTCGGGTGACGAGGTCGGCGTCTTCGCCACCCTTGTCGCCCTGCCGCCGCCCTTGGAGCCCCTGTCTCCCACGCCGTCCGAGGATCCCGTGGTGTCCTTGGTCGTCGCACCCGACTTGGACGCCTTGGTGGCTTTGGCGGCGGTGGTCTTGGTGGCCTTCGTCGCTTTGGTGGCCTTCGTGGCCTTGGTGGCCTTGGTGGCCTTGGTCGCAGTGGACTTCGTGGCGGTGGCCTTGACGGCTTTGGTGGCCTTGGTCGGCGTCTTCGCCGCCTTGGTGGTCGCCTTCGTCGCCTTCGTCGCCGTGGCCGCCTTCGCTGCCTTCTTGGTCGCCTTCGTCGCCTTGGCCGAGGTGGACGGCGTCGTCACCTCGTCGGTTCCCTCCGCCCCGTCGGTGGCAGCCGCGGTCGAGGCAGCCCCGGCGGCGGTCCCCCGGGCGCCCCTCCCACCCCGACGTCGGGCGGGCAACCCGGCCAGGGCGGACTCGTCCCCCGTCCCCTCGGCGGCTTCGAGCCCGTCACCGGCGATCGCCTTGTCCCGTCGTGACTTGCCGGTCACGGCACGGCTCTTGGCTCCCCGGACCGGGGTCCTCGGCGTGAATATCCATCCGACGCCCGGCACCGGCTTCCCGCCGATGAGACGCCCCGGCTCGAACAGCCAGGGACGCTCGGCGTGGAACTCCTGGAAGGAGTCGTTCGACAGCACCAGGGCGCCGGACTTCTCGGCGATCCGGAGGATGAACCCGTCACCCCGGCCGACGGCACCGGCCGGTGGGGTGATCATCTCCCCGTGCTCGATGGCCTGCTCGAAGGCGGCCACCTCGGAGGGGTCGATCCGGTGGCCGAACGAGGCGTCCACCACGACGGTCACATCGGAGGTGGTGAAGCCGCGGTACTCCTCCAGGAAGGTCCGGATGGCCTCGTCGAGCTGAGCAAGGCTGGGCAGCGTCCGGCCCTCGGTGGCGATGTTGGACCCGTCGACGACGATGCGGCGGCGGTCAGGGGGTTCTTGTTCCATAGACCTCCACAGTCAACCATCTGACCAGGCGAACTCCGACCATCCGGACCGGAGACCGGCTCATCGGGTCTCCGCAGCACGGAGGAACCGGGGCGCTGGGCACGGTGGCCGCAGGGGCTCCAGGCACGGAGGCGGCGGTGCTCCGGGGAGGCCGTGAGACCGACGATCTAGGATGCGCCGGTGACCTCCGAAACCGATCGAACCGGGGAGGCCACCGATCTCCTCCAGCATCTGATCCGGAACCGGTGCGTCAACGACGGCTCTGTGGCCTCGGGCCAGGAGGTACGCAGCGCCGATCTCCTGGCGACCTACCTCGAGGGCACCGGTGTGGACACCGAGACCTTCGAGCCCGAGCGCGGGCGCACCTCGCTCGTGGCCAAGATCGAGGGCTCCGATCCCGGTGCGCCCTCCCTCACGCTGCTCGGCCACACTGACGTGGTCCCGGCCAACGGCGACGACTGGCGGCACGACCCGTTCGGGGGCGAGCTGATCGACGGCGAGGTGTGGGGGCGAGGGGCCGTCGACATGCTCAACCTGACCGCCTCCATGGCCACCGGCTTCCGCCACCTGGCCCTCTCCGGCTTCCGGCCGGCCGGCGACCTCACCTTCGTCGCCGTCGCCGACGAAGAGGCGCTCGGGAACTACGGGGCACGGTGGCTGTGCGAGCATGCCGCCGACGACGTCAACTCGGACTACGTGATCACCGAGTCCGGGGGCTTCCCGATGGGGGGCGCCGACGGAACGCCGCGCCTCCCGGTCATCATCGGAGAGAAGGGCGTCTACTGGTGCCGTCTCACGGTGAAGGGCACGCCCGGCCACGGGAGCCAGCCGCTCCGGACGGACAACGCCCTGGTGAAGGCGGCCGAGATCGTCCGGCGGATCGACGAGTACCGGCCCCAGGCCCAGCTGCACGAGGCATGGACCCGGTTCGTCGAGGGGATCGGCTTCCCACCGGAACTGGCCGAGCCACTGCTCGACCCCGACCGGATCGACGCCTTCTGCGACGAGCTCCCACTGGTCGGACTGGCCCGACAGGCCCACGCCTGCACCCACACCACCCTGGCCCCGACGATGATGCGGGCGGGCACGAAGCTCAACGTGATCCCGGACCGGGTCGAGCTCGACATCGACATCCGTTCGCTCCCGGGCTGGGACACCGCCGATGTGCGCGCCATGCTGGACGAGGTCGTGGGCGACCTCGCCGACGACGTCGACATCGAGTTCGGCTCCGAGCAGCCGTCGACGACGTCACCGATCGACACGCCGCTGTGGGACGCGCTGGAGCGGGTGAGCCAGGTGTTCTACCCGGGGGCCCGGACCATCCCGTACCTCACGGTCGGCGCCACCGACGCCCGGTTCCACCGCGCCCTCGGCTCGGTGGCCTACGGATTCGGGATGCACAGCGAGGCCATCGGCTTCGAGCAGTACGGGGTCATGTTCCACGGGATCGACGAGCGGGTCGACGTCGAGTCGATCCACCTCTCCACCGAGATGTGGATCGCCCTGGCCCACGACTTCCTGGTCTGACGGCCGTCCTTTCTGGTCGGACTGCCCGGACGGCGGCCGGGCCGCAGCAGTGGACCGGACCGCAGCACCGGACCGGACCCCGGGACCGGTCGGCGCAGACGGACCAGGCTCAGCCCACGGCCCGGGTCAGCAGGTCGTCCTGCTCGAGACGGTGCAGCGCTGCGCTGCCCGAGGCCGGGCTGGCCGATTCGGCGCGGCTGACGTGGCGGAGGGTGTGGCTGTCACGGAGGAGCTTGTGGAGGCGGCCGTGCACGAAGTTCCAGGCCCCCATGTTCTCCGGCTCCTCCTGCAGCCAGACCACCTCATTGGCGTTCGGGTACCGACCGAGGATGCCCTTGATGGTCGCCGTGGGCCAGGGGTAGAGCTGCTCCACCCGGACCACGACCACACCCCTGCCGGACTGGCTCAACTCGTCCCGGCGCCCGAGGGCGTCGTAGGCCACCTTGCCCGTGCACAGCACCACCCGGGTCACCGCGCCGGGGTCGAAGTCGTCACCGCCGGCCGCCGGGTCGTCGAGCACCTCGGCGAACGATCCCGAGGTGAACGCACTCATCGGTGAACGCGCCTGTCGGGCCCGCAGCAGCGACTTGGGGGTGAAGACGATCAACGGTCGGCGCTCCTCGCCCCGCACCTGGGACCGGAGCAGGTGGAAGTACTGGGCGGCCGTGGTGGGGTCGGTCACCCTCAGGTTGCCCCGGGCGCACAGCGTCAGGAACCGCTCGATGCGGGCCGACGAGTGCTCGGGACCCTGACCCTCGTAGCCGTGCGGCAGCAGGAGCGTGAGGCCCGACTTCTGACCCCACTTGTCCTCGGCGGCCACCAGGAAGTTGTCGACGATGATCTCCGCGCCGTTCCAGAAGTCGCCGAACTGGGCCTCCCAGGCCACGAGGCCGTCGGGCGCCTCGACCGAGTAGCCGTACTCGAAGCCGACACAGGCGTACTCGGAGAGCAGGGAGTCGCGGATGGTGAACCGACCACCCTCCAGGCCGGCGAGGGGGACGTGCTCGTGCCCGGTGCTGTGGTCGACCAGTACGGCATGGCGCTGGGAGAAGGTGCCCCGCCGGGTGTCCTGGCCGGTCAGACGCACGTTCGAGCCCTCGAGGAGCAGTGAGCCGATGGCCAGGGCCTCACCGAGGGCCCAGTCGATCTCGCCGTTGGCCACCATCTTGTCCCGCTGCTCGAACTGACGGGCCAGCTTGGGGTGGATCACGAAGCCGTCGGGCACGGAGCGCACCACGTTGGCCAGCCGGGACAGCACCGAGGCGTCCACCCCCGTCTCGACCGGTGGAATCCAAAGTTCGGGGACCACGTAGGCGGGGAGCACCGGTGCCGGCCGGGTCGCGGACTCCGACTCGGCCTCGGCCCGCGTCTCGTCGAGGGCGGCCTGCAGCCGGGCGGAGAAGTCGTCGAGCGCCTGCTCCGCCTCCTCCAGTGAGATGTCCCCCCGTCGCACCAGCGACTCCGTGTACAGCTTCCGCACCGAGCGCTTGGCCTCGATCAGCGCGTACATGAGCGGCTGGGTGTAGCTCGGGTCGTCGCCCTCGTTGTGCCCGTGCCGGCGGTAGCAGACCATGTCGATGACGACGTCCTTGTGGTACGCCTGCCGGAAGCCGAAGGCCAACCGGGCCGCCCGAGCGCAGGCCTCCGGGTCGTCGCCGTTCACGTGGAAGATCGGGGCCTGGACCATCTTGGCCACATCGGTCGGATAGACCGTCGAGCGCGCCGCTTCGGGGGCGGTGGTGAACCCGAGCTGGTTGTTGATGACGACATGCACGGTCCCACCGGTGCGGTAGCCGGCCAGTCCTGACAGGTTGAGGGTCTCGGCCACCACGCCCTGCCCGGCGAAGGCGGCGTCGCCGTGCAGCAGGATGGGCAGGACCGGGA
>CAZNLF010000198.1:0-5896 GCA_964573595.1 uncultured Acidimicrobiaceae bacterium | reverse complement strand
GCCGAGGTGGCCCTTCGCATCAGGCGGGACTTCCGGTTGGCCGCCTGGTTCTTGTGGATGACACCCTTGGCCGCCGCCTTGTCGATCCGCTTGATGGCCAACCGCAGCGCCTCGTCCGAGTTCTCCGCCCCTTCCTCGATGGCGCTGACCGCCCGCTTGGTCCTGGTCCTCAGCTCGGACCGGACCGCCTTGTTGCGGGCCTGCCGCTTGACGGTCTGCCGGTTGCGCTTGATCTGACTCTTGATGTTTGCCACTGGTTCCTCGTCGTGTCGGTCGGTCGGGTCCGGGGGAGATGCCGCAGTGCGACCTCCGCACCTGGGTGCTCGGGCGGTCGGCAGCTCCTCCGTGAGATCGGGCCCCGGAGGATCCATGAGGATCCCGAATCCGGAGACCTCATAGGGTAGCAGCCCCACCCGCCCCGGCGGCCACCGCCGCGAGGTCCCGTCCCCCGACCGAACGGCACCGCCACTTCCCCCGGCGGCGCCCACCCGGTGTGTGACGGTGCTCCGGTGGGCTTGGGTACGCTGGCCGTTCCGTGCTCTCCGTCGACCGCATCCGCAATTTCTCCATCATCAGCCACGTCGATCACGGCAAGTCGACCCTGTCGGACCGCATCCTCGAGCTGACCGGTGCGGTCGACCCCCGCCAGATGCGCGAGCAGTACCTCGACTCGATGGACATCGAGAGGGAGCGGGGAATCACCATCAAGGCCCAGAACGTCCGGGTGGCGTGGAAGGACCACACCCTCCACCTCATCGACACGCCGGGCCACGTCGATTTCGGGTACGAGGTGAGCCGTTCGTTGGCCGCCTGCGAGGGTGCCGTGCTCCTGGTCGACGCCTCCCAGGGCATTCAGGCGCAGACCTTGGCCAACTGCTACCAGGCCATCGAGAACGACCTCGAGATCGTTGCCGTCCTGAACAAGATCGACCTTCCCGCGGCCGACCCGGAACGGTGCGCGGCGGAGATCGAGCAGGTACTCGGACTGGAGGAGTCCGGAATCCTCCACATCTCGGCGAAGACCGGGGAGGGCGTGCCCGAGCTGCTCGACGCCATCGTCGAGCGGATACCGCCTCCGACCGGCGATCCGAGTGCCCCCCTGCAGGCGCTCATCTTCGACTCGGCGTACGACCAGTACCGCGGGGTCGTGAGCTCCATCCGGGTCATGCAGGGGACCCTGCTCGGCACCGCCCGACTGCGGTTCATGCAGGCGGCCAGCAACCACGAGATCGAGGAGATCGGGGTCCGCATGCCGGCCACCGTTCCCGTGGACGAGCTCGGCCCCGGCGAGGTCGGGTACCTGATCGCCGGCATCAAGGACGTGGGGGGTGCCCGATCCGGCGAGACGGTGACCACGGCCAACCACCCGGCGGCGGCCGCGCTGGCCGGCTATCGGGATCCCAAACCGATGGTGTTCTGCGGCCTGTTCCCCATCGACGGTGACGAACTCCCCGACTTGCGGGACGCGCTGGAGAAGCTCCGGCTGAACGACGCCAGCTTCACCTACGAGCCCGAGTCGTCCCGGGCCCTCGGCTTCGGCTTCCGGTGCGGTTTCCTCGGCCTCTTGCACATGGAGATCGTCCGTGAGCGGCTCGAGCGGGAGTTCGACCTGTCCCTCATCGCCACCGCCCCCTCGGTGGCCTACCGCGCCTACCTCAACGACGGCACCATGGTCGACGTGGACAATCCGAGCGAGCTCCCCGAGCCGATCCAGCTCGACCATGTCGACGAGCCCATGCTGCGGGCCACCATCCTCACCCCGGCCGAGTACACGGGCACGGTGATGGACCTGTGCCAGGGCCGCCGGGCGGAGATGGTCAAGATGGAGTACCTCTCGCCCGAACGGGTCGAGTTCGTCTACACGATCCCGCTGGCGGAGGTGGTCGTCAACTTCTTCGACCAGCTGAAGAGCCGCACCAAGGGCTACGCCAGCCTCGACTACGAACCCGAGGGGTACACGACCTCCGATCTGGTCAAGGTGGACCTGCTCATCAACCACACTCCGGTGGACGCCTTCTCGACCATCGTCCACAAGTCCCAGGCCGACTTCTACGGCCGGCGGATGACCGAGAAGCTGCGCGAGCTGATCCCACGCCAGATGTTCGACGTGCCCATCCAGGCCGCCATCGGCGGGCGGGTCCTGGCCCGCGAGACGGTCAAGGCCAGGCGCAAGGACGTGTTGGCCAAGTGCTACGGCGGTGACATCACGAGGAAGCGCAAGCTGCTCGAGAAGCAGAAAGAGGGCAAGAAGAAGATGAAGAGCATCGGCCGGGTGGAGGTCCCCCAAGAGGCCTTCGTCTCCGCGCTCCGACTCGACGACTGACAGGCCGTACCCGCCCCGCCCCGTGCGGGGCCGCCCGGTCCCGCGCCCGGTCTTCCCGCCTGCGCCGAACGCCCGGTCCGCGTCGCCCGAACGCTCCCGTCAACGTTGCCCGGCGCTCCGTCAGCGTCGCCCGAACGCCCGTCCGCGTCGCCCGGGCGACAGGGCGAGGGACCCTCAAAACCCGGAGGGCGTGAGGTACGGTGGCTCGTGGACGGCGAAGTCACCCCGGGATCGCTTCCCGAGCCTGACGGTACGTCGGCAGCGAACGCCAGCCTCCCGCAGCTGATCCGCAACGTGGTCTCGCAGTACGCCAGCTTCCTGGTCGGGGTGGCGGCCAGCCTGGTGCTCACCAGGGTGCTCCTGCGCCAGCTCGGTGCCGGCCCCTACGGACTGTGGATCGTCCTGTTGGCCATCGTCGGCTATCTCGGGCTCCTGGACGTCGGCGTGGGAACGGCCGCCGTCCAACGGATCGCCAAGCTGACCGCAGAAGGCGACTCCGAGGGCGTCGCCGACGTGATCCGGACCTCGTTCGTGTTCTTCGCGGTGTCGGGTGTCGTGGCCGTGGGCATCACCGCAGGACTCGCCCCGTTCCTGGCCTCGTTCCTCAAGCTGGGCACCATCTCCCCGACGGTGGCCGGAACCACCCTGATCATCCTCGGGGTGATGACCCTGTTCACGTTCCTGGCCACCGCCCCGAACGCGCTGCTGTTCGGTGCCGGCCGAGGAGACCGCCTGGCCCAGATCGGCCTCATCACGTTGATCCTCACCGAAGTCGGCCAGATCCTCGCCGTGCTCGCCGGAGGCGGCCTCATCGCACTGGCCATCCTCCAGACCGCCGGCCTGGCGCTGGGCCTGGTGATCAGCGCGTTTGCCGCCTCCCGGGTCACCGGCTCTCCCATGCGCCATGGCCGCTTCCGGCGCCCGCTCCTCGGCGAGCTGATCCGTTTCGGTGGGCTGCAGGCGACGATCGCCCTCAGCAGCGTGTTCGCCTACCAGTTGGACGCCCTCATCATCGGCATCATCCTTCCCGTGTCACAGGTCGCCCCCTACAACATCGCCCTCAACACCTCGAACCTGTCCCGGAACCTGAGCACGATCGGCACCAACCTGCTCCTGCCCACCTACACCCACTTCGAGACGACGGGCGACCGCCGCCGGCAGGCCGACTACTTCTGCCGCTCGGTGCTGGTGAGCCTGGTGGTATCCGTGCCGATCGTGATCGCCCTCGCCGCCTTCGGCGAGCCGATCCTCCAACTGTGGCTGGGCGCGGTGCCGCCGAAGACCTACGAGATCGTCATCGCCCTCGGAATCGTGACCGCCATCCAGCTGCCAGGACACCAGTGCTTCCTCTTCCTCACCGGGGTGGGCCGCAACCGGCTGCTGGCCAAGCTGGCCACGATCGGAGCGGTGCTGAACCTGGCCGGCAGCATCGCCGCCACCTTCTGGCTGGGCCCGGTGGGGCCGGCGATCGGTTCCATGCCCCCGGTCATCGTCATCGACTTCGTGGTGCTCCCGATCGTGGTGTGCAACCACCTGGGCGTCCCGTTCCGGCGCTACGCCCGCTCCGCCCTGGGCCCGGTCGTGCCGGTGGCGGTCGTGGCCGGCGGGTTGGCGCTCCTGTTGATCCATCTGCATCCGGCCCACTCCGGCTTGGCGGCGGTGATCGGCGCCGTCGTGGTCGTCCTCGGGTCGTGGGCGGCCCTCGCCCTCATCGTCGCCCGGTTGGAGCCCGAGCTGCGCGACTCACTCTGGCAACGGATCCGCGACCGACGACGGTGAGGTGGCGTGGGCCGCCCGAGCGTCGATGGCGGAGGCGCTGACCAATTCGAGCACCTCCCGGTCGGTCCGCCGGAAGCGCTCCTGCGCGAGTGATCTGGCCCGGACGGCCCGGGGGAGCCGCTTCAGTGCGGAACCGAATCCGATCAACGTCCCCTTGTCCCAGCGCAACAGGGCGACGACCAGCCTCGGGAGGATCCACACGAGGTGGTCGACGAGCAGCCCCCGATCGGTGACGTCCTTCCAGACGATGAGCAACTCGTTCTGTCGCACGAACGAGCGGAGCTGGGTGGCCGTGAACACCCGGCGGCTGGTCTGGCCTCCCCGGTGATGGCAGACCGAACCCGGCGCGTAGACCACGCGATAGCCGTTCTTCCAGGCCCGGTAGGACAGCTCGATGTCCTCGTGGTACATCGGCCAGAGCAGTTCGTCGATCGACCCCATGGCCGACAGCAGGTCGCGTCGGAAGAAGGACTGTCCTCCCACGGCGAAGAAGCAGTCCGTGGAGCGCTCGTCGTGAGGGAGGGGCTGGTAGAAGATCAGTCCGTGCTTCCAGTAGCCGGCCGTCCTGGTCCCCTGCTCGAACCCGTTGCGGTCGAGCACACGCGAGCACACGGCGAAGATGTCCTCGCTCACGAAGCACGACAACGCCTCGTCGACGAAGTTGGACTCCACGACCATGTCGTTGTTGCAGAACGCCACGTACCGGCCTCGAGCCACGTCGAGCCCGGCGTTGAGGGAGAAGATGTAGCGGTTCTCGGGCAGGCCGACCACCCTGACCGACGGGAAGTCCTTCCGGACCGCGTCGGCGCTCCCGTCGGTGGATCCGTTGTCCACCACGATGATCTCGTCGTCGGGCCCGATCGCCGCCACCATGCTTCGGACGCAGTCGAGCAGCATGTCCCGCTCGTCGTAGTTGAGGACGATCAGGGAGCAGCGGGTCGCGCCGGCGCTCTGTTCCTCCGACCTGCCGGTCATCCCCGTCTCGGTCGGATCGTCCGGATCCGAGCGGTTGCGGGAGTTCGCATCGCAGATTGCGTCATCGCCCTCGACCCTACAGCAGCGCCAATTGTCCACACGCGGACCGCCCCGTCGGCTCGTGGCCGGTGCCGGATCCCGACACCGGCTACCCCGGTACCGTCAGAGGCCCGTGGCCGGCGGCCACGATTCGACGGGCGCGTGGATCACGGCTCCGCGGGAGGAGACGAAAGTCCTGGGTCGGTGAATTTGGTGACCACGTGGTCACTGATGACGGCGAGCATCCGGTGGCGCTGCGCCATCACCCACGACGCATGATCGAGTTCCATCAGTCGCTCCAGCTTGAAGTTGGGCTTCCGGCTCAATGCTCGCATCCGTTCCTCGGCCCCGAGCCCGATCGGCAGGTAGTCGTCCGCTCCGGTGATGAGCAGCGTGTCGGTGTCACTGTCGGCGATGCGTTCGAGCGTCGACACCCCGGGGTTGTCGATGGTGACGCCGACGATCAGGCGCCAGACCGACTCGGGCACCCCGGGACGGCGGATGGCCACGGCAGCCGGCCAGGTGCCCGTGTGGACCGCCTTGGACCACCGCTCCACCTCGATCGGGTTGTGGTGCCGTGCGATCAGTTTGAGGCCGGGGTCCATCACCCGCACGAACCACGGTCTGGACGTCAGCCTCGCCGGCCGTGACGCCGTGCCCTCCGGCTCCGGCGGAGCGAACGCGAAGGTCGGGTTGATGATGCAGATGCCGCGGGGCGTGAAGGCAAGTGCCTGCTCGACGACCTGATAGCCCCCCGAGCAGAAGCCGATCAGCACCACG
>CAZNLF010000197.1:1681-5898 GCA_964573595.1 uncultured Acidimicrobiaceae bacterium | reverse complement strand
ACCCGACGCCTCTACGCCCCGGTCTCATCGACGCAGCGAATGGAAGACGGTCCGGGCCACGAGGCCGTCGCCGGTGAGCCCGAGGATGAACGTGGCCATCCCGCTCGGGCCCCACACGTCTGCCTCGAGGGTGCTCCCGGCTGCGCCGGTGTCGATGCAGACGGTCAGGCCCCTCTGAGTCTGCGACCCCGGGCACCCGGCCGGTCCCTCGGCCACACCCGGGCCGTAGCTGTCGATCCCGACTCCCGGGACGGCCTGCACGGACCGCAGGTCGGGCAGCCGCATCGGGCAGGAGGCGGAACTGGGTGGACCCGACACGAGGACCACCTCGTTCCCGACGGTCGATGAGCCGCCGCAGCTGTAGATGCTGGTCTGTCGGCGAACCGTCCAACTGGGCGGCACAGCAAACTTGAGTCCGGCGAAGCGGACCGGACGCCACCCCGGGGGAACCGCAGTCGGGCCTTCCGGGGCGAGCACGACCGCCCGGGGCGAGTAGGTGAGGCTGGCGAGAACCTCGGGCGGGACGTCGCCGGTGAAGAACAGCGAGATGTGAAGCCGGGGGATCTCGTACAGCGGGGCCAGGCCGGGCGCGTAGACCGGTATCCCGTGGACGACGCGGGACGGTGGCCCGTATTCGTCGGTTGGCCGGGGCTCAATCGTCCTGATCGAGACGGTGAGCGGACTCGGTGATCCGGCGTCGGCGACCGTCGGCGGGCACCAGGACCCGTTGCCGAGGATGACGGCACCAGGAGCCTGCAGGCAGGCCGACTCCCCGTCCGAGACCAGGCCCCAGTCGGCAGGGACGGAGATCTGGGCGTCCCCGAAGTCCACCGGCAGGAATCCGGGAGGGGTGGTGCCCCGGGCAACAGCGGGAGCGACGGAGGCGAGTGCCTGTACGTGGGCCGGTCGGGGGGATGACGTGGGATTCGAGGAGCACGAGGTGGCGAAGGAGGCCAACCCCATGAGGACGGCGACGAGGACCACGACCGTCCGGTGCCGGCCCATCCTGTCGACGCTCATCGGGACGGTCGGGATGCATGGACGATGATCGTCCCGTGCCACGAGTCCGCCGGATGGCCGAGCGAGGGGACGTCGAGGCGGGCGGTACCGCCGGCCAGTGTCCGGATGTCGACCCGGAGATCACCACCCACCCGTGCTTGCGCGACCACGGAAGCGACCGTGCCCGCGCCGCTGGTGATGGCCGCCGGGCCCCAGTCACCTGCTGGGAGCTCGAGTACCAACTGCACGTCCATGCTCGGGCCTTCGATGGCGACGAACCCGCTGGATCGTGCGTAGACGACGTGGTACGCCGGCCCGTTCGCCGATAGCGCCGGACTGAATTCCGGCGCCGAAGCGCTGGCGTTCTGGGGAGACGGTACGCCGGCGCTGACCTTCCCGGAGCTTGCCGAGGAGGTTGCGTCGGCACTACCTGCGATCGAGCCGTGCGTCACGGTGGTGCCCGGGCTCCGAGGAGAACCGGCGGCGGACACTCCGGAGGCGGACACATGGTCTTGGTTTCCGGCCAGGTGGACCGCGGCGAACAGGCCCACGGCGAGCACGGCGACGACGCCGGCGACCCCCAATGACCGCTGCTGGCGACGGCGACCGATCAGCTCGGAGCGCCGTCCCACCTCGGCGCGGTAGTGCTCCAACGTCGATGAGGGCGGCGGGATCTCGTGGTCAGGCATCGGTGAGGTCACCTGCGTCGAAATCCTTCAGTTCTCGCCGGAGCGACGCGAGGCCCCGGCTGGCGTGCTGCTTCACCGTTCCGGGCGAACACCCCAGCGAGGACGCGATGTCCTGTTCCGTCATGTCGAGGAAGTAGCGCATGGCGACCACCTCCCGCTGCCGCTTCGGCAACCTGAACAGTGCCTGCCTGAGCACCATCCCGTCCTCGGACTGGTACTCGGACGACCCGAGTCGGCCGAGCAGGTCGTGATTCCTCCTCCGCTTCGCCCGCCTCCACAGGTCGATCGAGAGGTTCGTCGCCACCCTGACGACCCATGGGTCGGGTGTCGGTCCCAACCGGTTCCAGTCACGCAACGCACGCGCCATGGTGTCCATCGCCACATCCTCGGCATCCTCCCGACTCCTCACCATTCGAAAGCTCACCCGGTACGCACGCATCCACAGACGGGGGAACGCGTCGTCGTAGCTCTCGCGCTCGTTTCCCTCGCGCTCGTTGCTGGCGTGCTCGTCACCACCGGGCTCCGGGGCCTCTGGGCTCATGCTCGGTACCTCACTCGGTGCCTCGCCCGGAGCCTCAGCGGTCACGTTTCATCGTCATTACTACGAACGGCAGGTGTGCTGGGTTGACCTCGATCTCGGAATTTCCAACCGGATCCGAGCCTCCCGCCGGGGCCGTTCCGGACAAGCCGGCTCGAGGCTGGCTCAAGGGAGCGGGTCAGGGCGATGAGACCGGACGTCCCACAGCTCGGCCAACCCATCGACCCACGTCCCGGCCTCGGCGGGATCGTCCGGCGGCGACGCCACGACCACCAGTTCCGTGACCCCTGCGGCCTCCATCCGGCCCAGGTCCTCCGGTGACCCGTCAGCCAACGAGACGGCCACCTCGACCCGGCCCGGGTCACGCCCGAGCTGGAGGCAACGCGACCGCAGGTCGCTGATCCGCCCGGCCACCTGGTCCTTCGCCAGGTTGAAGCCGTACCAACCATCGCCGTACGCGGCCACCCGGCCGAGTGCGGCGTCGCTGGTGCCGCCGACGACGATCGGCACCTTCCGGTCCCGGACAGGCTTCGGGTAGCTCCGGACCGTCTGGAAACTGACGAACTCGCCGTCGAAGGAGCTGACATCATCGCGCCACAGCACTCTCATGACGTCGACGAACTCGTGCATTCGTCGAGCCCGGCCGGAAAAGGCGATCCCGAGCGCAGCGAACTCCTCGGCCGACCAACCGATCCCGATCCCGAGCAGCAGCCGTCCCCTCGAGATGACATCCAGACTGGCCGCCTGCTTGGCCACCACGAGCGGATTGTGTTGCGGGAGGAGCAGTATGCCGGTCGCCACGCGAATGCTCGTGGTCACTGCCGACACGAAGGACAGGGTCACCAGCGGGTCCAACCAGTCGGCGTCAGACGGGACGGCGATGCGGCCGTCAGGGGAATAGGGGTACGGGGTGTCGGGACGGTCCACCATCACCACGTGCTCGCCGGACCACAGTGTCGAGAACCCGGCTGCTTCCGCAGTCCGAGCTACCGCTTCGATGACGGCGGGATCCGCACCGGAGGCGATCCCGAGCGCGTGGAGCCCGATCTGCACCGGCCGATTGTCCCACAGGCGCATCGTCGACGAAGGAGGCTCCACCGGTCGTGTCCCGATCACGCCACGGCCGGCCTGTGCCCACGCGACAATGTGCCTCTTGGACATCACCCGCTTCCTGAACCCACCTGCCGGCGGACCTACCCCCGCGCTCCCGACCGGGCGATGTGAGGGTTGGGTGACCGAAGGGACACCACCCGTCGAGCACGGCACCGGTCAGCCAGGACGGACACACGGTCCGGAGCGGCCGGAAGAGACGCCTCGGTGAGAGGTCGTTGGGGCCGGGCCGTGGGGGTGGTCATCGCCGTCGCCTACGCGTGGTGGGCGACGGGGGTTGCTCCCTTCACCGCTCGGGCCTACCTCGCGGTCGGCATCCCGGCGGCCGCTCTCCTCGCCCTTGCCGCGTTCGCACCCTGGCTCGGACGAACACCGCCGCCGAACGACGCACGGCCTCCCGGGGCGATTGGCCCGTCCCGCGGGGAACGGTCGCAGCTCCGCCGGTCGCTCCCCTGGCTGGCCCTCTTCCTGGTCGCCGCCGGCCTCGAGGGAGCCGGCCTCGCACTGGGCGGTCGGTCCGAGGCGGTCCCGACGGTGAGCACCGTCATCGATCATGCGCTGGCCCGGCACACGGTGCGATTCGCCCTGTTCTGTGCGTGGCTCGCCGCCGGCTCGATCCCCTGGAGGGCGGTCCTGTGGTCGTGGCCGGCCGGGGCCGGCGAGCGCTGACGTGGCAGTCACCGCGACCTGGGTCGCTCTCATCGTCGCGGGCGCCTCGTGGGAGGTGGCCTGCCAACGATCCGGGGGCCGTTGGGCGAGCCTCGCCGACCTCGTCGACCGGCTGTGGATCCATCTGCCGGGCCGGATCCTCCTGGTGCTCATCTGGGCATTCATCGGGTGGCACGTGTTCGCCCGGTACACGCTGCCGGCATGAGCGGCAT
>CAZNLF010000197.1:0-1581 GCA_964573595.1 uncultured Acidimicrobiaceae bacterium | reverse complement strand
GGTGCCGCCCGGACCGGCACCCCGTTGCTGCTCAGCGCCGCTGGAGGATCCCCCGTACATAGGCCGCTTGGCCGGCGTGCTGGAGGTCGTCGGCGATGACGCTCACCAGCCGGACCCCCACTGTGACCGGTGGGTCCCACCGGCGATCCACCACCCTGGCCAGCTCCTCTTCTGCGAGGGTCCGCACAAAGGTGACCGTCTTGTCGTGGACCTCCTCGAAGTAGTCGAGCAACAAGTGGGCATCGGCGGTGACCGCCGCCACCTTTTCGGGATCGTGACCGTAGCCGGTATCCGTCACCTCCAGAGGCAGCGCGAACCGGTCGGCCCATCCTCTTGCCGTCCACACCTGCTCGTGGCCGTCGAGGCCTCCAATGTGATCATCCTGGATTCGCGTCAGGTGCCACACCAGCCACGCGATCGAGTTCGACTCGGCGTCGGGACGAAATGCCAACTCGTCGGGCGACAGCCCATTGACCGCCGGCTGCACGGCATCTCGGACCCTCTCGAATGCGTCAACCAGTAGGTCGTTGCTCGTCATCGGTTCCTCCTCGGACTGAACGATGGGTGCTCCCGCCCCCCCGGCAGTGATGGATCTCGTGGGCCGTACCCACAGGGAGCGAACCTCGCCGAGCCTACCGGGATCGTCTGTCGTGACGACCCGTTCACCGGGTGTCCCGCTACCCCACTCCGCGGCGTCCGGACCGGAACCGGGCTCGAGAAGGGCGCTCCGAAGTGGGGCGGCTTGCGCTCCGACGCTCCGGTTCCGCTGACGGTCCGCAAAGTCGGGGCCGTCCGCCGGCGCCGATAGGATTAGCCAATGCCCGGCGACCCCCGGTTCCCCGGGCACCCGGGTCCAGATTCGCTCCTGCACCCCCGACGAGTGGCCCGTCATCCGCGAGGTCCGATTGACGTCTCTGGCCGATGCTCCCGGCGCGTTCACGTCGAGCTACGAACGGGAGTCGGCGTTCGACGAGTCGACCTGGCGGGATCGCGCCACGACCGGCCGATGGTTCGTGGCCTCCGACGAGGGAGCGTGGGTCGGGGTGGCCGGGGGCATCGAGGGCCGGTCGGGCGACGGAGCCAGACGTGAGCTCGTGGGGATGTGGGTGGCACCGGCACACCGGCATCGAGGCATCGCTCGGTCCCTCCTCGACCACGTCGCCGGGTGGGCGCGCACGGAGGGGGCGGCCATCCTCGACCTGAGCGTCCTGAGTGGTAACTCGGCTGCCAGGACCGCATACCTCAGGATGGGGCTGCGGGCCACCGGCGAGTCGACGCCGGCATGGAACGATCCCTCGGACTTCGTCGAGCACCTCGAGATGCCATTGCTGGTGTGAACGGGACCGGGGCCCCCGTGCCGATCGGACAATGGCGGCTCGGGCTCGCCGTGACCCCTCACCTCACCGTTCCAGCGACCTTCAGCCTGCTCGAGGTCCGCAGGTGGCTCCCCTCGTCTGGTGAACCACTGCCACATGGCAGCGTCCATTGCACGCCGGTCGAGGTCGTAGGACTGCCTGGCAACACGAATCCGATCCTTCACCAGTGCCACCCACGCTGTCGAGCATCCATCGGGCCTGGACC
>CAZNLF010000196.1:0-5906 GCA_964573595.1 uncultured Acidimicrobiaceae bacterium | reverse complement strand
TCATCACCACCCACTACATGGACGAGGCCGAGCAGCTGTGCGACCGGCTGGTGGTCATGGACCACGGCCGCTTCGCCGCCGAGGGCAGCCCGGCCCAACTGATCGAGCGCTATTCGACCCGGGAGGTGGTCGAGCTCCGGTTCCGGTCGGGCGAGCACGACGCGCGAGCGGTCGACCTCCACGACGTGGCCGAGCGGGTGGAGGTACTGCCCGACCGCCTGCTCCTCTACACGGTCGACGGCGACGCGAGCCTGTCCGAGGTGCACCGGCGGGGTCTGGTGCCCGAGAGCGCCCTCGTGCGCCGCTCCACCCTCGAGGACGTCTTCCTGCGGCTGACCGGGCGCTCACTGGTCGATTGAGCCACCCGTGACCGTCCCCGCCGTCCGAGCGCCGACCCCGGCCACCCACCGGGCCACACCACTGTGGTGGCGGGGGTATTGCTACTGGGCCTACCAGTACAAGAAGACGTGGCGGAGTTCGGTCACCACCAGCTTCCTCTTCCCGGTCCTGTATCTGGCCGGGATGGGACTCGGCCTGGGCTCGTTGGTGGACAAGCACACGCACGCGGTCGGGGGCGTGAGCTACCTCGACTTCATCGCCCCGGGTCTGCTGGCCGCCACCGCCATGCAGATCGGGGCCAACGACGCCATGTACCCGGTGATGGGTGCCATCAAGTGGCTCCGCACCTACTTCGCCATGCTGGCGACTCCCCTGCGGGTCGACGACGTGCTGATCGGCCACCTCGGATGGATCACCACGAGGGTGGCGATCGTGTCGAGTGCCTACCTGGCGGTGATCGCCGCCTTCGGCGTGGTGGCCTCGCCCCTGGCGCTGCTGGCCGTCCCAGCGGCGATGCTCACGGGACTGTCCTTCTCCGCACCGATCGCCGCCTTCGCCGCCACCCAGGACGGCGACATCGCCTTCTCGACCATCTCGCGGTTCGCCCTGATCCCGCTGTTCCTCTTCTCCGGCACGTTCTTCCCGGTCAGCCAGCTCCCGGGGTGGCTCCAGCCCGTCGCCTACGCCACCCCCCTCTACCACGGGGTCGAGCTGTGCCGTGGCCTGGTCCTCGGCACGCTCGGGCTCGGCTCGGGCCTGGGTGACGTCGCCTACCTCGCCGCGCTGATCCTCCTCGGCTTCCTCGCCGGCCGACGCACGTTCGCCCGGAGGCTGGTCGTATGAGCGGGAAGCCCAAGGTCCACCGGGGCGACGGCACCGCGCCCGTGCGGCCGGGGGGGCCGAACGCGGCCGTCGCCGGGGCGCTACGCATCACGCCGGCCGCGCTCCTCGGCGGTCGACGGGCCGGCCGGGTCCTCGAGCGCAACGCGCTGGTCTACCGGCGCCACTGGGTCCTGTTGGTGTCGGGCCTCTTCGAGCCCTTCTTCTACCTCTTGTCCGTCGGGCTCGGTCTCAACACCCTCGTCGGCCCGCTCCACGTCAACGGCCTGGTGGTGCCGTACACGGTCTTCGTGGCACCGGGGTTGCTCGCCTCGTCGGCGATGAACGGCGCCCTCCTCGACTCCACGTTCCAAATCTTCTTCAAGCTCAAGATCGCCAAGACGTACGACGCCATCCTCGCCACACCGCTCGGGGTCGGGGACGTCGTGCTGGGTGAGCTCTCGTGGTCGATGATGCGGGCGGGGGTGTATGCCGGCGCGTTCCTCGTCGTCATGAACGCACTGGGCTACGCCTACTCGCCGTGGGCCCTCCTCTGTTGGCCCGGCGCGCTGTTCATCGCCTACGCCTTCGCCGGCGTGGGCATGGCCGGAACCAGCTTCATGCGGAGCTGGCAGGACTTCGACCTCGTGTCCCTCGCCATCATCCCCATGTTCTTGTTCTCCGCCACCTTCTACCCGATCACCGTGTACCCGGGCTGGCTGCAGGCAGTGGTGCGGTGCACACCGCTCTACCAAGGCGTGGCCCTGCTCCGCGGCCTCGACTTCGGACTGTTCGGCTGGTCGCTCCTCGGTCACGTCGTGTACCTGGCGGCCATGGGCACGGTCGGGCTCTGGATCACCGCCCGGCGACTGTCCAGGCTCCTGCTCCCGTGACCACCCGGCGACTCCGGCCGGGCGTGGGGAGCTCGGCGCTCAGCCGGCTCCGGGCGATCCCGCCGACCGGACGATGAGACCGGGGACCTCGCTCTTGGACAGCGCGAAGTAGACGGCAACGAGGCCATCGACGGCGAAGGACGCCAGGGGGCTGACGACGGCCAGCGCGATGGCCACGAGATACACGAGCCCGCCGAGCAGGGCGCGGCGCGTCCCGGCGGGGAACGCGGACCGGGCCGGCTCGGCCACCAGCTCCGGGTGGGTGGTCAGGTAGCGCCAACCCCAGGCGAAGGTCAGGCCCATGGCCAGCATGGTCGACGCGTAGAGGACGGCCGCCACCCGTGCATCCGACCTCCCCTGGTCGGCGTAGCTCGCGGCGAGGGCCGTCGGCCACGGGATGATCGAGATGAACAGAAGGAAGGCCAGGGTGCGCTCGAGGAATCGCCGATCGATTCCCCGGACGGCACTCATCATCCCGTGGTGCTCGATCCAGAGGATCCCGATGGTCAGAAAGGAGACCAGGTAGGCCACATAGGAGGGCCACTGCTGCGCGAGGGCGTGCCCGAGGTGCCTCGAGAGGACCGGCTTCGGCAGGTCGAGCACCAGCAACGTGAGGGCGATGGCGAAGACGCCGTCGACGAGTGCCTCGAGCCGTCCTGGGCGCAATGCTGGCTCCCCCTCCGGTCCTGGGCGGAGACCGCCTCCGATAGGTGGCGCCAACCCTACGGTGTCGGCTCCACCGGATCGGCCATGCCGCCACCGAGGCGGTACGGTGATCCGGGTCATGGTCGATCGGTCCGTCGTGCAGGTTGGTGACCCGGTGCTGCGCAGACGGGCTGGCGAGGTCCCGGCCGATCGGATCACTTCGGATGAGGTCGCCCGGCTCATCGAGCGCATGTGGGACACCCTGGAAGCCGTGCCCGGCGTCGGCCTGGCCGCGCCCCAGATCGGCGAACCGTGGCGCGTGGTGGTCGTCCACGACCTTCCGGAGTTCCTCGAGGCGTTCTCCGACCTCCAGCTGGTCGAGCGCGAGCGTGGGGCGATCGAGCCGTACGTGCTGATCAACCCCACGCTGACCGCCGTGGGTTACGAGACCCGTACCCACTTCGAGGGATGCCTGAGCGTCGACGGCTACACCGCGGCCGTCGAGCGATTCCACGAGGTCGACGTCGAGTTCACCGACCCGGCCGGCCAGCCCCGGCACCGTCGGGTCCGGGGTTGGCACGCGCGCATCCTCCAGCACGAGGTCGACCACCTCGACGGCCTGTTGTACGTGGACCGGATGAACACCCTGACGCTCTGCTCGGTCGCCTCCTACCGGGACCTCGCCGAGTTGACGACCCACGAGGCGATCTCCCGGCTGACCGGTTCGGCCCAGGACTGAGGGCGGGCACCCGACGCGCCGAACCCGGGGGCGATCCCCCTCGGGACGGTTCCTAGGAAGCGATCCCCTCGATGGCCAGCAGGGCCCGCTTGACCGCCAGCCCGCCGCCGTAGCCGCCGATCCCGCCACCGGCCAGCACCCGGTGGCACGGCACGATGACCGGTATCGGATTTCTCCCGTTGGCCTGTCCGACCGCACGCGACGCGCGCGGGCGGCCCGTCCGGCGCGCCAGGTCCCCGTAGGTGATCGTCCGGCCGTAGGGGATACGCGACAGCTCGGCCCAGACCTGGCGCTGGAACTCTGTCCCGTCGAGCTCCATCGGGACGTCGAACGTCCTCCGCTCGCCGGCGAAGTACTCCTCGAGCTGGGACGCCGTCTCCTTCACCACCGGTGTCGCCTCGGTGTCGGTCCCGAGGGGCCGGGGATCGTTCGGGAGCCAGATCCCGACCAGCACGTCGCCGTCCCCTTCCAGCACGAGGCGGCCGATCGGTGTGTCCATGGGAACGGTGCAGGTGTTCATGCGGCACGATGTCCTTTCGTCTGGTTGCTGGTGCGGTGGGCCGGCAGGACCGGGACCGACCAGAGGTGGGCCATTGCGTAGCTGCGCCACGGGCGCCAGGCCTCGGACAGCTGGCCGAGGGAGGTGGCGTTGTCGGGGAGGCCGAGGAAGGCGGCGGCTCGTCGGATCCCGAGGTCGGAGGGCAGGAAGGTGTCCGGGTCGCGCAGAGCGCGCAGGGCCACGTACTCCGCCGTCCACGACCCGACGCCGGGCAGCGCCACGAGATCGGCCCGGAGCTGTGCCCGGTCGGTGCCCGGGTCGATGACTATCGAGCCGTCGTCCACGGCCGTGGCCAGCGCCACCACCGCCCGGCGGCGGGAGGCGGGCATGGCGAAGCTCGAAGGGTCCTCCTCGGCTGCGGCGATCAGTGCGGCGGGCGTCGGGAACACGTGGCTCACGCCACCGGACGGCTCGGGCAACGGGTCGCCGGCCGACTCCACCAGGCGCCCGACCACGGTGCGCGCCCCGGCGACCGAGACCTGTTGGCCGACGATGGCCCGCACCGCGAGCTCGAAACCGTCGACGGCGCCGGGGACCCGCCGGCCGGGGTCGACGGTGACCAGTCGGCCGAGGACCGGGTCACCACCCAGCGCGTCGAGCACGGCGACCGGGTCGGCGTCGAGGTCCAGCAAGTGGCGACAGCGCGCCACCGCGGTCGTCAGGTCGCGCTGGTCGGAGAGCGCGAGGTCGGCGTCGACGGACACCGCCCCGTCCGGTCCCGCCGGGCGGGCGACCAGGGAGACGACGGCGTGCCCGTGGGGGAGGCGGAGGCTGCGGCGATAGGTCGCCCCGTCGAACTCCTCGAGTCCGGGTACCGCACGGGCGCCCAGGAAGTCGAGCACCGAGCCGGGATCGAACGGCTGCCGGGCCGGGAGGCGGAGGCGGATGCCCCGGCCGTCCCGGTCGTCACCACCCCGCCCCCTCGACGATCCGGCGCGGACCCGGAGCCCGCTCGGCGTGTCGGCGAAGATCTGACGCACCGTGTCGTTGCACTGCCGCAGGCTGGCGAACCCGGCGGCGAAGGCCACCCGGGCCACCGGCAGGTCGGTGGTCTCGAGCAGGACGCGGGCGGTCTGGGCCCGCTGGGCGCGGGCCAGGGCGAGGGGTCCGGTCCCAACCTCGGCGGTGACCAGGCGATTGACCTGGCGGACGCTGTAGCCCAGGCGGTGCGCCAGGCCGTGCACCCCCTCGCGGTCGACGATGCCGTCCCGGATGAGGCGCATGGCACGCGCCACGGTGTCCGCCCGCAGGTTCCACTCGGGCGATCCCGGGGAGGCGTCGGGCCGGCACCGGAGACAGGCACGGAACCCGGCCTGTTGGGCCGCGGCCGACGTCGGGTAGAAGCGGACGTTCTCCCGCTTGGGGGTGCGGGCCGGGCAGCTGGGCCGGCAGTAGATGCCCGTCGAGGTGACCGCCACGATGAACCACCCGTCGAAGCGGGCGTCTTTCCCCTGTGCGGCCCGGTAGCAGCGGTCGGGGTCTTCGATCACCCAGGCATCGTGGCACGTCGGGGCTCCAACCGCGAGCGGGAATCGGACATCACGGTCGGTTGCCGGGGGACGGGTCGGTTGCCGGAGGACGATCGGCGAGCGCCCCGAGACCCGTCGGCTCACTGGGTGGCGATGGCCGCCAGCACGTCGAGCCTGGCCGCCCGGCGCGCCGGCCAGCTGGCCGCGGCCAGGCCGAGCAGGCCGGACAGGACGAGGAAGACCACGAGGCTTCGGACCGGGACCACGATGTCGGTGATCCCCTGCTGCTTGAGCGAGGCGGCGAAGGCGACGCCCAGTGCGGTTCCGACGAGGACACCGATGATGGCCCCGAACAGGGAGAGGATGACCGACTCGGACCGGATCATCGACCGCACCTGGCGCCTGCGCATCCCCACCGCCCTCAGGAGGCCGATCTCGTGCGT
>CAZNLF010000195.1:0-5915 GCA_964573595.1 uncultured Acidimicrobiaceae bacterium | reverse complement strand
GGGCGTTCGACGACGTGCGGATCGCCGTGCGGGGTAACGAGATCTCCATCGAGGGTGACGGCGCCGAGCGGGTGGGGGCACTGTTCGAGGAGCTGATCATCCTGCTCGAATCGGGCCAGGGCCTCGACGCCGTGCAGGTCCACCGCACCATCGACATGATGCACGACGACATCCGGCCCTCGGAGGTGCTCACCTCGCAGCTGATGCGGTCGTCCCGCGGCCGGGCGGTGCGCCCGAAGACCGGCGGCCAGAAGCAGTACACCGACGCCATCGCCTCCAACATCGTCACCTTCGGGATCGGTCCCGCCGGCACCGGCAAGTCCTACCTGGCGGTGGCCCTCGCCGTCCAGGCGCTGCAGTCCCATCAGGTGAACAGGATCATCCTGACCCGCCCCGCCGTCGAGGCGGGGGAGCGCCTCGGCTTCCTCCCCGGGGACCTGATGGCGAAGGTCGACCCCTATCTCCGCCCCCTCTACGACGCCCTGCACGACCTGTTGGAGCCCGAGGGAGCCCAGCGGCTCATCGACCGCGGTGCCGTCGAGGTGGCGCCGCTGGCGTTCATGCGGGGCCGGACCCTCAACAACAGCTTCATCATCCTCGACGAGGCCCAGAACACCAGCCCCGAGCAGATGAAGATGTTCCTGACCCGAATCGGGTTCGGCTCCAAGGCGGTGGTCACCGGGGACATCACCCAGATCGACGTGCCCGGTGGCCGCTCGGGCCTGGTCGGTCTGGAGCCCGTGCTGTCCGGCGTGCCCGACCTCGCCTTCGTCCACCTCGGCCAGCGCGACGTGGTCCGCCACCGCATCGTGGCCGACATCGTCGCCGCCTACGACCGTCGGACGCCCTCGTCGGGTCAGCCGTGAGCCTCGACGTCTACGCCGCCGACGAGCAGGAGGACTATCCCGTGTCCGTCGAGCGCTGGTCGGCGCTGGCCCGTTCGGTGCTGGAGGCCGAGGGCATCGTGAGCGAGACCGAGGTGTCGCTCCTCTTCGTGGACGAGGTCACCATCGCCTCGCTCAACGAGCGGTTCCTCCAAAAGGAGGGTCCCACCGACGTGCTCTCGTTCCCCATCGAGGACGAGGCGGATCGCAGCGGCCGGTCGCCGGACGAGGGAGGCACCGGGCCCGGCTCCATCGAGGCGGACACCGGGCGCCTCCTCCTCCTCGGTGACGTGGTGATCTGCCCGGCCGTGGCGGCTCGGAACGCCGTCGAGCACGACGTGACCCTCGACGACGAGATCGCCCTCCTGGTCGTCCACGGGATCCTCCACCTCCTGGGCATGGACCACGAGGTGCACGAGGAGGCCGAAAGGATGGAACAGCGCGAGCAGCAGTTGCTGTCTCGCTACTACCGCGTGCCCACATGAGCGAGGCTCCCAGCCCGATCGCCACCGTGCTCACGGCAACCGGCTCGTTCACCTGGAGCGATGGGATCCTCCTCTTCGTGGTCGTCGCCCTCCTCGGGGCGTCGGCCGGGCTCGCCCTGGCCGAGACCAGCCTCGTCCGCATGAGCCGGGCCAAGGCCATGGCCCTCGTCGAGGACGGACGCCGGGGCGCCAAGGTCCTGGTCCGTCTCACCGAGAACCCTCAGGGGTTCCTCAATCCCGTGCTCCTGCTGGTGCTGATCTGCCAGCTGGTGGTGGCGACGTTGGTCGGCATCCTCGCGCACAGTTGGTTCGGGGCCTGGGGCGTGGCGGCCGCCACAGTGTTCGAGATCGTGGTCATCTTCGTGCTCGGCGAGGCGGTGCCGAAGAACTGGGCCGTGCACCATCCCGAGCGGGCCGCACTGCTGAGCGCCCCGCTGGTGTCGGCGCTGGTCCGCTTCTGGCCGGTCCGGATCCTGTCCGGTGCGCTGATCGGCTTCGCCAACCTGCTCATCGGGGAGCAGGGTCAGTACCTGGGGTCCGCGGTGACCGAGTCCGAGCTGCTGGCCATGGCGGACGTCGCCGTCGAGGGCGAGGTGATCGAGACCGAGGAACGGGCGCTGATCCACTCGATCATCGAATTCGGCGACACCGTGGTGCGCGAGGTGATGGTGCCGCGGCCCGACATGGTGACCGTCGGCGTCGACGAGACGGTCGAGGCCGCGCTCGAGCAGGCCCTCGAGGCCGGATTCAGCCGCATGCCGGCGGTGGAGCAGCAGGTCGACGACGTCGTCGGCATCGCCTACACCAAAGACCTGATCAGGTCGGTCCGGGCCGGCGGGGGGACCGACGCGGTGCGGTCGCACCTCCGGGTCGCCCACTTCGTCCCCGAGACCAAGCGGGTGTCCGACCTCATGCGGGAGATGCAGGCGCAGACATTCCACCAGGCGGTGGTGGTCGACGAGTACGGCGGCACCGCGGGGCTGGTCACCCTGGAGGATCTCATCGAGGAGCTGGTGGGGGAGATCGTCGACGAGTTCGACGTCGAGGAGGCCCCCTTCGAGCACCTGGGCTCGGGTGAGCTCCGGGTCAGCGCCCGGCTGCCGGTGGACGAGGTGAACGAATTGATCAACGGCGACCTCCCCACCGGGGCGTGGGACACCGTCGGGGGACTGGTCTTCGACCTGTTGGGGCACGTCCCCGTCGCCGGCGAGTCGGTCCTGGTGGACGGCGTGCGGTTGGTGGCCGAGCGGGTCAACGGACGGAGGATCGAGCGCGTGAGGATCGTCCCGGTGGTCGTGACCGGCCACGTGGCCGAAGGCGAGCGGTGACCGTGTTCCGCTCCGGGTTCGTGGCCGTGGTGGGGCGGCCCAACGTCGGCAAGTCGACCCTGGTCAATGCCATCGTCGGCACGAAGGTCTCCATCACGTCGCCCCGTCCGAACACCACACGGTCGCAGGTGCGCGGGGTGCTCAACCGCGCCGACGCCCAGGTGGTGTTCGTCGACACGCCCGGCCTGCACAAGCCCCGGACGGCGCTGGGCGAGCGCATGAACGTGTCGGCCACCTCGTCGCTCGACGACGTCGACGCGGTGGTGGCCATGGTCGAGGCGACCGGGGCGGTGGGCCCGGGTGACCGCATGGTGCTGGCCCAGTCGGCGAGGAGGGTGCGGGCCATGGCCCGTGCCGCCGATCTGGAACGCGAGCTGCACCACCGGGGTGACGGGCCCGGGGCGCCCGGGCCCGAGGGGGAGCCGACACTGCTCGTCGTGGTCAACAAGATCGACCGGGTGGGAGGGGACGGCGTGCTGACCCACCTCATGGCGGTCTCCGACGTGATCGCCGCCAACGATCAGGACGACGGCCGCTCCCCGGTCCCCGTCGAGTACTTCCCCGTCTCCGCCACCTCCGGTGAGGGCGTGGCGTCCCTGGTCGACGCCGTGGTGTCCCGGATGCCCGAGGGCCCCCGCTACTACCCCGAGGGGATGGTCACCGACGTGGCCGAGGCGTTCTGGGTGGCCGACCTGGTGAGGGAGGAGCTGTTGCACCGGGTGCAGGACGAACTGCCCCACAGCATCGCCTGCCGGGTCACCGAATGGGAATGGCCACGCGTGCGGTGCGAGATCCTTGTCGAGCGGGACTCCCAGAAGGGGATCGTCATCGGCAAGGGGGGCGCCACGCTGAAAGAGGTCGGCACCGCGGTGCGCAGGCAGATGCCCGACGGCGCGTACCTCGAGCTGTTCGTGCGCGTGGAGAAGCGGTGGCAGCACCGCGAGGACTCGCTCGACCGGCTCGGGTTCTGATCGGCCGACCGAGCCCCGCCAGGAGGACTCAGCGCTCGGCGGCGATACGCCGCAGGAAGTCGACCACCTCGGCCTGGTCCACGGTGCGCTTCATCGGTGGCACCCGGGCCAGCAGCGCCCCCCGGTAGCGGGCGGAGGCGAGGCGGCTGTCGAGCACGGCGACCACCCCGCGGTCCTGGGCCGAGCGGATCAGGCGTCCAGCACCCTGGGCGAGCAGCGTGCCCGCCCGCGGCAGGTCGACCGAGCTGAAGGCGGACGGGCCAGCTCGCTCCCGACGGGCTTCGAGCACCGGGTCGTCGGGCCTCGGGAACGGAATCCTGTCCAGGGTGACCAGGCTGAGGGTGCGGCCGGGGATGTCCACGCCCTGCCAGAAGCCGAGCGTGGCGAACAGGCATGCCGACTCGTCCTCGGTGAACGCGTCGATGAGCGCCGGCTTGGGCAGGTCCGACTGGGCCAGCAACGGGAAGTCGAGGCGGTCCCGCAGCGCGTCCCGGGCGGCGTTCATGGCCCGCCAGCTCGTGAACAGGGCCAGGGTGCGCCCTCCGGCTGCGGTGATCAGCACTTCGAGCTCGCCGTGGAGGGCCGGCTCGGACTCGGGACGACGGCGGTCCGGCAGAGACTGCGCCACGTACAACAGGGCGTGGTCCCGGTAGTCGAACGGACTGCCCACGTCGAGCACGTCGCACCGGTCCGGTGGGATGCCGAGCCGCTCCTGCAGCCCGATCGGCACCGTGGCCGAGGTGAGGATGCCGGTCAGCGTTCCCCACAGGTGCTCCGCCAGGAGCGGCCCGACGTCGATGGGGGAGACCCGCAGGCTGGGGGACCGGGCACCACCGTCGACCCAGGCCACCTCGTCGTCGGTCAGCGATCCCACCCTCGCCAGGTCGGAGGCCAGGTGCCCTGCGGCCAACAGGACGCGGTCGCGGCGCGACCGTGATGCCGAGGGCTCGTCGTCACCGGCTTCCCGTTCGGCGCGCCGTAGGCCGTCGACGAGGCGGCCGACCCGACCGGTCGCCAGGGTCAGGACCTCACCGAGGGTCGGACCGGGCAGCGGGCCGACCGGTACGGCCTTCGCCGCGGTGCTGGCCCTCTTCGCCGCGGTGCCGGTCCTCTTCGCCGCGGTGCCGGTCCTCTTCGCCGCGGTGGCCGGTGGCTCCAGGCCGAGATCGAGGCCGATCGGCTCGGAATCGGCGGTCCCGCCCTCGTCGCCACCGGTCGGGTCGGGCGGGTGGGCCGGGTCGGACGGGTGTTCCGAGGCGAGGTCGGCGTGGGCCACCCGCAGCCCGGCCAGGGGCCGCAGGGCGCGCTGCAGCAGCTCGCCGGCCTCGGCGACGGCATCGGCGGGATCGACGGAGCCCGAGTCGAGCAGGGGCCGGGCCGTGGCGGCAAGCGCCCGGAGGCGCCCCGGGCCGATCTCCACGCCCAGGCTGTCGGTCATGACCTCCTCGACTTCGTGGGCCTCGTCGAGGACGACCACCTCGTGCGGGGGGAGCACGGCACCACCGCTGGCCAGATGGGCACCGTACAGATGGGTGTTGACCACCACCACGTCGGCATCGGCCGCCCTGGCTCTGGCATCCTCCGCGAAGCACTCCCGTCCCGAGGGGCACCGGAACGCGCCCGGGCACTCTCGGGCGGTGGTGGACACCATGGCCCAGGCCCGGTAGTGGGGCTCGAAGTCGAGCTCCGACCGGTCGCCCGTCTCCGTCTCGTCCGCCCACCGCACCAGCCGCCGGACCTGGTCGCCGAGCCGCCCCGAGTCGACCACGTCGTCCCCTGCTCCCTCGGTGAGGCTGTCGTCGGCGTCCGGCGGGTCGGCCGCCCCCGGCTGGAGCGAGAGCTGCTCCCCCCGACCGCCCACTTCGGACACCCGCTGGCGGCACAGGTAGTTGCTCCGTCCCTTCAGCACCGCGAAGGTGAAGCTCCCCTTGAGGGCCTTCGCCACCAGGGGGAGGTCCTTGGTGGCCAACTGGTCCTGCAGGGCCTTGGTGGCGGTCGCCACCACCACCCGTTGGCCGGCCAGGGCGGCCGGGATGAGGTAGGCCAGTGACTTGCCGGTGCCGGTGCCGGCCTGGACCACGAGATGGCGACGCTCGGCGATCGATGTGGACACCGCCACCGCCATCTGGCGCTGTCCCTCACGCCGCTCACCGCCGCCGGGCAACCCTCCGGCCACCCCCGCCAGCGTGGCCGTCACCTCGTCGGTCATCCACCGACCCTACCGGCGGCCCACGACCCGTTCGGGCA
>CAZNLF010000194.1:0-5933 GCA_964573595.1 uncultured Acidimicrobiaceae bacterium | reverse complement strand
GCCACCGCCGTGTAGGAGCCGGCGATGGCGATGAAGATCGTCGAGTGGTCGGCCCTCCGCATCCTTCGACGCCCCACCGGCCCCCAGGTGTGCCGGTGGAAGAGGGCGCTCACCCCGAACAGCAGCGACACGGACACCGCGTACACGGCCATGACCAGTGCGGAGCCGGTCGTCGGCGCCGCGACCACCAGCGCGGCGCCCGACACCAGCGATACGAAGAACGCCACCTCGTGGAAGACACCCCGGAGGCGGGGCTTGACCGGTTCGTCGGCCTCGGAACGGTCGATCGCCGCCGCCCCCGTACCGTCGACGGCGCCCATCACCGGGACCCGTCTCCCGCCCCGCCCCCCGTACTGTCTCCCACACCGAGGCCAGCAGTACGGTCGACGGACCGGTCGATCCCAGCCGCACGGTCGACGGACCGGTCGATCCCAGCCGCACGGTCGACGGACCGGTCGCTCGCAGCCGCACGGTCGACGAAGCGCCGTACCAGCCGCCGCCCCACCGATTCGACCCGGGCCAGGTCAGGGCCGTCCAGGACCACACTGTCGGGCAGGTGTGGCGCCCACGCCCCGGCCAGGGCCCGGTCGACCTCGACGTGGAACTGCAGGGCATAGACGAGGTCACCGACACGGAAGGCCTGGTGGGGGAAGGCACGGGTGGCGGCGAGGTGGGTCGCACCCACCGGAAGGGTGAACGTGTCGTGGTGCCAGTGCACACACGGGACCGTCGTGCCGGCCAGGCCCCCGTACTCCGGCCCCAACACCGGGTCGAGGCGTCCGGCGGCCGTCAGCTCGACCTCCCCGAACCCGATCTCGGGTGCCGGCCCGGTGGTCACCTGGCCGCCGAGGGCGACCGCCAGCTGCTGGGCACCGAGGCACACGCCGAGCACGGGCAGCCCCTCGTCGACCGCCGTCGAGAGCAGCGACCGCTCCGCCGCCAGCCACGGGTGGACGTCACCGTCATGGACCCCCATGGGACCCCCCATGACCACCAGCCCGCCCATCGCCCGGTGGTCGGGGAGGGCGTCGCCGCGGTCGACCCGCACGACGGCGACCTCGTGGCCGGCGTCGCTGAGGACCTCGCCGATCAGCCCCGGCCCCTCGTGGGGCACATGCTGGAGGATCACCCACGGGCGGGCCGGCGCCACTACGCGGCCGCCACTAGCCGGACGCCACGACATGGAACGCCTCGGCCAGCCGGCCGTCGGGCAGGCCCGCGGCGAGCGCCGTGCCCGACATCCAGGACGTGAGGAGTTCCTCGAGATGGTCGCCGTCGCCGACCTGGCTCCGGTGCGAACGGAGCGCGGCCAGCTTGGCACCGAAGAACTCGGTGGTGTCCACGACCCGGTCGGCACGCTCGGTGGCCATGATCCACAGCTCGGGAACGGTGTGGGGCTGGAGACCCTCCTCCAGCAGCTCGGGGAAGGCGAACGGGTTGCGGGCGTCGGGGTAGACCGCGCAGATGGCCGCCTCACCGGCAGCCAGGTGGTCGGGGTGGCTGGCGTAGATCCGCGCCCAGTTGCGCTCGGGCGACTGGGCCACCACCCGGTCGGGACGGTGACGGCGGATGACCCGGGTGATGGCCCTCCGCAGGTCGAGACCGGGGCTCAGCCGGCCGTCGGGGAACCCGAGGAAGGTGACGTCGGTGACACCGACGAGGCGGGCCGCCTCGCACTGCTCGCGACGTCGGATGGCGGCCATGTCGGGGCGGGACACCGAGGGGTCCGAGCCGCCGGCGTCGCCGTCGGTCGCGATGCAGTAGGCGACGTCGATCCCGGCACCGGTCCACAACGCCACCGAACCGGCGGCACCGAAGTCGACGTCGTCGGGGTGGGCCGTGACCACGAGGACACGCTCGATGCCCTCGGTGCCGGCGCCGACCGCCAACGGCTGCCGGAAGTGGTCGTCGGGCAGGGTCAGTCCTTGGTGGGCTGCCACCCGGCCAGGTCGGCCAGGCGCGGGTCGTTGGAGAAGATCTCGACGATCGGCGACCGGAGACCGATGCGGGTCTGGATGCGCTCGATCTCGAGGACCTGGTTCCACTGGACGAGGGTCACGACGAGCCCGGCCTCGCCGGCCCGGGCCGTCCTCCCCGAGCGGTGCAGGTAGGCCTTGTGGTCCTCCGGTGGGTCAAAGTGCACCACCACGTCGACCATGTCGATGTCGAGGCCCCGGGCGGCCACGTCGGTGGCCACCAGGGCCGGCAGCCTCCCGTCGGCGAAGTCCTTCAGGGTCCGCTCGCGGTTGGACTGGCGGAGGTCCCCGTGGATGGCATCGGCCCGGACGCCCTCCTTGCGGAGCTGCTCGACCAACCGGTCGGCGCCGCGCTTGGTCCGTACGAACACCAGTGTCTTCTCCGAGTTCCGGCAGATGGCGGCGCACACCTTGACCCGGTCCATCTGGTGCACCTCGAGGAAGCGGTGCTCCATGGCGTCGACGGTGGTGTTGAGCGAGGCCACCTCGTGCATGACCGGGTCGGTGAGATACCGGCTGACCAGGCGGTCGACGGCACCGTCGAGGGTGGCCGAGAACAGGAGCGTCTGGTGGTCGCGCTCGAGACGGCGGAGCACCCATTCGACCTGGGGCATGAAGCCCATGTCGGCCATGCGGTCCGCCTCGTCGAGCACGAGCGTCTCGATGTCGGCGACCGACAGCTCCCCCCGGTCGCCCAGGTCGATGAGGCGCCCCGGGGTGGCGATGATGACGTCCACTCCCCGGCGCAGCTTCTTGATCTGGCGTTCGATGTCCGCCCCGCCGTAGACGGCGGCGATCCTGAGCCCGGCCTCGCCGGCGAGTGGCTCGAGCACCTCGCTCACCTGCACGGCCAGCTCTCGGGTGGGGACGAGGACGAGGGCACGGGGACGGCCCGGCTCGGTCGAGCGGGCGGCCATGGTGCGCTGCAGGAGCGGGATGCCGAAGGCGAGGGTCTTGCCCGACCCGGTCTTGGCCTTGCCGCAGACGTCCCGCCCGGCCAGGGCGTCGGCGACGGTCATGGCCTGGATGGCGAAGGTGGTGGTGATCCCCTGCTCGGCCAGGGCCTTGACGAGGGACGGGTCTACCCCGAGTGAGGCGAAGGTACGGGGGCTCTGCTCGTCGGCCGGGACGAGCTCATCGGCACCGAGGACGCGATCCGAAGGATCGGCGATGGTTGTCATGGGGTAGCTAACTCACTCTCATCTGTTCGATGACGACCGGGGGCCGGCCGTCGACATCCGCGGGTATCACGAACGCCTGCGGGCCCGCCTCGGGCCGTTGTCCCGGTCCGCGTCGGCGGCCCGGAGAACAGGATGAGGAAGACCCCGGTGGGAGACACGGTGCCTCCCACGGACACCAGTGTACCGTGTCCGGCCCGTAGCACCAGGTCAGAACGGGGCAGGCCGTCTCAGACGGACCGGGTCAGGGTCGGTGCGGGGCCGGAACGGGTCCGGATCGGCCCATCCGGGAACGCCGGTTCGGACCCCGTGCCGGCCCGGACCGGAGTCACCGTCGGCCCAGGTCAGAGCCCCTCCGCGCGCGGCCGGGAACGGGCGTGGTGGGGTGCAGCCGGGGGCCCTCGGCGTGTCCGGGCCGTCGGAGGAGCACCGGACGGGGCCAGCCCCTACCCTGAGGGGATCGCGGGTCACCGGGACCCCGAAGGCGTAGAGAGGACGAGGATTGCCATGGGAAAACTGGCCGCCGGCGACAAGGCGCCCGCATTCACCCTCCCCGACCAGGACGGCAGGAAGGTCTCGCTGAAGGACTTCGCCGGCCAGCCGGTGGTCGTGTACTTCTACCCGAGGGACGACACGCCGGGCTGCACCAAGGAGGCGTGCCAGTTCAACGACAACCTCCATGCCTTCGCCAAGGCCAAGGTGCCCGTGTTCGGGATCTCGGGGGACAGTGCCGAGAAGCACCAGAAGTTCCGGACCAAGTACGGCCTCACCTTCCCTCTGCTCACCGACGCCGACCACAAGGTGGGCGAGGCCTACGGTGCGTGGGGCGAAAAGACCCTCTACGGCAAGAAGTCCGTCGGGGTGATCCGGTCGACGTTCCTCGTCGCCGCCGACGGGACCATCGCCCGGCCGTGGTACCACGTGAAGGCCGACGGCCACGCGGCCAAGGTCCTGGAGGAGATCGAGGGCTGAGCCGGGCCACCGGGCGGAGCCGCAGGCGGCCCGGCGCCTACGACTGATGCTCGGGACACCACCACGTGGTGCGTCCGCCCACCGTCGCGCGGACCAGCTCGGCGCCGTCACGGGGGCACCGGCCACCGACGCGGCGCTCGTCCGTCAGGTCTCCGAGGTGGGAGCCGCCGCGTTCGATGAGGTCGTCGACGGTCCGGACCAGGTTGCGGTGCAGCCGCCTCCGCTCGTTGGGCGTGAGGGACGAGGCCGGGCGGATCGGCGAGAGCCCGGCCCGCCACAGCACCTCGTCGGCCATGAGGTTGCCGACGCCCGCCACCCGCGACTGGTCGAGCAGCCTGGCCTTCAGGGGGGCCGACGAGCCGCGGAGCGCCTCGGTGAGGGCGGCCGGCGACACGGAGGCGGCATCGGGGCCGAGTCGCGACACGTCCGGGTCCAGGGTCACGCCCCCCAGCCGGCGCGGGTCGTGGACCGCCAGGCCACCGCCGTCGTCGAACCGCAGTGACCAACGGTCCCAGGCCGAATGGCGTCGACGGGGCGCGTAGCGCATCTGGCCGACCCCGGAACGGCCGTCGACCACCAGGTTGCCGGTCATGCCGAACCGGATGCCCACCGTCGGGCCGCTGTCGACATCGAGCAACAGGAGCTTCCCCAGGCGGCGGGCGGCGACGAGCCGGTGCCCCACCAGGCAGCGCCGGAGCAGCGGCCCGGTGGCCGCCCCTTTGAGGAACCACCGGTCCGGGCTGGACACGGAAGCGATGGTCCGCCCGAGGGCGGACTCGGCCAGGAGGCGGTAGCTCTCGACCTCGGGGAGCTCGGGCACGGTCCGAGGGTAGCCAACTCGCGTGGCTGACCCGGGCGGGTGGCCGTCGCTAGGGTTGGGCCATGCCCCCCGAAAAGCCCCAATGGGCCGAGCTCTTCACCGAGGTCGTCACCGGCGGCCTGTGCACCGGCTGCGCCGCCTGCGTGGTGGCCTGCCCCTACGACGTCCTCTCCTACGACGACACGGGTGGGCGCTACAAGCCGTTCCACATCGATGCCGAAGGGGGACCCGACAATTGCACCCACGGGGTCAAGGGATGCACCATGTGCACGAGGGCCTGCCCGCGCTTCCGCCTGTGGGAGCCCGAGATCGACACCCACCTCTTCGGCCGTGAGCGGACACCCGAGGAAGTGGCCGGGGTGTCCTCGGACACCCTCCTCGTCCGGGCGACCGACCCTGAGGTCCACCGGGTGGGACAGGACGGCGGGCTGGTGTCCGCCCTGTTGATCTGGGCACTCGAGCACGACGTGATCGATGCCGCGCTCGTCTCCAACCTCGAGGGGGACGGCTCGACGTGGAAGGCGGTGCCGGGCCTCGCCACCACCCGGGCCCAGGTGCTGGCGGCGGCCGGCTCCCGCTACACGTACTCGGCCAACCCCCTCGCCTACCCGCTGGCCATCGAGGCCGGGGCCGAGCGCATCGCCCTGGTGGGCATGGGCTGCCAGGCGTCGGCCGCTCCGATGATGAAGGCACGAAAGGCCGGCAAGATCGCCCGGCGCCTGTCGCTGACCATCGGGCTCCTCTGCTCCAAGACCTTCGACGACGCCATCTTCCCCGAGCTGTTCGAGGCCCGGTACGGGATCGCCCGTGCCGACATCACCAAGATGAACATCAAGGGGGTGTTCCAGGTCTGGACCCGGGACGGGGAGTACCACGAGATCCCGCTGAAGGAGGCCCATGGCTGGACGAGGGAGGGCTGCACGTCCTGTCCGGACTTCGCCGCCGAGCATGCCGACATCTCGACCGGAGGCATCGGGGCCTTCAACG
>CAZNLF010000193.1:0-5963 GCA_964573595.1 uncultured Acidimicrobiaceae bacterium | reverse complement strand
GGCAGTGCCTCGAGGAGTTCGAGGCCCTGAAGCAGGTCCTCATCACCTCCTCGGCTCGCTGATCGATCGGAGGCTTCGTCTCCAGTGGCGCCGCCACGGCGCTACCGACGCCCCCGTACCACGCTGCTGATCCTGGTGCTGGCCTCGGTCACCATCATCACCCTCGATGCCCGCGGGGGATTCCACCGCATCACCTCCGGAGTCCGGTCCGTGGCGGCCGACGCCTTCTCGCCCATCCGGGGCGGGATCGACGACATCATCGAGCCGGTCGGTAGCTTCCTGGCCGGCTCCGTCCACTACGGCGCGGTGCGCCAGCAGAACCAGAAGCTCCAGGACGAGCTCGACCAGCTGCGGACCCAACAGGTGTCCCAACAGGAGGTGCTCCAGCAGATGAAGCAGCTGACCGCCCTGCTGCACCTGCCGTTCCTCCAGAACCTGCAGACGGTGCCGGCGGTGGTGACGGACTTCGGGACGAGCGACTTCGCCTCCACCATCGACATCAGCGTGGGCCGGAACCAGGGGGTGCAGTTGAACATGCCGGTGGTGGGGACCAGCGGCGCGGCGGGCCAGGGGGGCCTGGTGGGCCAGGTGGTGCAGAGAAATGACGACTCGGCCACCGTGCGGCTCATCACCGACGGCCAGTCGGCGGTCGGTGTCCGCTACGGGTCGAGCGCGAACTCGTTGGCGGTGCTCACGGGCCAGGGCTCGGGCAAGGCCCTCTCCGCCGATCTGGTCCCCTCGAACACGCCGCTGGTCGACGGCGACGTGTTCTACACCAGCGGCCTGCCCGGCGCCTCCTACCCGACGGGGATCCCGGTGGCCCGGGTGGTCGCCCACCGGAACGGCCTCACCTCGGCGCAGGAGACGGTGTCCCTGGTGCCCGAGGCCGATCTCGTCCACCTCCGGTACGTGTCGGTGATCCTGTGGGGGCCGTCGGCGTGACCGCCCTCGGTGCGCGGTGTTCGGGCGGTGGCCGTTGACCTCACGGGTGCTCGTACGCGTCGGCCTGGTGACCCTGCTCTTCGTCGTCGTCCAACAGACCCTGATGCTGGATCTGAGGGTGGGAGGTGTCCACCCGGACATCATGATCCTGCTGCCGATCGTGGCCGGCCTGGTGGGTGGGCCGTCCCGGGGGGCGTGGATGGGGTTCGCCACCGGATTGGTGGCCGATCTCTTCCTCCCCACCCCGTTCGGGCTCTCGGCCCTGGTCGCCACCATGCTCGGGTATGCCGTGGGCGTGGCCACGCTGGCCCTCGATCGCACCGCGGTGTGGTTGCCGGTGGTGGCCGCCCTGGCCGGCAGCGCCCTCTACGAGCTGGTCTACGGCGTGCTGGGCTCCGTCCTGGGGCAACCGCAGATGCTCCATGTGGACCTGGTGCGCGTCATCGCGGTCGTGTCGATCACCAACGCCGTGCTGGCCATCCCGGCGATGGGGTTGGTGACCTGGGCGTTGCCGGCCGCTTCCACCGAGGGCGTGCCCACGTCACCCCTCTCGTCGGGGGTGGCCCGATGAGCCTGCCCGTGGGCCGCGTGCACGCACCGTCCAGCACTTGGGATACTGGGCTGCCGTGAGCCGATCCCTGCGCCATCCCTTCGGAGGTTCTCGCCACTACCTCCGGCCGGAGAAGGACAAGAGCTCCCGGCCGAAGAGGGCCAAGCAGCCCAAGATGCGCCAGAACCGCTTCTCCATCGAGACGGTCCTCGACGCACCCGACTCGAGTGCGGCACGCCCGGGGCTGAGGCTGCGCATCACCGGGCTCATCGTGCTCGGCCTGTTCGCCGTGCTCGGCCTGCGGCTGTGGGCCCTCACCGTGCTGCAGGCGCCGGCCGCCGCGCAGGCGGTGTCGGCCAACCAGATACGGGCGGTCCAGGTCCAGCCGAGCCGCGGACTGATCCTCGACCGGTACGGCAACCCCCTGGTGAACAACCAGGTGGTCGAGCAGATCACCCTGTCGCGGGTCACCGCCACCCAGGACCCCGCGGTCGTCGGCCGCCTCGCCACCCTCATCGGCCAGACCACCGCACAGGTCAACGCCACCATCGCCGACCCCCGCTACAGCCTCTACAAGCCGGTGCCGGTGCTCACCGGCGGGGCGTCACCGGCCGAACAGCAGCAGATCCTCGCCGACATCCTGTACATCAAAGAGCACCAGTCGGAGTTCCCCGGCGTCAGCTCGGTGGCCACCACCGAGCGCCAGTACCCCCAGGGCGAGCTGCCCGGACCGGGCGCCGTCGGGTACCCGGCGTCCCAGACCCTCGGCTACGTGGGGACCATCAACGCCGCCGAGCTCAAGTCGAGGGCCTCCCAGGGGTACGTGGCCGGTGACCCCTTCGGCCAGTCGGGCCTCGAGTACCAGTACGAGGCGCAGCTGCGGGGCACCTCCGGACAGCAACAGCTCGAGGTCAACCCGAAGGGTCAGGTCGTCGGATCGCTCAGGACGACCCCGGCGGTCCCCGGCGACAACCTCGTCACCAACCTCGACACCAACCTCCAGCAGGTCGCCGACAACGCCCTGGCCAGCCAGATCCTGGCGCTGCGGAGGACCTACGACCACCAGTGCAACAACAACTCGGGGTGCTACCCGGCGGCCACCGGCGGCGCGGTGGTCGTGATGAACCCCGACACCGGTGCCGTGTACGCCATGTCCTCCTATCCCACGTACAACCCGGCCGTGTGGGTCGGGGGGATCTCGACGCCGGAGTATGCGGCCCTGTCGGCGCCGGCCAACAACGAGCCACTGCTCAACCGGGCCATCGAGGGGCTCTACACGCCGGGCTCGACCTTCAAGCTGAACACGGCGACGGCCGCGCTCGACTCAGGCCTGTGGACCCCGAGCGACATCTACGACGACTCCGGCACGTTCAAGGTGCCCGGCTGCCAGTACAACAGCTCGACCTGTGAGTTCCACAACAGCGAGGGCGACGGTGGCTTCGGTGACATCGACATCACCACCGCCCTCACCGTGTCGAGCGACGACTTCTTCTACAACCTGGGCGCCATGTTCTACGACGCCCGGGCCACCTACGGCCAGACCCCCATCCAGAACCAGGCCAACCAGTACGGATTGGGCGAGCTGTCCGGCATCGACCTGCCCGGCGAGGTCCAGGGGCGGGTCGACAGCCAGGCCGAGCGGCTCAAGCTGCACGCCGAGAGCCCGACCGGGTTCCCCAACACGACCTGGTACGCCGCCGACAACGTGGAGATGGCCTTCGGGCAGGGGGCCACGGTGATCACCCCGATCGAGCAGGCGGTGGCCTATTCCACCTTCGCCAACGGCGGCACCCGCTACGCGCCCCAGTTGGCCGGGGCGATCGTCTCCCCGTCGGGTCAGGTGGTCAAGAAGTTCACGCCCCAGGTCACCGGCCACGTCAGCCTGCCGGCGTCGACCTACAGCGCCCTGCTCACCGGGTTCGAGGGCGCCGTCAACAACCCGAAGGGCACGGCGTACGGGGTCCCCGGCCTCGCCAGCTTCCCCGGCGGCGTGGCCGGCAAGACCGGTACAGCGGACTCGGAGATCGGCAAGGAGCCCACCGCCTGGTTCGTCGGGTTCGGGCCGACCGCCGCCCCCCAGTACGTGGTCGTCTGTGTCATCGACCAGGCCGGCTACGGCGCCACGGCCGCCGCCCCGGTCGTGGGCGCGATCTTCAACTACCTGGCCGCCCATCCGGTGACTCCGGCGGCCATATCCCCTGGTCCACAGGTTGTCGAGAACCCGAATCCGATCGAGCTCCCGTCGCTGGCCACCACGACCACGACCAAGCCGGCGGGGTGATCCGGCCGCGGCCGGCCCCCCCGGGTCCCCTCCGCCCGCGCCGGCGCGGCGTGGCCCCCACCGGCCGGCCCTAGGATGAGGGGGGAGATGCAGTCCCTCTGGCCACGTATCGAGCCGCTCCTGTCCGGGGTGACCAAGCCGGCCCGCTACATCGGCGGCGAGCTCGGGGCCCAGGTGACCGAGCACGGCCCCGACGCCGTGGCCTGGTTGCTCATCTACCCCGACACCTACGAGATCGGGCTCCCCAACCAGGGACTCCAGATCCTCTACGAGATCCTCAACGAGCGACCGGACGCGGTGGCGGAGCGGGCGTACGCCCCCTGGGTGGACATGGAGGCGGCCATGCGATCGGCCGGGGTGCCCCTGTTCTCGCTCGAGAACCACCTGCCGGCCGGTGGCTTCGACGTCCTGGCGTTCAACCTCTCGGCGGAGCTCGTCTACACCAATGTGCTCAACCTCATCGATCTGGCAGAGGTGCCCGTGCACGCCCGAGACCGGACGCTGGACCACCCCCTCGTGATCGCCGGCGGCCACTGCGCCTTCAACCCCGAGCCGCTGGCCGACTTCGTCGACTGCTTCGTCCTGGGCGACGGCGAGGAGGCGGTGGGCGAGGTCAACCAGGTGCTCGGGACGTTCGCCGCCGGGGCCGGGACGGACCCGGCGTCCGGAGGGGGATCCCGGCAGGAGCTCCTGGACGAACTGTCCAAGGTCGACGGCGTCTACGTGCCGGCCTGTTACGAGGCCCGCTACACGTCCGACCCGACGGCCGCCGGCGGGTCGGCGCCGGCCCTGGTGTCGACCACCCCCGTCCGTCCCGGCATCCCCGACCGGGTGCACAAGCGGACGATCGCCGATCTCGCCGAGTGGCCGTACCCCCGCCAGCAGTTGGTCCCGCTCATCGAGGTGGTCCACGACCGCCTCAACGTCGAGCTGTTCCGCGGGTGCACGCGGGGCTGCCGGTTCTGTCAGGCCGGGATGATCACCAGGCCGGTGCGGGAGCGGCCCCAAGACCAGGTCCGCACCATGGTCACGTCGGGGCTGGCCCGCACCGGTTACGACGAGGTGGCGCTCACTTCGCTGTCCAGCGCCGATTACTCGGGCATCGAAGAGACGGTCACGTCGATCATCGACGACCCGTCGTGTTCGGGCCAGGTGTCGGTGAGCCTGCCGAGCCTGCGGGTCGACGCCTTCACCGTCGGCACCGCCGCCCAGATCCAACGGGTGCGACGGACGGGGCTCACCTTCGCTCCGGAAGGCGGCACCTGGAGGATGCGCCAGGTCATCAACAAGCTGATCCGTGAAGAGGACCTCTACGCGGCGGTCGACGCGGCATTCAGCCAGGGGTGGAAGCGGGTCAAGCTCTACTTCCTCATCGGCCTGCCCACCGAGACCGACGAGGACACCCTGGGCATCGTCGAGCTGGCCAAGCAGTGTGTGGCGATCGGGCGCCGCTATCACAAAGGGGTCACCGTCACCGCGTCGGTGGGCGGCTTCGTCCCCAAGGTCCAGACGCCGTTCCAGTGGTTCGGGCAGAACACCATCGAGGAGCTGACCCGCAAGGTGCACCTCCTCCGCGACGCCGCACGACCGGTCCGCGGGCTCACCATCAGGTGGCACGACCCGAAGGCCACGGCGGCCGAGGGCATCGTGAGCCGCGGTGACCGGCGGATGGGCCCGGTCATCGAGCACGTGTGGCGGGCCGGTGGCACGTTCCAGGAGTGGTCGGAGCACTTCGACCTCGAGCTGTGGACCGAGGCGCTCGCCGCCCAGGGGATGTCCCTCGAGGACACCGTCTACCGGCATCGCCACGAGGACGAGGCGCTGCCGTGGGACCACCTCTCGGCGGGGCTCCACCGCGACTTCCTGTGGCAGGACTGGCTCGACGCACTGGCCGAATTCGGGCTGCCCGACTGCCGGTGGACCCCCTGCTACGACTGTGGGGCCTGTACGGGCTTCGGCATCGAGCACGTGGTCGCCTCGGCCGTCCCGCCGGCAGGCGGGAGCCAGGGGACGGGGCAGGATCTCTCAACTGGGGGCCAGGTGCCGGTACGATTCCTGTCCAGGGTGCCGTCCGGCACCGGTCCGACCCCGGGGTCGGATGACAGAGCGGCCGTCGGTGCTGGGGAGGGGAGAGGCTGAGATGCGCATCCGGTTCCGGTTCTCCAAGCTCGGCAAGATCCGCTTCACCAG
>CAZNLF010000192.1:3734-5974 GCA_964573595.1 uncultured Acidimicrobiaceae bacterium | reverse complement strand
TCGACGTGCGGGAGGTCGTCGCCGCCCTGGCACCCGGCTTCGAGTACACCGTCGTGGCCGGTAGCGAGGTGCTCCCCGAGGGCGGGGCACTCCAGTTGACCACGTCGCTGACCGGGGTCAACCAGGAGCTCCGCCACCTCGCCGTGGCCCTGTGGTTGATCGTGCTGGTCGGCATCACCGTCGCCATCCTGCTCGGTCTGGCCGTCGGTCGGACGGTGCTCGGACCGCTCAACAACCTGACAAAGACCATCGAGGAACTCGCCGACACCACCAATGTGTCGCGTCGGCTCGACCCCGGCGGTCCCGACGAACTGGGCCGACTCCGGAGGGCCTTCAACCGGCTGCTGGTGGCGCTCGACACCTCCCGGGAGAGTCAGCGCCAACTGGTCCTCGACGCCTCCCACGAGCTGCGCACCCCTCTGACCAGCCTGCGGACGAACATGGAGGTGGCCGCCAGGCTCGAGGAGCTGGACCCGGCGGAGCGGGACGTGCTCATCAACGACGTCCTCACCCAGATGGATGAGCTCACGTCACTCGTCGGCGACCTCTCCGAGCTGGCCAGAGGCGAGCAGCCCAACCTCACCCCCGAGCCCATACGGTTCGATCTCATCGTGCTCGAGGCCGTGGAGGTGGCCACCACCCACGGCCGGAGCCGCGGGGTCACCTTCGGGGCCAACGTCGCCCCCTGCTGGGTGTCGGGATCGGCGTCCCGGATCGAACGGGCCGTGGACAACCTGCTCGACAATGCGCTCAAGTGGAGCCCGGACGGTGGCGTGGTCGAGGTCTCCTGTGCCGACGGCGCCCTGTTCGTCCGTGACCACGGGCCCGGGGTGGACGACAGCGACGTCGACTTCATCTTCGACCGCTTCTACCGTTCCGCCGGGGCGCGCAGCCGACCCGGCTCGGGCCTGGGCCTGGCCATCGTGGCCCAGGTCGCCCGGGACGAGGGGGGCACCGTCGACGTCTACCACGCTCCGGGTGGCGGGGCACTCTTCCGGTTCGGTCTCCCCACCATCACGGCCCCGGTCGGCGCCGGCGACGACGACTGAGGGGTTCGACGCGCCCGGGAGCCGACCGGGGCCCCTCCAGGGCGCATGGCGAAAAACTCCCTGGTCGACTAGGGTGCCGGACGACATGGGATCCCTCATCAAGAAGCGCCGCAAGCGCATGCGCAAGAAGAAGCACAAGAAGATGCTGAAGGCCACCCGCTGGCAGAGGCGGGCAGCGGGCAAGTAGTCCCTCCCCGGTCGGGAGCCGAAAGGCCCGGACCGGAAGACCACAGACCTGAAGTCCACAGACCGGAGTCCATAGCACGGCCGTGCCCGGCTCGGGTCGGCCTTGGTCCCTCCTTACCAAGAGACCGGGCTGGTCCGTACCGGCACGAGCAGACCGGTCTCTTGTCCCACGACCAGGGTCCGGACCCCGTCCTCGAGGCCCATCTCCTCGGGTGGGCCCTCGACGAACCAGGTCGAGCCGCTCCCGGCCAACCGGGCAGGTCGCCCGGTCAGGTCGCACAGTGCATCCCTCCACCGGCCGAGGCGCGGCTCGACGGCCACCGCCGGGGCTTCGAGGTCGTTCCCGACGGGACCGGGCCCAGCCGGCATCGCCCCTCCGGACAGCCGGTCGTAGGCCCGGTAAACGGCTCCGGTGTCCACGCCGAACGGCAGCAGCAACAGGACGAACGACCGTTCTTCGAAGGCCAGTGGCTCGATCTCGTCGCCGATCCCGCGCACCAGTGCCCGCCCACCGGTCACGCAGAACGGGACGTCGGCGCCGATCTCGGCGGCCAAGAACGGGCTCGTGCGGCCGGCCCAACGCAGGATGGCGGCGGCGTCGGCGGAACCCCCACCCAGTCCGGCTCCCGGCGGTATCCGCTTCACCAGGTCGACCCGGGCCGATCGGCCCACCGCGACCAGCGCCCTGGTCACGAGGTTGTCGGGTCCGGTGTCCACCGGTCGGGGCATCCAACCCTCCGGTGGCCGGTGGCCGACAGGGATCGCATCGCCGGTGACCGTCAGTCCGTCGCCCTCCTGCACCCGGAGCGTGTCGGCCAGGTCGAGGCTCACCATCTCCGACTCCAACAGGTGGTAGCCGTCCGGCCGCACGCCGGTGACCCGCAGGGACAAGGTCAGTTTGGCGGGAGCCGACAGCTCGACCACGTCCCCCCCGGGCGCGTTCACCGACCGGCCGGCGGCGCCGGCGAATCCGGTGATCCCGATCGGCCCGGCGACACCGGCAAC
>CAZNLF010000192.1:1239-3634 GCA_964573595.1 uncultured Acidimicrobiaceae bacterium | reverse complement strand
TCCTCGGCCCGGGCGGTGGACGGGATGCCCACCGCTTCGAACGCCTCGGGTCGGACCAGATCCTCCAGGGACCGGCGGAGCATCTTGCGACGGTGGGCGAAGCCACCCCGGACCACCGAGAACAGGCGGTCGTAGGCCTCCGAGCCCGGCCCCGGCCCCGAGGCCCGCTCGGGGCGCCGGTCCATCCGCACCAGGACCGACTCCACCCGCGGCCTCGGGATGAAGACCGAGGCGGACACCCGGCCGACCAGTTGGGCGGTGGCCCAGTAGGCGACCTTCACCGACACGGCCCCGTAGGCCTCGTCACCCGCTCGGGCAGCCAGCCGCTCACCTACCTCGCGCTGGACCATCACGAGGAGCGAGGTGACCTGGGGCGCCTCTTCGAGAACCCGCATCACCAGCGGGACGGCCACGTTGTAGGGGAGGTTGGCCACCAGTGACCAGGACTCGGCCCCGAGGAGCGCGCCCCAGTCGAGGGTGAGCGCATCGGCCTCCACCACCCGAACGCCCAGGGGCTCCACCTGGGACCGCAGGACCGGGACGATCCGCCGGTCGATCTCGACGGCGGTGACCGACGCCCCCGCCTCGACCAAGGCCAGCGTCAGCGAGCCGAGCCCGGCGCCGATCTCCACCACCCGGCCCCCGTCGGTCACCCCGGCCAGGTGGGCGATTCGCCGGACGGTGTTGCCGTCGGCCACGAAGTTCTGGCCGAGGGCACGGCTGGGCCGCAGGTCGTTGGCCAACAGCAACGCATGGACCTCGGCTCGACCATGGGTCACCGGGTAAGTGTCTCACCTTCCGGGTCGCGCTCCGCACGCGGTGGGGCCGCGCCGACCCCCCGGGTCACCAGCTCAGCTGCGCGTCGATCACGCCTTGGGAGAGCGGGGCGATCTCGGCAAAAGTGCTGGTGGCGAGGTCGATGGACCGGGTGGTGTCCGCTTCGCGGTCGTTCACCACGCAGCTGACGGACGCACCGTTCGCCGGGTTGGTGATCTCCACCACCGTCCCGAACGGCAACCACGGGCTGGCGCAGGTTCCGGCGGGGTGCCCGTAGTAGGTGACCTGGCCGTTCCCGCCGGCACCGGAGTCAGAGGCCTCGGTGGCCGCCGCCACCGGGGGGGCCGTCGTGGTGGTCGTGGGCGGCGCGGTCGCCGCAGTGGTGATGGGTGCCACCGCATGGTCGACGACGACCTGCGCGGGCAGGGTGGTCTCCACCGGAGCCGTCGTGGTCACCGGGGCGGTCGTCGTCGAGGGGACCACGCCCGCCGTGCCGGCGGTCGCGGTTGCGGACGCGACACGGGATCGGTCGTCCGACGCCAGGCGGGTCGCCCGGGAATCCGTCCGTCCGGTCGACCCGGCGACCCCTTCCCGGGCGTGGGGTCCGGGGTCCGACGAGGCGGAGGCCTGGTTGTGGATCAAGAGGAACGGCCCGACGAGCACGGCTCCACACAGGAACAGGGCGGCGACGTGCCGGCTGTTCATTCGATTTGTCGTCCTCAGGACTCCACGCTCCTTGTGCGACTGTCAACTCCTCCCCGGGTCGGACCCGAGGAAGACCGCCCGCCCGGTGGGCGGTCGGGACCGGCTCCTCCAAGCCGGTCTCGGAATGCGTCCGACAGTCGCACTCCCTGTGAAAGCAAAACGACCGCTGTGCAGCGGCCGCGGTGACGAGGCTAGGCGGGTTGCCTTCCCACAATCAAACCGGGCCGGCCCCAAGAGGCGGCCGTCCGGGGCGTGGCGGAAACCGGAGGTGCTCCCGTCGGTGACGAAGGCGGGAGGTCTCAGAGGTTGAACAGGGAACGGGCGTTGTGGGTGGACGAGACCGCCACCTCCAAAGTCTCAACCTGTTTGACCAGCGCAATTGTCCTCCCGACCAGGGGAACCCTCGATGGTTCATTGAGGGTTCCCCGGTGAGGCACGGGGGCCAGGAACGGGGTGTCGGTCTCGACCAGCAGCCGGTCGAGGGGACAGAGGGCCGCCGCCTCCCTCACCGGCTCGGCGTTCTTGAAGGTGACCACACCGCTGAAGGAGAGGGAGGCTCCGAGGTCGAGACAACGGCGCGCCTCTTCGGGGCCACCGGTGAAGCAGTGGATGATCGTCCGTTCCGGCACGCCGACGGACGACAGGATGTCGCACGTGTCGTCCCAGGCCTCCCGGGTGTGGACCACCAGGGTCAGCCCGAGCCGTCCGGCCAGTTCGACCTGCCGGGCGAACGCCTCGCGTTGCACGGGCCGGGGCGAATGGTCGTAGTGGTAGTCGAGGCCGCACTCCCCGATTCCCACGACCACCCGGTCCGGCGAGGGCCCTGGTCCGGAACCGCTTGGCAGGTCCGGTGACGGGCCGGCCAGTTCCGGCGCCAGCTCGGCGGCCAGTTCCGGCGCCAGCTCGGCGGCCA
>CAZNLF010000192.1:0-1139 GCA_964573595.1 uncultured Acidimicrobiaceae bacterium | reverse complement strand
CCGGCCAGTTCCGGCGCCAGCTCGGCGGCCAGTTCCGGCGCCAGCTCGGCGGCCAACAGGGCATCGAGGGAGTCGACCCCGTCGACGGCGTCGTGGGGATGGAGGCCGATCGTGGCCCACACCTCGATGCCCTCGGCCACCGCCACCGATCCCGGGCCCCGCATGGCCCGGACGAGATCGACGGCTTCCGCCGAGCTGTCGGCGCGGGTCCCTACGCAGACCATCCTCGTTACACCCGCCTCGGACGCCCGGGCCAGGGTTGCCGCCAGTCGCGTGGCGTGCGGTCCCGTTCCCTCCGTGCCCTCGGCCGGACCCCCGGCGTCGGACTCGGCGAACTCCTCTTGGAGGTGGCAGTGGGAGTCGAACCACTCGACGACCGCGTCGTCCACCTCGGCTCCCGGCCTACGCCTTGCGCCGTGGGAAGAGCGGGGCGCCCTTCTCGACGGCCAGCCCACCCGGGTAGCCGCCCCAGGCGCCGTCCCCGGGCAGTCGTCGGTCCTCGGGGGAGCCCTCGAGCCCGATCCGTCGCCAGATCTCGCCCGCCGTGGACGGCATGGCCGGCGAGACCAGGACGGCCACGAGGCGCAGGACCTCGAGTGCACTGCCCAACACCCCGTCCACCGCAGGGCCCGGGTCGGCCTTCCACGGCTCCGCCGTCTCGAGCTCGGCGTTGGTCTCGCGGATCAGCCGCCACGTCGCTTCGAGCCCCAGGTGGGGCTGCCCCCCGTTCCACCCCTCGGTGGCCTCGGCGATCGTGGTGGCCGCCACCCCGGCCAGGCGGCTCGCCGGGTCCGGGGACGGTCCGATCCCCCCGCACTTGGAGCCGACCACCGTGGTCACCCGGGACAGCAGGTTGCCCAGGTTGTTGGCCAGGTCCGCGTTGTACCGGCTGGTGATGCCCTCGGCCGAGAAGTCGCCGTCCGAGCCGAGGGGGGTGTCACGGAGAAGGTGATAGCGGACCGGATCCACGCCGAACTCAGCGGTGAGCTCGCCCGGCGAGATCTGGTTGAGGCTCGACTTGGACATCTTCTCTCCGCCGACCAGGAGCCAGCCGTGGACCTGCACGTGGGCGGGAGGGTCGATCCCGGCGGCCATGCACATGGCCGGCCACCACACGCAGTGGAACCGGATGATCTCCT
>CAZNLF010000191.1:375-6006 GCA_964573595.1 uncultured Acidimicrobiaceae bacterium | reverse complement strand
CCGCCGAAGGCGGTGGCCTCGTCGGCCACCCGCCGGAACGCCCCACCGAAGTTGAAGATGGGGACGAAGGACAGCGGTGACATCTTCTTTGCCTGGTGCTCGACGATGGCGTCGATGACACCGTCGGTCAGATCGTCGACGTAGATGGACTTCTCGTACGAGTGGAGTCCCCACGGCGCGGACGCGTCGAACATCTGCTGGAGGTCCACATAGGGAATGGGCGTGACCAATTCGACGACTGGACTCAGGGCGTCCTGGATCGGTGCGATGAGCCGCTGGTGCGCCTCGGCATCGCCGAGCCCCACGACGACGAGACCGAACACCGGGCTGAGCTGCAGCTCCTCAGGCACGAACGGCTCAGGTGGAGCGCTGAGCCCGGCCAGGAACATCTGCGATTCGTCAGGGAGGTCCCGGACGAACTCGCGGGCGAACCGGAAGAGGTTACGCCCCTGCTCGGGGCTGAAGAGGAAGAGGCCCAGATTCACCAGCGGCCCGACTCGGTGGAGCCCGAACTCGAACTCGGTGACGACGCCGAAGTTGCCGCCACCGCCGCGGATGGCCCAGAAGAGGTCGGTGTTCTCATCGCTCGACGCCTTCAGGACCCGACCATCGGCGGTGACCACCGTTGCTCCCACCAGGTTGTCGCATGACAACCCCGCCAACCGCGAGAGCCAACCGATGCCACCGCCCAGCGTCAGGCCGGCGACCCCGGTATGGCTGATGAAGCCTCCGGGCACGGCCAGACCGTGAGCCTGGGTGGCAGCATCGAGCTCTCCCCAGGTCGTCCCTCCTCCACACGCGGCCCGCTGCGCCTCGACGTCCACCGTCACCGTCTTCATCGGTGTGAGGTCGATCATCATGCCGCCTTCGCACAGCGCATGACCGGCGAAGTTGTGACCGCCACCTCGAACCGACAGTTCGGGGCCTTCCCGGCGGGCCACTTGGAGGGCGGCAACGACGTCTTCCGGCGTGGCGCAGCTTGCGACGACAGCCGGCCGTCGGGTGACCGCACCGTTCCAGATGCGCACCGCCTCGTCGTACGACGCCGAGCCGGGGAGCGAGACCTCACCCCCGAATTCCTTGCGAAGCTCGCTCACCGTGTCTACCGCGATGTCCGCCATAGGTCGCCTCCCGCTCTTCGCTGACTCTGGACCCAGTGAACCCTCACCAATGGGGGCTGTCAATCGCGAAGGTGGGTTTTCCGCGTCCCCCGGCCGACAGGGGAATCGCACGAGGTGGAGGACCGGCGCGGGCTGGGTCCTCTGGCCGGCGGTCTCGGTCCGAGAGGCCCTGAGCGAGACCGCCCCCTACCGCTGGAGCTCAGCGCATTCCGAGGACGATGCGGCGCGACGGGCGCACAGGACCATCAACCTCGGGATGGTGGCCGCGTCGGGGAAATCGCCCGTCTCGGCGAGCACCACCGCCGACGGCGCCGGCTCGACCATGTCTTCGATGAGCAGTCCGGCCTGGCCCATGGCGTGGACGTACTCGCTGAGAGGTCGGTGGGTGAACTGCAGCCGGACACCCGGCGCGATCTCATCGATCGCGACATCGTCCGGCAGATAGGGACCGATCCTCCAGAAGTGATCGCCCGAGTCGAGGTCCTCGACCCATCCGCTCCCGGGCGGTTGCAGCAATGGATGGGCCAGGAGCAAAAGGAACAATCCGCCGGGAACGAGGACTCGGGCGACCTCTTGGATGGCTGCCTCGAACGGCTCCACATGTTCGAAGGCCAGACACACGACGACCGCGTCAAAGCTCGCGCTCGTACTCGGAATCTGCTCGGATCGGGCCCTCATGAAATGAGCCGGGCCACCTCGCTCTCGAGCAACGCGGATCTGCGCCGCTGTCGGATCGATCCCCACGACGTCGGCACCAAGACCAGCGATTCGGCGACTGACCTGTCCCTCGCCGCATCCCACGTCCAAGACCCGGCGGCTCCCGTGCAAGAAGCGCTCGATGAGGGGAAGGATCTGGTCCTCGTACTCGGGGTCGGCTCCGTCAGTGAATCCTTCCTGCCACCACGCTGCGTGCCGTTCCCAGAGCGAATCCCCGACCATGACCGTGAGGGTAGTTGTCATGGTCCGGGCCGGAGGGTGTTCGAAGTGGTCGGGGCAGCGAACGAGGATCGTTGCCTGAGTGGATCGGTCGCTCATCGGTGCGAGCGATCCGGAGCACCGGAGCGGAGCACCGGACCATGCGCTGCGGAAGGGGACCGAGGCTGTTGACGGGCACGTCGACACAGAGTAAAAACTCGGGTTGACAAGGAGGCGGACCATGGCAAAGTCGATTACTCGTTGGTGCTCGCGCCTGAAGGTGGTGGGGCTGGGCCTCGCACTGGTCGTGGGGGCCCTCGGCGGAGTGGCGCTGACCTCGGCACCGGCCGGAGCGGTCGCGTTTCTCTATGTCGCCCCTACGGGTACGGGTGGGGGGAGCTGTGGCAGCCCGAACTACAACACGATCTCCGCCGCGGTGAGCAGCGCGACGAGCGGAGACGTCATCAACGTCTGCCCCGGCACCTACAACGAGTCGGTGAACGTGAGCAACAAGCAGTTGACGATCGACGGCTCGGTAGGGGGTAGTGCGACGATCAACGCATCGGGCCATCCGGAAGGAGTCATCATCCAGGCGCCGGGAGCGGCCGGCTCGGTCCTCGAGGGCTTCACCATCGAGGGCGCCCAGGGCGAGGGAGTCCTGGTCGAAGGGACCTCAAACGTAACAGTGACGAGCAACGTGGTGAGCGGCAACGACCTCGCCTGCCTCCCCCAGACGACGGAGAACGACTGCGGAGAGGGCATCCACCTCGAATCCGTCACCAACTCCACCGTGAGCCGCAACACCAGCGAGAACAACACCGGCGGCATCCTCGTCGACGACGGAGTTCCTCCGGGCACCATCGGAGTCGGAGCCTTCGGGGGGGCGACCGCCTACTACGGTCCTACCTCGGGGAATCAGATCCAGAGCAACATCGTCGTCAACAACGTCTGGGACTGCGGTATCACGATGCCGTCCCACAACTCGAATGCCGCACCCGGAGGACAGCCCAATCCCTCGGCCGGAGGGGTCTTCGACAACACCGTCAGCGGCAATGTGTCTCAGAACAACGGCATCCAGGGTGGGGGGGGCTCCGGAATCCTGATGGCGGCACCGTTCCCCGGCACCGCCTCCTATGACAACGTCATCAAGGGCAACACCGTGTCGGGGAACGGACAGGCCGGTATCACCATCCACAGTCACGCACCGGCGCAGGACGTCAACGGCAACCAGATCCTGAACAACGTCGTCGGCCAGAATGCCGTCGGAGAGACCTCGCCCGGATCCGGCGTGTTCACCTCGGGAAGCACCAGCGCGGGTGATGTCGATGCCGGCGACCCGGCCACGACTGGCATCCTGGTCTTCAGCGCCGTCGACCATGTGACCGGGACCACCATTCAAGGGAATTCGATCTCGAACAACTACTACGGGATCTGGACCCAGAACGTCGACACCAGCGGGATAAGCGCCAACACGTTCACCAACGTGAACGTGGCGACCTTCGCGGTTCCGGTGCCGGGGACGGGCTATGCGCTGGCCGGTGCCGACGGTGGAGTCTTCACCTTCGGCACCCAGCCCTTCTGGGGCTCCGCGGCGGGCTCGGCCACCACCAAGGCATCGTCGGCTGTCGGCCTCGCCGAGACACCTGACGCCGGCGGCTACTGGATCGTCACCGGCTCCGGCGCGATCGCCAATTTCGGCGATGCAGCCAACGTGGGGTCGTTGAACGGCAAAGCGCTCGCTGCCCCGGTGGTTGGGATCGCCCCCACGCCGACCGGCCACGGCTACTGGCTCGTCGCCAGTGACGGCGGGGTCTTCAGCTTCGGCGACGCCCTCTTCCACGGCTCCATGGGTGGGAAGCACCTCAACAAGCCGATCGTCGGGATCGCCGCCACTCCCGACGGTGGTGGCTACTGGCTCGTCGCCAGTGACGGCGGGGTCTTCAGCTTCGGTGATGCCGCGTTCCACGGTTCCGCAGGTTCGGTGCACTTGAACAAGCCCGTCGTCGGGATCACGGCGACTCCCGACGGCAACGGCTACTGGCTCGTCGCCAGCGACGGGGGCGTGTTCAGTTACGGCTCCGCCACCTTCCACGGCTCCATGGGCGGGAAGCACCTCAACAAGCCGATCGTGGGGATCGCCGCCACTCCCGACGGTGGTGGCTACTGGCTCGTCGCCAGTGACGGCGGGGTCTTCACCTTCGGTGATGCCGGTTACTTCGGCTCCATGGGAGGCAAGAAGCTCAGCGCGCCGGTGGTCGCTCTGGCGGCCTAGCGCCGCGGCCTGCCCACCTCACGCTGGTCGTTTCGTGGGATTGCGGCGTCACCCGATGAGCTGGCGCCCGGATCCTCGGCCCCTCCGGCCCCCGGGCCAACGGAGTCATGCCCACGCGGGTTACGCGAGGCTGGAGGGGTGTCGGACGCGCCCGAGGGCCCTCTTGTCGTCACTCCCGGCCCACTCCTCGGGGTGGACGACCCCGAGGACCCGCGACTCGACCTCTATCGGGACCTGAACGATCCGGCCGGCCGGATCAGGCTTGACGCCGATCGGTCGGTCTTCGTGGTCGAGGGAAGGCTCGCCGTCGAACGGCTCCTCACGTCCGGATACACGGTGCGCTCGCTGCTCGTCGACGATCACCAGGTGACGGCGGCAAGTGGCCTGGTGGCGGCCACACGGGCCCGCGGCGCACCGGTGTTCGTGGGGTCTCGTCCCGTGGTGGCCGCCACGGTCGGCTTCGCTCTCCACCGGGGCGTGGTTGCGGTCGCCAACCGCCCGTCGCCCGCCGACCCGGGACGCCTGCTGGCCGACGCCACCGGAGTACCCCTACCGGGGGGAGCCCCTCGGCTCGTCGCCATCCTCGAGGGCCTCAACGATCACGAGAACATCGGGTCCCTGTTCCGAAACGCCGCCGCCTTCGGCGTGGCCGGCGTCCTCCTCGACCCGACGTGTGCGGACCCCCTCTACCGCCGGTCGATCCGGGTGTCCGTCGGCCACGTCCTCCACATGCCGTTCGCCCGGCTGGCGCCGTGGCCGGCCGGGCTCGGCCAGGCGCGGGCCGCCGGTTTCGTCGTCGCCGCCATGGTCCCGCGTCCGGCTGTCCACCGCGGGGTCTCCACCGTCGGTCTCTCCGAACTGGGGGCCCTGGTGTCCGGGTCCCGTCGCCCCGCCGGTGTGGCCCTGCTCCTGGGCGCCGAGGGGCCCGGCCTGACGGAGACGGCCCTCGCCGCGGCCGACGTGGTCGTCTCCATCCCGATGGCCGACGGGGTCGACTCGTTGAACGTGGCGACAGCCGCTGCCGTCGCCTTCCACGCACTCGCCGGCGGCTGATGTCGGGAGCCTGGTGGGCCGGGGGAGTGGGTGGGAGGGCGACCCGACGGCGGCGGGGCGGGGACACCCTGGTCAGCGCCTCCATTCCGGCGTGCCGGCTGATCGGTCACCCCCGCGTGTCCGGGGGAATTGGAGCCGGATCAATATTGGCGCTTGATCATTGGGAATCAATCATTGCTTTATTAAAAGCAGTTGTGGGTAGCGGCCACGGATTATTTCAGTTATCCGGAAATTCCGGAGGACTGGTATTTCAATCTGAATACAACTGAC
>CAZNLF010000191.1:0-365 GCA_964573595.1 uncultured Acidimicrobiaceae bacterium | reverse complement strand
CCGGGGGAATTGGAGCCGGATAATACTGATATAGTCATAACTATTATGAGTCCAGAAGTTAATGTGGTCATCCCGACGGTGGATGACGGGCTGAGCCGGCGGCGACGCGTCGGCATCCTGCTCATCTGTTCGATGAGCCTCCTCATCGTGGGACTCGACGTCACCATCGTCAACGTTGCCCTGCCCTCGATCGGCCGGGAATTCCACGCCCCGCTGTCGGGCCTGCAGTGGACGGTGGACGCCTACACCCTGGTGCTGGCCAGCCTGCTCATGCTCTCCGGCTCGACCGCCGACCGGCTCGGGCGTCGGCGCACCTTCGTCATCGGGCTGCTGACCTTCGCCGCCGGCTCACTGCTGTGCAGCCT
>CAZNLF010000190.1:3108-6112 GCA_964573595.1 uncultured Acidimicrobiaceae bacterium | reverse complement strand
GGCCGGCCGACCTGGTGGTCGACGCCGCCTTCGGCACCGGGTTCCGCGGGGAGTACCGGTTCCCCGCGGTGCCGGCGGGCACGCCGGTCCTGGCCGTCGACATCCCCTCGGGCGTGCACGGTGACACCGGGGTGGCCTCGGGCGCGCCCGTGGCCGCCGACCGCACGGTGACGTTCGTGGCGCTCAAGCCCGGACTGCTCCAGGGGGACGGTGCCGCTCTGGCCGGACGGGTCGTCGTGGCCGACATCGGCCTGCCCGCCGGCGACCGGGACGTCAACGTCGTCGAGGACGGCGACGTCCCGGCCCTCGTGCCCTCCCGCCGGCACGGGGGCAACAAGTGGTCCGCCGCCGTCCTGGTGGTCGCCGGTTCGCCGGGCATGACCGGAGCCGCCGGCATGGCCGGGCGCGCCGCGTACCGCACCGGGGCCGGGATGGTACGACTGGGCGTGCCGGGGGCCGAGCTCGCCGCGTCACCGGCCACCGAGGCGGTGAGCGTGTCGCTCCCCGGCGAGGGCTGGTCGTCACCGGCCCTCGAGGCCGCGTCGCGGTGCGCGGCCGTCGTCGTCGGGCCGGGCCTCGGGCGCCAGGCGGGCACCGCCGACGAGGTGGCGCGCCTCGTGGCCGAGTCGCCGGTGCCGGTGGTGGTCGACGCCGACGGGCTCCATGCCCTCGGGAGGCTGGAGGGGGCCGCACCCCGGGCGTCGCGGGCCCCGGTGGTGCTCACCCCCCACGACGGCGAGTACGCCACCTTGATGGGGGCCGCGCCGGGACCGGACCGCATCGACGCCGCCCGGCGTCTGGCCCGGGCGTCGGGTGCCGTCGCCCTGCTGAAGGGGCCGACCACGGCCGTGGCCCATCCCGACGGCCGGGTGCGGTTGGCCATGGCCGGGACCACCTCGCTCGCCACCGCCGGAACGGGTGACGTCCTGTCCGGAGTGATCGCCGCCCTGCTGGCGCGCCGGGTGGATCCGCTGGAGGCGGCCGCACTCGGCGCCCACGTGCACGGACGCGCCGGTGCTCGGGGACTGGGCGACGGGCTGGTGGCCGGCGACCTGCCCGAGCTCGTGGCCCGGGTGATGCTCGACCTGTGTCCACCGGAACGGGGCCCCGGTGGTGCCGGTGGCTGAGCGGTGGCGGCCGGCGTGGGCCACCGTCGATCTCGACGCCGTGCGCCACAACGCCGGCCTGCTGCGGCGCCTGTGCGCCCCGGCGGCGCTGTGCGCGGTGGTGAAGGCCGACGGGTACGGCCACGGTGACCTGGCCGTGGCCCGGGCCGCGCTCGGCGGTGGCGCCTCCTGGTTGGCGGTGGCCCTGGTCGAGGAGGGGGTCGCGCTGCGTGAGTCCGGCATCGACGCACCGATTCTCCTGCTCTCCGAGCCCCCCGTCGAGGCGATGGCCGAAGCGGTGGCCCGGGGCCTGGTGCCCACCGCCTACACCCGGGAGGGCCTCGAGGGGCTCGGCCGTGCGGTCGCCGACGTCGGCTCCCCGCCGGTGGCGGTCCACCTCAAGGTGGACACGGGCATGCACCGGGTGGGCGCCGATCCCGGGGAGCTGCCGGCCCTGGTCGGCGTCGTCGTCGGTGACGACCGGCTCGAGCTGGGGGCCGTGTGGACCCACCTGGCGGTGGCCGACGGGGACGAGGCGGTCGACCGCGAGTTCACCGCCCTGCAGCTGCGGCGGTTCGACGACTCGCTCGGGGCCCTGGCCGACGCCGGCCACCGGCCCCCGATGACCCACGCGGCCAACTCGGCCGGCGCCATCCGGGTGCCCGGGTCCCGGCGCGACATGGTCCGCTGCGGCATCGCCGTCTACGGGGTCGCCCCGACCCCGTCGCTGGCCGCCGAGCTGACGGACGCCACCGGAGGGCTCCGGCTGGAGCCGGTCCTGTCGCTGCGCAGCCAGGTCACCTACGTGCAGGACCTCGACCCCGGAGAGCGCCCCTCCTACGGCCGACGCCGGCCGCTCGCCGCCCGGTCGACGGTCGCCACCGTCCCCATCGGGTACGCCGACGGCGTGCCCCGTCGACTGTTCGACTCGGGGGCCGAGGTGCTGGTCCGCGGCGTCCGCCGTCCCCTGGCCGGCGTGGTGACCATGGACCAGATCGTCGTCGACTGCGGCCCGGTGGGGACGGCGCCGGTGGAGGTGGGGGACGAGGTGGTGCTGCTCGGTCGCCAGGGAACCGAGGAGATCACCGCCACCGAGTGGGCCGACCTCCTCGGCACCATCCCCTACGAGGTGCTGTGTGCGATCGGACCCCGGGTGCCCCGCGTCCTCGTGGAGGAGCCGTCCGGCCACTCCACCTGACCCGCCCGGCCCCGTCGGGCGGGCGGTACCATTCGGCGGTGGCCAAGGGGACCGAACTGGCCGAGCTCGCCCGTGAGGCGTCCGGCTGCACCCGGTGCCCGCTCTCGGCCGGCCGGACCCAGGTCGTGTTCGGGGTGGGCGACCCCGAGGCCGACCTCATGTTCGTCGGCGAGGCGCCGGGCCGCGACGAGGACCTCCAGGGTGAGCCCTTCGTCGGTCGGTCGGGCAAGCTACTCGACCGGCTGCTCCTCGAGGAGCTGGGGGTCGACCGGTCGCACTGCTACATCGCCAACGTGGTCAAGTGCCGTCCCCCGGAGAACCGCGACCCGAAGCCGGACGAGATCGCCTCGTGCCGGCCCTACCTCGAGGCCCAGCTGGCGTTGATCGGGCCGGTGGTCGTGGTGACCCTCGGGAACTTCGCGACCAAGCTGTTGCTCGACACCGACCAGGGGATCACCAAGGTGCGGGGGAGGGCGTACCCGATGGGTGGGCGCCAGCTGGTGCCCACCTACCACCCGGCGGCCGCGCTGCGCTCCGGCGGCGTCGTGGTGGCGGAGATGCGGGCCGACCTCATCCGGGCCAAGCAGCTCTTGGGGTGGAGCTCGTGACCGGGCACGGCCCCGGCGGGGACGACCCGCCGGCCTCCGCGGTGGTCGTCACCGGCAGTCCGGCGCAGTCGGTGAAACTGTTGGCCGGCAGG
>CAZNLF010000190.1:0-3098 GCA_964573595.1 uncultured Acidimicrobiaceae bacterium | reverse complement strand
GTGGTGGTGACCACCGGTCCCGAGGAGACCCGCGACGTGGCCGGGTCCATCGCCCGGCTCTGCGTCCCCGGGGACGTCCTGCTGCTGGTCGGCGACCTCGGCGCCGGCAAGACCACGTTCGCCCAGGGCTTCGGTGCCGGCCTGGGGGTGGCCGACCGGATCACCAGCCCCACCTTCACCCTGATGCGCCAGTACCCGGTGGACCCCGAGGGGCAGCGGGCGATCGGGACCCTCGTCCACGCCGACGTCTACCGCCTCGACCACCGGAGCGAGATCGTCGACCTGGGCCTTGGCGAGCTCGTGGACGACGACGCCGTCGCGCTCGTCGAGTGGGGCGACGCCGCCCGCCCCGTTCTCGGGGACGGGTCCTTGACCGTGCACCTCGCCGCCGGAGAGGACGATCTCGAGCGGGTGATCACGCTGGCTCCCGACGGTGGGGCCTGGTCGGGCCGGTGGAACGCCCTGGTGGGGGCCGTGGCCCGGTGGCGGTCGGCGGAATGACCCTCCTGGCCATCGAGTCGGCGACGGACATGGTGGGGGTGGCCCTCATCCGGGACGACGGCGCCGCTGCCGAACGCGTCCACCACGGAGGGAGGGCCCACGCCGAGCTGCTCGCCCCGGCGATCGAGGAGATCTGCGCGGTGTCGGGTTGCGCGGTCGCCGACATCGACCGGATCGCCGTCGACGTCGGCCCCGGGCTGTTCACCGGCCTGCGGGTGGGCGTGGCGACGGCCAAGGCGCTGGCGCAGGCACTCGGCATCGGGGTGCTGGGCGTGAGCAGCCTGGACGTCCTCGCCGCCGCCGTGCTCGACCGGGCCGCGCCGACCGGCGCCGAGGTGGGCGTCGTCGCCTCGGTGGTGGACGCCCGACGGGGCGAGGTGTTCGCCGCGGTCTACCGGTTCGGGGGGGCGCCTGGCGCGTCCCGGACCGGTAGGGCACCGGTCCGGTCCCCCCGGGCCGATCCCGAGTCCGTCCGCCAGGAGCGGCCCGAGCCCATCGGGCCCGAGGCGCTGGAGGAGTGGCTGGTGGGCCTCGCCGCTGACGCGGGCCGGGTGACGGTGGTGGGCGACGGGGCGACGCGCTATCGCCACCTGCTCGCCGTGCACGGCTCGCTCGACCTCAGATGGGCGGACGAGCTGGCGGCGCCGCCTCCCCTGGTCCAGGCGCGGCTGGCGCTCGACCGCCTCGCCCGTGGCGTCCCGACCGTACCGGCGTCCGAGGTGGTGCCCGACTACCGGCGTCCCGCCGATGCCCGCATCAACTGGGAGCAACGGGGCCCGCGCCCACCGGCCCCGGGGAACGTGCCCCCCGGGTGAGCGCCGGTGACATCCCCGAGGGGCCGGTCCCGGTGGTCATCGCCCCCATGCGGTCGAAGGACCTGAAGGGCGTGCTGCGGATCGAGGAGGCGGTGTTCCCCCAGCCGTGGTCCCACCGGCTCTTCGTGGAAGAGCTCGCCCAGCGGAAGTCCCGGTCGTACCGCGCCGCATGGGTGGGCCAGCGCATCGTCGGATTCGCCGGTCAGATGTTCATCGACGACGAGTCGCACGTGAACAACATCGCCGTCGACCCGGCGTGGCAGGGCCGGGGCCTGGGCGCAGCCATCCTGTCGGACCTCGTCCGCACCGGGCTGGCCCGTGGGGCCCGCCACCTCACGCTCGAGGTGCGCGTGGGGAACGGGCCGGCCCTCGCCCTCTACGGGCGGTTCGGCCTGGCACCGGTCGGGGTCCGACCGAACTACTACCCGGAGACGGGCGAGGACGCCTTCGTCATGTGGGCCCGGGACATCGACACCGACCAGTACGCCGAGCGGCTCTCGGCCATCGACGCCGCGGTGTCGGAGAACCTCGGGGTCACGTCCCGCCGTTGAGGCCCATACCGGCGTGGGCGCGGCCCGAGCCGGCATTCGGCCACCGTTCGGTAGTGTCCGTCCATGACCGGTCATGGAGAGGACGGCACCGCGCTTACGGACGGCACAGCGCTCACGGACGGCCCAGCGCTCACGGACGGCACAGCGCCCGGCGTCCGCGTCGACGGTGCCCGACGGGTGCTCGGCATCGAGACGTCCTGCGACGAGACGGCGGCCGCGGTGGTCGACGACGGCACCGTGGTCGTCTCGTCGGTGGTGAGCAGCCAGATCGACCTGCACGCCCGCTACGGGGGCGTGGTGCCGGAGCTCGCCGGCCGCGCCCACGTCGAACTGCTGACGCCGGTGTTGGCGCAGGCCCTCGACGAGGCCGGCTCCGACCACTCGGGCGCGGGCATCGACGCGGTGGCCGTCACCTTCGGGCCCGGCCTGATCGGGTCGTTGCTGGTCGGCGTGGCCGAGGCCAAGGCGCTCTCGCTGGCCTGGGGGGTGCCTCTGGTGGGGGTCAACCATCTGGAGGCCCACCTGTTCGCGTCCCTGCTCGAACAGCCCGACCTCGGTTGGCCGCTCGTGGTGCTCCTGGTCTCGGGCGGCCACACCCTCCTGATCGAGGTGGCCGGCCCCGGCCGGTACCGGCTGCTGGGCGGGACCATCGACGACGCGGCCGGCGAGGCCTTCGACAAGGTGGCCCGCTTCCTCGGCCTCGGCTATCCCGGCGGCCCGGCCATCGACCGGGTCGCGCCGGACGGGGACCCTGCGGCCTTCCCGTTCCCCCGTTCCACCCCGGGCGACGGCTACGACTTCTCGTTCAGCGGCCTGAAGACCTCGGTCGTCAACACGGTGCGCAAGCATCCCGAGGCCGACACCGCGGACGTGGCCGCCTCCTTCCGCCAGGCCGTGGTCGACGTGCTGGTGGACCGGGCGATGGCGGCGGCGGGTGACGTCGGGGCGACCGCCCTGTGCCTGGCCGGTGGCGTCGCCGCCAACTCCCTCCTGCGATCGACCGTCGAGGAGGCCTGCGTCGCCGCCGGCATCGGGGCATTCCTGCCCAGCCGGGCGATGTGCACCGACAACGCGGCCATGGTGGCGGCGGCCGGCTGGTGGCGGCTGCGCCACGGGGGGGTAAGCCCCCTCACCCTGGGGGCCGACCCCAATCTGCGCCTCGTCGACGCCTCCTGAGGGGCCGGCGCGCACCGGTGGGCGACTGGCACTCGGATATGCCGGTTGCCAAACG
>CAZNLF010000189.1:4276-6115 GCA_964573595.1 uncultured Acidimicrobiaceae bacterium | reverse complement strand
AGCCAGATCCCCTGGAGCCAGATGATCAGCATGAACATGAGCCCGCCCCGGCTGAGCGCGGCGAGGAAGCTGGCCAGCACCCCGCTGGTGAAGGCGCGGATCTTGAACAGCTGGAGCCGGAACATCGGTTGGGGGACCTTGGTCTCGATGATGCAGAAGGCGACGAGCAGGGCCACGCCGAGGACGAGGGAGGCGATCACCGTGGGGCTGGTCCAACCCATCACGTGATGCCCGTAGGGCTCGATGCCGTAGGTGATGCCCACCATCACCAGGACCAGGCCCAGGGCGAAGGTGATGTTCCCCGGCCAGTCGATGCGGGCCGGTCGCCTCGGGCTGGTCTCGTGCAGCTTCAGGTAGCCGAACACGGTGGCGAACAGACCGATGGGCACCGACACCAAAAAGATGAGCCGCCAGTTGATCGGGGCGAGCACGCCTCCGAGGACGAGTCCGATGAACGTGCCGCTGAAGGCGGCGGCCTGGTTCACCCCGAGGGCCATGCCTCGCTGGTTGTCGGGGAACACGTCAGTGAGGATGGCGGCCGAGTTGGCCATCAGCATGGCGGCGCCCACTCCTTGGAAGACGCGCATGGTGATCAGCCACACCCCCGCGGCGTGTCCCGTCATCCAGGTGATGCTCAGCATGAGCGAGAAGAAGGTGAACACGGCGAAGCCGAGGTTGTACGTGCGCACTCGTCCGTAGATGTCGCCCATGCGGCCGAGGCTCACCACCAACACGCTGGTGATCACCAGAAAGCCCAGGATCATCCACAGCAGATAGAAGGTGTTGCCCGGCTGGAGCGGGTCGAGCCCGATGCCGCGGAAGATGTCCGGGAGGGCGATCAACACGATCGAGCCGTCGATGGTGGCCATCAGCATCCCGAGGGTGGAGATGAACAGCGCGATCCACTTGTAGTTCGACGGCAGATCAGCGAGGGAGCCGTCGCTGTTCCTGGTCCGGGCGACCCTCCCCTCTTTCAATCCTTGCCATGCGGCCATCGGCCCACCTGCTATCGATCGTCGGCACTGCGGTCAACGTGTGCACTGCGGTCAACGTGTGCACTGCGGTCAACGCGCACTGGGGTCCACGCGCACAGCGGTACTGGAGCTGCTCGCCCAGCGGGGCAGCGACCTCGACCTCACCGAGGTGATAGTCACCCTTACGTCAAGATATCTTAACGTCGACGTGAATGTAATCGAACGCGCTCCCGGAGGGGAAGAGATGCGAAGGAGGACCGCACCGGCACGCCCGTTGCCCGGACCGGTCGGAAAGGCCTATTGTTAGTTTTATGAAACAACTAACGTACCCACCAGGAATTTCCACCGAGGATCTCGGCGTCGGCCGGGAGTGCGGGCGGTGACGGGGGCGTCACCGACCCCGGGCGTCGCGGCCGGCAGTCCCAGTGCCCGCGCCGGGTCGCTCGAGCAGTCCGGCGAATTCGTGACGAGTGCCGGCCTCATCGTGGACGAGATGTCGCCAACCCGGGTCCGGGGCCACATCGAGGTCGACGCCCGGCACCACACGCCGTGGGGCATCGTGCACGGCGGTGTGTACACGACCGCCGTCGAGAGCGCGGCGAGCATCGGTGCCACCGCCGCGGTGCAGGACCGGGGCCAGGTCGCCGTGGGGCTGACCAACACCACGCACTTTCTCCGGTCGCTGTCCTCGGGCCACGTCATCGTGGAGGGGATCGCGCTGAACCAGGGTCGCACCCAGCAGCTGTGGAAGGTCGACGTCACCGACGGGTCCGGGAGGCTGATCGCCCACGGAGAGGTCCGGCTCCAGAACGTCACGCCGGGCGGGGACTGACGCCTTCCGACCGGGCCGCATCACCCGGGCCGC
>CAZNLF010000189.1:0-4176 GCA_964573595.1 uncultured Acidimicrobiaceae bacterium | reverse complement strand
CCGGGCCGCATCACCCGGGCCGCCTCACCCGGGCCGCATCACCGGTTCGGCCGGCTCCACGCTCACCTGTCACGATCTCCCACCGGGCGGCGTCAGATTGGCATGAACAACCAATGGGATGTGATCGTCGTCGGCGGCGGGCTGGCCGGGTTGACCGCCGGTGCCACCGCTCAACGGAACGGGGCCCGGGTGGTCGTCCTCGAGGCCCACCGGCCCGGAGGGAGGGCGCGCACCGTCGAGCGCGACGGGTTCACCCTCAACATGGGAGCCCACGCGCTCTACGCCGGGGGTGCCGGTATGCGGGTGTTGCACTCCCTCGGAGTCTCACCACGGGGTGCCCCACCGCCGTTGGCCCGCTACCGTGCCCTCACCGGCGACGGCCACCACCTCATGCCGACCGGGCCGGCCTCCATGCTCCGGACCGACGTCCTCGGCGCGCGGTCCAAGGCCCAGCTGTTGGGGGTGTTCGGCGCCCTCCGGCGCATCACGCCCCGGGACCTCGACCACGTATCGGTCGCCGAGTGGATCGCCGACCACCGCCTTCGACCCGACGCCGAAGCGGTGGTTCGGGCCCTGATCCGCCTCAGCACCTACTCCGACGACACCGAGGCCTTCAGCGCCGGGGCTGCCGTGGCCCAGCTCCAGGCGGCCGCCGACGGGGGCGTCCTCTACCTGCACGACGGCTGGGGGCAGCTCATCGACTCGCTGTCCGCATCGCTGGATGTCCGGACCGGCGTGGAAGTGGTCGGCGTCGAGGCGGCGGCCGGCCGGGTCGAGGTCACGACGAGGGATTCCGGCATGTCGGCCCGTTGCGTGGTCGTGGCCGTCGGGGGACCGACCGCGGTGCGGCGGGTCCTGCCGGTCGAGCCCCAGTGGGGCGACCTGGGGCCCCCGGTGACGGCCGCGTGCCTCGACCTCGGGGTGAGCCGGATGCCCGAACCCGGCTACGTGCTGTCCCTCGACGACCCGCTCTACACCACCGTGCAGTCCCCTCCCGCCCGTCAGGTCGCCAGCGGAGGGGCGGTGGTGGCCGCAATCCGTTACGGGGCCCGCGCTGCCGCCGACGACCGCGCCCAGCTCGAGGGCCTGGTGGCGACGGCGGGCGTGCGCCCCGAGGACGTGGTGACCCGGCGGTTCCTCGCCGACATGACCGTATCGGGGATGCTCCCCCGGGCCCGCACCGGCGGCCTGGCCGGCAGGCCGACCGTTACTGCCACCGGTACGCCGGGGGTGCTGATGGCCGGCGACTGGGTCGGGCCCGAGGGGCTCCTCGGCGATGCATCGCTGGCCAGCGGCCACGCCGCCGGGCGCCTGGCGGCGCAGCACCGGTCCGGTTCGTCCATGATGGTCTGGTGACGACTCCATGACGGAGCAGCCGTGACCCCGGAGCCGCAACCGACGGCCGTCGATCTCTTCGAGCGGGAGCGGCCCCGGCTGATCGGGCTCGCCTACCGGATGCTCGGTACCATCCCGGACGCGGAGGACGTGGTCCAGAACGTGTGGTTCCGGTGGGACCGGCTCCGCCCTGGCCAGGTCGACCGGCCCGGAGCCTGGCTGACCACGGTGACGACACGGGTGGCCCTCGACCACCTGCGGTCCGCCCGACGGCGGCGCGAGTCCTACGTGGGCCCTTGGCTGCCGGAGCCGCTGGTGGACGACGCCGGCCCGGCCGAGTCGGCAGAGCTCGCCGAGTCGCTGCGCCTCGGGTTCCTGACCATGCTCGACCAGTTGGGCCCGGTCGAGCGGGCGGTCTTCCTGCTGGCCGACGTGTTCGGCGTCCCGTTCGCCGAGATCGCCGACACCGTCGGGAAGTCCGAGGAGGCGTGTCGCCAGATCGCCAGCCGGGCCCGGCACCGGGTCCGGCGGCCGACCATCCGCAGCGACCCCGGTTCCGACCGGGCAGTCGTCGAAGCACTGCTGGCCGCCATGGCCACCGGCGACGTCGATCTGGTGATGCGGCACCTCGCACCCGATGCGGTGTGCGTGTCGGATGGTGGAGCCAACCGTCGCGCCGCTCGACGCCCCGTCCTCGGGGCCCGGAGGGTGGCCCGTCTGCTCGTCAATCTCGGTCACCGCTTCGACGAGACCATGACGATGCGTATGACCGTCATCAACGGCGACGTCGGCACCGTCGTCTCCGCCCACGGCGTCGTCGACCTCGTGACCGCCTTCGAGGTCGACCAGGGTCGTGTGGTGGCCATCCGTGCCGTCCGCAATCCGGACAAACTGACCCACGTGGACCGACCGGTGGCCCTGCGCTAGTCGGGCGGTCATCCGGAGCCCCCCGCCCCCGGGGCCGGGGGGCGGACCGGATACCACCGTCGACCGCCCGTGTTGGCTTAACGTTTGGGCCAGTGACGAGCAGCACTACCACGCCTTCGCCGCTCCTCCACCGTGGACCCCTGCTGGCGGCGGTGGGCGGCGTCCTCCTCATGGGTGCCGTCCTGTCGGGGTGCGGGAGCTCGCTGCTCGCCTCCCCCCCGACCAAAGCGGTGTCCTCCGTGACGAGTCCGCAGCAGCCCGCCACCACGACGACGGCCCCCCTGAGCGGGGAAGTAGCCGTGGCCTTCCCTGTCGTGGCCTGCACCACCGATGGGGGAGCACCGCTCGCCGACGGGGGATGGAAGCCCAGCATCCTGTTGGCGCCGATCCCGACCGCCCTGGTCGGCAAGGTCGAGTTCTACTCGGACGGACTGCGGACCGTGCTCGCCCCGAGCGGATGGTCGTGTGCCCAGACCCAGCCGGCCACCGGCGCCAGCGGGTTGGCCGTCTACCCACCTAACGACCCCAATCCGCCGGTCACCGGCCCGGCGGCGCCCGGCACCGAGGGGGTCTTCGCCACCTTCGACTCCACCGCTGACGTCGCCGGCATCGCCCTCGTCTGCCCGTACTTCACCGTGGCGACCTGGCAGTCGGAGGAGGCCAAGTGCACCGGGGCCAAGCCGGCCGGTGAGCAGAGCTCGATGCCCACACCGGACGTGGTGGCGATCACCGACCCGGAGGGGGTGGTCGGCTCCCTCGAGAGCTCGGGCGGCCCGGGCCCGGTCACCGGCGCCGTCATCTTCCCCCAGATCGCCTCGGCGGTGACCGACGGCACCAGTGTGGCCGTGGCCGAAGAGTCCTGCTCGCTCCCCGACCCCTCGCTGTGCGCCACGGTGCTCTCCGACTTCGAGGTCCGCGAATTCCCGGTGCCCGGTTCGGCGACCGCGACCCCGAGCTCCCGGTCGGGCTACGCCTCGGAGCCGGCGGCCACCCGGCCGGTGGCGGCGTCCACCCGCCCGGTGGCGGCGGCCACGACGACCGCGCCGCCGGTCACCGCCGCCACGCCCGCCACGCCCACCACGAAGGCCCCGACGACGGCTCCCCCGGCACCCGGGTAATTCCACCTGGATTGCACCCCCGCGGAGCCCCCGTCCCCCACTCCACGGGGGTGGATGCACACGCTCAGCAGCGCCAACGGCAGAGCGGGTGCGCACCGGATAGGTTCGGCATTGGTCACCGTCTGGGTAGGTGTGGGTGGTGATTGCGTTGGACAGAGGGGCACTCATTCGAAACCAGAGGTTTCGTCTGTGACCGAACCGCTCCGTGCTGCCGTGAGGCGACCCGGGGGCCAACTGGAGGCAGGCAGATGAGCGAAGACCGATCCGAGGCCTCCGAGGAGATCCTGGCGGGACCAGCCGCAGACGAGCCGATGCACGATGACCGGCCGGCCCACGGAAAGAGCCGCGGTGGGCGATCGCCGGGGGGCCCCACGTCCGCCGACGCACTCGCCTCGTTGGGCAACAGCGGTGTCGCGGCCATGGCCACGACCGATGTGGGCGCGCACCGGGAGCGGGCGCGCAGCACGCGCCTCCAGAGACTGGCCATGGTGCTCGGCCCGATCGCCCTGCTCCTCGTCCTGCGTGACCTGTTCGACCCGGGCCTGACGCTGCCCACGCCCCAGTTGCCACCGTCCCTCGAGCCCCTGCTCCCGGCCATGGCCCTGATCAGCGTGCTGGCCCTGGTCATGATCGTCCCCCTGCTGGCCGCCGGCCGATCGCCGCACATCCTGTACCGGCCCGACGAACTGACCATGACCTTCGATGACGTGCGCGGGTCGGAGGGTCTCGTCGAGGAGGTGACCAAGACCCTCAACCTCTTCCTCGCCCACCGGACGTTCGCCGAGCAGATGGGCGG
>CAZNLF010000188.1:0-6153 GCA_964573595.1 uncultured Acidimicrobiaceae bacterium | reverse complement strand
ACTTCCACCTGGAGCGGGCCCGGAACCAGCCGAGGCCGACCCGTCCCGGTGGGCCCCCTGTCCTCATCGGTGGCCACGACGGCAGCCGGGTCGTACCGCTCGTCGCCCGCTACGGGGACAAGTGCGCGGTCGGCGGCACCGCCGAAGCAGTGGCGACGACCGTCGAGCTCCTCCAGCGGCGCTGCGAGGAGATCGGCCGTGACCCGGCCGAGATCGACGTGGTCTTGCTGGCACCCTGCGTCCTCGCCTCCACGGGCGAGGAGCCGGCCTCCGCTACCGGGTTCGCCGGTGCCGGGCGGGTCGGTGGTGCGTCGGGGGCGGATGCGGGCATCCTCGTGGGCCGGCCCCACCAGATGCCGGAGTTGGTGGCCGACTATCTGGCGGCCGGCGTGGACGAGGTGGTCTTCGGCCTCCGATCCCCCGTCGACGCCGACGCCATCGCCGAGCTCGGTGATGCGTTCGGCCTGGCCGGCCCGTAGGGAGACCCAGGCCCCGGGCCGTCGCGCCGCCCATTCGGCCCAGTCGTACCGCTTTCGGGTGGCTGTCTCGGCCGGGACCTGCTCACTGCCGGTCATCCCACTGATCGTGGACCCGAGAACGCATGCGTGAACGGTGCCAGGAGGGTGTGACTCCGTTGGGTCGTTCGGCCGGGGAACGGTACCGGCGCCCTAGATTCGTCCTCGGACGGGTCAGTGCAGTCCCGGCCGAGGACGGAGGAAGAACCCCTTGCCCCTCATCAAAGAGACGCCACCCGAGACCCTCTCCCCCTATCTGCTCCAACACGTCGGTAACCCGGTGGACTGGTACCAGTGGGGAGAGGAGGCGTTCGAGGCCGCACGGCGCCGGGACCGGCCGATCTTCCTGTCCATCGGCTACTCGGCGTGCCACTGGTGCCACGTGATGGCGCACGAGTCCTTCGAGGACCCGGCGGTCGCCGAGCTGCTGAACGAGTCGTACGTGTCCATCAAGGTCGACCGCGAGGAGCGTCCCGACGTGGACGCCGTCTACATGGAGGCGGTCCAGGCCCTCACCGGCTCCGGCGGCTGGCCCATGAGCGTCTTTTTGATGCCCGACCGTCGACCCTTCTTCGGCGGCACGTACTTCCCGCCCGACGACCGGCGGGGGACGCCGTCCTTCCCGACCGTGCTCCGCGCCCTGACCGACGTGTGGGACAACCGCCGCAGCGAGGTCGAGGACCAGGCGACCGAGCTCTCCACCTCGATCGCCTCGCGGTCGCTACTCCCCACATCGGGCGCTACCGTGTCGGCCCCCTTCCCCGGCGGCCCCGTCGGCGATGCGCGCCCCGACCTGGTGGGATCGGCGGTCGTCGAGCTGGCCCGCCGGTTCGACCCCGAGTGGGGTGGGTTCGGTGGAGCCCCCAAGTTTCCCCAGCCGACCCTCGTCGACCTGGCCCTGCGGTTCTCGGAGCGACACCCGGACGAGGAGGAGGGGGCGCACGCACTGGCCATGGCCACGAGCACGCTCGACGCCATGGCCGCCGGTGGGATCCACGACCACCTCGGGGGTGGATTCGCCCGATACTCGACGGACGCCCACTGGCTGGTGCCCCACTTCGAGAAGATGCTCTACGACCAGGCCGGTCTGCTCCGCGCCTACCTGCACGGGTGGCAGGTCACCGGCAGCGCGGACTACCTGCGGGTGATGGAGGGGATCGTCGACTATGTCGGCCGCGACCTCATGACCCCGCTCGGCGGCGTGCGCTCGGCCGAGGACGCCGACTCCGAGGGCGTCGAGGGTCGCTTCTATGTCTGGACGCCCGCCGAGATCGCCGCCGGCGTCGATGCCGGGGTCGACCCCCGTGACGGGTTCGCCGCCGACACCGTGACCGCGGCGGTGACCGAGTGGTTCGGGGTCACCGAGGAGGGGAACTTCGAAGGGGCCTCCATCCTCCGCCGTCCCGTCGGCGCACCGCTGACCGGCTCCGACGCAGTGGAGGCCGGCCGGCGACTCCTGTTCGAGTCCCGCGCCGGCCGGGTCCGGCCCGGCCTCGACGACAAGGTGCTCACCGAGTGGAACGCCATGTACGCGTCGGCCCTGGCCGAGGCGGCGGCGGCGACCGGCAACCCGACGTGGAACGCGGGCGCCGTGGCCGTGGGCGAGTTCCTGGTCACCCATCTCCTCGGTGACGACGGCCGGTGGTTGCGCAGTTGGCGCCCGGACGGAGGGGCCCGCCATCTGGCCTACGCCGGTGACTACGCATGGCTGGTCGACTGCTTCACGCGCCTGGCCGAGCTGACCGGGCTGGCCGTGTGGACCCAGCGGGCGATCGCCGCTGCCGACGGGCTCCTGGCCCTCTTCCACGACGACGAGTCCGGGGGCTTCTTCACCACCGGCCACGATGCCGAGACCCTCATCGTCCGGACCAAGGAGATCTTCGACGGCGCCACCCCTTCGGCCAACGCGGCGGCCGCACTCGCCCTGGCCCGGCTCGGGGCGTTGACCGGGAGCGACCGCTACGCACGGGCGGCCCGTGAGGTCGTCGACCTGTTCGGCGACGTCCTCTCCCGGCATCCCACCGCCTTCGCCCACATCCTCCTCACCGCCCAGCTCCTCGGCGACGGTTTCACCGAGGTAGCGGTGACGGGGCATCGGCCCGACCTCGTTGCGGTGGTACGGGACCGGTGGCACCCGGCCGTCGTCCTGGCCTGGGGACAGCCGACGGACTCCCCACTGTGGGCCGGCCGGGAGGACGACCGCGCCTACGTGTGTCGGAACTACGCTTGCCGTCTGCCGGCCGACGACGTCGACACCCTGTCCGCCCAACTGGTCGAGGAGACCCGGTGAGCAATGGCTCGACGCCAACCGAGCGGAACGGCACAGCCCGGGACATCGCCCGGTCCATCAACACGCGCTCGGAGATCGAGGTGGCCGGTGGCACCTCGTTGACCGTCCTGGTGCTGGCCTGCCATCTCGAGGACACGACGGGGGTGGACCTGGCCTCGGGGACGCTCGTCCGGGTGAGGGTCGACTGGCCCACCGACCACGGGCCGGACCTGGCGCCCTTCGACGTGGTGGAGGCGCGGCTGGCCGACGAGCCGGAGCGGGACGACCTGGCCCAGCCCGAGGCGGTCACCGCCGACGGACTGCCCCGCCACCTGGGCACGCTCCACGGCCGTCGTGTACGGCGCCTCCTCCACCAGCTGACGGCCCCGGTCGAGGACCACGTCCTCGGGTTCCCCGGTGCGTCGGCCCCGTACTGGGAGTTCCGGGGATTCCGCCCGTCGTTGGCCCTCCTCGTTCCGTCCAAGGGCCCGGTGCTGTTCCGCCGCATCGGTGACCGGTCCGTGTGGGTCCGCTTCGGTTGGGGAAGGAGCGACAACTGGCTCCCCGTCGAGGACCCGCGCGCCGAGCGCGCCCTCGACGTCGCCCGCCGCGACCGGCTCCAGGGCAAGGACCTGGCGGCGGCGATGGGATTCAAGCCCCACTACCTGGTGGCCGCGGTGACCACTCCGCGGGACGGCCACTGCTACAAGACGGTCCGGGCGCTGCTGCCCCGAAGCTGACCACCCCGGCGGCGTGGCCTACAGTCAGCACCTGTGCCCGTTTCCACCGCTCCCCACGCACCACCCTCGCTTCCCGAGCCGGTGCTGCCCGACTTCGGGGGAGCCTGCATCGCCAATCTCGTCCCGGCCCTGATCGACCGGGGCCGGGCGGACTCGCCGGGGTCCCGCTGGCTGCCGGCCTCGGCCCGCCGGGCCCGCCAGATCGTCCTCCTGGTGGTCGACGGGTTGGGTTGGGAACAGCTGCGCGCCCGGGCGGCCCTGGCGCCGACCCTCTCGGCCGCCGAGGGCATCGAACAGGCCATCACGTCGGTGGCCCCGAGCACCACCGCCTGCGCCCTCACCTCGATCACCACCGGGCGGTTCCCCTACGAGCACGGCATCCTCGGCTACCGGCTGGCGGACGGGGACGAGATCCTCAACGTCCTGCGCTGGAGGACCGGGAGTGCCGGCACCCGCGACGCGAGGCGCACCCGCCCGGCCCGGACCTTCCAACCCTTCCCGTCCTTCCCCGGCTCGGGCGCCCCGGTGCCGGTCGTCTCCCGCGACGAGTTCGGCAACACCGGCTTCACGGCCGCCCATCTCGGCAACTCCCCGCTCCACGGCTACAAGGTGCCCTCCTCGCTCTCGGTCGAGGTGGGCCGCCTGCTCCGGGACGGTGAGCCGTTCGTCTACGCCTACTACGACGGGATCGACAAGGTGGCCCACGGCGCCGGCCTCGGGGCCCACTACGACGCCGAGCTCCGGGCGGTGGACCGGATGGTGGCCGACCTGGTGGCCGAGCTGCCCGCGGGGGCGACGCTGGTCGTCACCGCCGACCACGGCCAGATCGACGTCGGGCCGCGCGTGGAGCTCCTCGGAGCCGAGATCATGGGGTCGGTGCACTTCTTGTCGGGCGAAGGACGGTTCCGCTGGCTGCACGCCCGGAGCGGCGCAGCCGGCGACCTCTTGGCCGCCGCCTCCGAGCGGTACGCCGACTCGACCTGGGTGATGGCACGGGACCAGCTGATCGACGAAGGGCTGTTCGGTGGCCGGCCGAGCAGCGCGTTCGTGGCGCGGCTCGGAGACGTCGCCCTGCTCCCCCGTGGCCCAACCGCGTTCATCGACCCCGCCGACACCGGGGAGAGCCGGCTGGAGAGCCGGCACGGATCGCTGACGAGCGACGAGATGCTGGTGCCTCTGGTGGCACTGGTCGGAAAGGGTGGCCACTGATGACGGACGAGCGCGGACCAGTGACGGAGCCGGCCGAGGGCACCGCCCTCCGCCCCGAGGTCGTCGACGGCCACGGGGTGATCGCCACGTCCGGAACACCCGGGTCGGCGGACACCGGAGCGCCCCCGACCGGGGACGAGCCCGCCGGGGGCGACGCCGAACCGGGCGAGTCCATCGAGAAGCCCGGCAAGCTCCTCCGCATCGGGTCGATGGTCAAGCAGCTGCTCGAAGAGGTGCGTCAGGCGCCGCTCGACGAGGCCAGCCGGGGGCGGCTCCGCGAGATCTACGAGCAGTCGATCCGCGAGCTCGCCGAGGGGCTCTCGCCCGACCTGGCCGCCGAGCTCGACCGGGTCTCAATCCCGTTCGACTCCACCACCCCGTCCGATGCCGAGCTGCGCATCGCCCACGCCCAGCTGGTGGGGTGGCTGGAGGGCCTGTTCCACGGGATCCAGGCGACGCTGGTCGCCCAGCAGGTGGCGGCCCGCGCCCAGCTCGACGAGATGCGACAGCGCTCCCTGCCCCAGGCCTCGCCGACCGACACCGGTCGCCCGGGCACCTACCTCTGAGCGCCACCCACCCCACCTGGGGCTCTCCGCGCCCCACCGCGCCGGGGCCGCACCCGCGCTATCGTCGGAATGACACCGCTGTAACTCATCCACATCCTGTGGAGAACGCTGGCTCGGAGCGTCGGAGAACGTCGAGGAAGGCAACCGTCCGTTGACCGCACGGTCATTCACCCACCTGCACACCCATACCGAGTTCTCGATGCTCGACGGCGCTGCCCGGGTCAAGGACCTCGTGCAGGCCGCGGTGGAGGACGGGCAGCCGGCCCTCGGCATCACCGACCACGGCAACATGTACGGGGTCCTCGACTTCTATGCCGCGTGCCGGGCGGCCGGCATCAACCCGGTCATCGGCACCGAGGCCTACATGGCCGGTGAGTCCCGGCACGAGCGTCCGGTGCGGAAGGGCAAGGTCGACGACACCGGCGGCGACACGGGCGGCGGCGAGAAGCTCTACTACCACCTCACCCTGCTGGCCGAGAGCAACGACGGCTACCGCAACCTCCTCAAGCTCTCGTCGGCCGCCTACCTCGAGGGCTACTACTACAAACCGCGACTGGACTGGGAGCTGCTCGAACGCCACAGCGACGGCCTGATCGCCACCACGGGCTGCCTGGGCGGCGTGGTCCTCCAGGCCCTGCTGGCCGACGACCGCATCAAGGCCGAGACCCTGGCCGCCCGGCTCCAGGACATCTTCGGCAAGGACAACCTGTTCGTCGAGCTGCAGGACCACGGGCTCCCCGAGCAGCACAAGACCAATCCGGCGCTGGTCGAGATCGCCCGACGGATCGGCGCCCCCCTGCTCGCCACCAACGACAGCCACTACACCCACCGCGAGGACCACGTCGCCCACGACG
>CAZNLF010000187.1:2249-6160 GCA_964573595.1 uncultured Acidimicrobiaceae bacterium | reverse complement strand
ACACCTCACCGTGCTCGAAGGGGTTCATCGTGCCCGGGTCGACGTTGATGTACGGATCGAGCTTGCACATGGTGACCCGGAGGCCGCGGCACTTGAGCAGGCGGCCGAGGGACGAGGCGGTCAGGCCCTTGCCGAGCGAGGACGACACCCCCCCGGTGAAGAAGATGAACTTCGTCGGCCTGGCGGCCACCGGACCGGAGGATCCACTCGGGCTCCCAGGGGGTGGATCGCCCGTCGGTCGTTCCCCGTGGGGTTGCGGCGGGCCGTCCATGTCGGGCACCTGATGAGGCTAGCGGAACCAGACGGCGCGACGTGCGGACCGTGGTGCCGGGAGCGTCACGGGTGCACCTCGTCCACCGGTGCCCCGGCCAGGAGCTCGCGCGCGTGGCGGCGTGCCGAGGCGCTCGCCGGTCTGCCCGAGAGCATCCGGCTCAGCTCGGTGACCCTCCCCTCGGTGTCGAGGACGGTCACCTCGGACCGGGTGCGGCCGTCGCCCTCGCTCTTCCGCACCCCGATCTGGTGGTCGGCTTGGGCCGCCACCTGGGCCAGGTGGGTCACGACGACGACCTGGCCGTGACGACCGAGCCCGGCCAGGGCGGCCCCGACCGCCTCGGCCGCCGCCCCGCCCACCCCGGCGTCCACCTCGTCGAACACCATCACCCCCGCCGCATCGGTGATGGCGAGACGGATGGCCAGCATCGTTCGGGCCAGCTCGCCCCCGGATGCCGCCTTGGCCAGGGGCTGGAGGGGCTCGCCCGGATTGGCCCCCAGCAGGAAGACGACCTGGTCGGCCGCGCCCGGCCCTTCGACGGTGACGGCGAAGCGGGCGGAGGGCATGGCGAGGGTACGCAGCGTGGCTTCGATCTGGCCCGCCAGCTCGGGGGCCCACCGGCGGCGCTGGGACGCCACCTCGGCCTCGGCCTCCGCCACCTCGTCGAGGGCGGATCGGATCTCGCCGTCGAGGGCGGCGGCGATCTGCTCCTCGCCCTCGATGGCGGCCAGTCGCTCCCGGGCCGTTTTGGCGAAGTCGAGCACCTCGCCGAGGGTGTCCCCGTACTTGCGGACCAGTTGGTGGAACAGCTGCCGGCGGGCGCGGACCTCTTCGAGCCGCCGGGGGTCGTCCTCCCAGGTCTCGGTGACGGTGCGCAGCTCGGTCGCCACGTCGGCGAGCTCGGCCATGGCCGACCGCAGTCGGGCCGCCACGGGCTCGAGCGGGACCCGTCCGGACAGTGACTGCGAGGCCTCGGCCAACTGGTCGAGTGCATTGGCGCTGTCCGGGCCGGATACCGCGGCGAGCGCCTCCGATGCGGCCTGGCGGTGGGCGGCCGATGCCGCCAACCGGTCCTCTTCCACCTCGAGCCGCCGGTCCTCGTCGCCGTCCTCGATGGCGGCCGAGTCGATCTCTTCGATCTGGTAGCGGAGGAGGTCGACCTCGCGGGCCCGGGCCCGGGTGTCACCACCCAGGGCGTCCAGCTGGTCGTTGAGCGTCCGCAGGCGTCCGCGTGCGCCTTCCAGCCTCGACAGGTCGATCCGGCCGAAGCTGTCCAGGGCCCGACGTTGGGCGTCGACGTGGACGAGCGCGCGGTGCTGGTACTGGCCGTGCAGCTCGACGAGGCCGGCGGCGGTCTCGGCCAGGGCACCGACGGTTGCCATCCGCCCGTCGATCCATGCCCGGGAGCGCCCGGCCCGGGCGACGGATCGGGCGAGCAGGAGTTCGTCGGGCGTGTCGGGGTCGTGGTGCGGGTCGGGGCCGCCGGAGGGTCGCGAGAAGCGGCCCTCCACCGTGGCCTCGTCGGCTCCGGCGCGGACCACGGCCGGATCGGCCCGCCCGCCGAGGAGCAGGCCCAGGGCCTCGACCACCAGCGTCTTGCCGGCCCCCGTCTCGCCGGTGAGGGCCGTCGTCCCCGGGGAGAGGGCGATGGTGACGTCGTCGATCACCCCGAGGTTCCGGACGCGGAGCTCGACGAGCGTGGGGCTCGCCGAGTCCGCGACCGTGTCCATCGGACCCGCCTACCGGTCGGCCAGGTGGAACTTGGCCCGGAGTATGGCGTGGAAGTCGTGCGACGCCAGAGTGACCAGCCTGGCCGGTTGGTCACCCTCGCTGCAGTGGACGGTGGAGCCTGGGTCGAGGACGGCCACCGTCACCCCGTCGACCACCAGGACGGCCGAGCGCGGCTCGAGCACCTCGAGCGAGAGGCGCTCGGTTGGGTCGAGCACCAGCGGCCGGTCGAAGAGCATGTGCGGCGACACCGGCGTGAGCACGATGGCCCGCAGCCGGGGCGAGAGCACCGGCCCCCTCGCCGACAGGTTGTAGGCGGTGGACCCGGTGGGTGTGGCGACGAGGAGGCCGTCCGCCGCGTAGGTGACGAACGGTCGCCCGTCGATGGACGCGGCCACGCGCACGGTGTGTCCGGGAACGGTCTTCTCGACGGTGGCCTCGTTGAGGGCTATCCGCCGGGAGAGTGGCGCCCCATCGGGCCCGGTGACGTCCACCGACAGGGTCATCCGTTCCTCCACCTGATGGGTGCCGGCCAGAAAGGCCGCCAGGGCGTCCTCGAGGCCGGAGGGCTCGACCTGGGTGAGATAGCCGAGGCGACCGATGTTGACACCCAGGACGGGGATGCCCCCGGCCAGCGCGGCGTCCACCGAGCGGAGGAGGGTGCCGTCGCCTCCGAGGCTGACCAGCAGGTCGGCTCCGTCCACCGCGACCGAGCCGTCGGCCTGGATGGCCGACATCGACCGGTGGCCCATCCCGGCGAGCCAGGCGGACGCCCGCTCGGCGACCGCCACGGCCTCGGTCCGCTGGGGATGGGTGTAGAAGGCGATCAGGGCCATGGGCCGCTCATCCTCTCGGGTCGTGGTCGTTGGCCTGGTTGTGGGCCTGGTCGTGGGCGTGGTCGTGGGCGTGGTCGTGGGCCTCGGCCACCGCGGCATCCAACAGCTCGTCCACACCGGGGGCGGCAGCGCCGGCCGAATCCCCGCCACTGGCTGTCGGCACCGTGTCCGTGTGCACCGTGTCCGTGTGCACCGGGCCCGTGTGCACCGTGCCCGTCGGGGCACGGGCATACAGCAGGAACTCGATATTGCCGGCGGACCCGGTGATCGGTGAGGGCATGGCACCAATGATGGCTGCTCCTGACGACTGAAGCGCGCCGGCCACCTCGCCCAGGGTACGCCGGTGCACTGCAGGGTCACGGATAACGCCCTTGCCGCGGGAGGCCTCGGCCCGTCCCGCCTCGAACTGGGGCTTGACCAGAACGACGACGGCGGCACCGGGTGCGGCGACCTCGCCCACCAGGACCGGCACGGCCCGGACCACCGAGATGAACGAAAGGTCTGCCGTCACGACGTCCACCGGCGCGCCACCGACCGTGGCCAGGGTGACGTCCCGGATGTCGAGCCGCTCCGAGTTGGACACCCGGGGGTCGGCGCGGAGCCGCTCGTGGAGCTGTCCCCGCCCCACGTCGACGGCGAACACGGCGGACGCTCCGGCCTGGAGGAGGCAGTCGGTGAACCCACCGGTCGAGGCGCCGGCATCGAGGGCCCGACGCCCCTGCACCTCGATCCGGAACCGGGTCAGCGCGGCGTGGAGCTTTTCCCCTCCCCTCCCCACGAACGGGGGCGGCCCGCCGGCGAGCTCGATCGGCTCGGCCGCCGCCACCAGCCGAGCCGGTTTGTCGGCCACGGATCCCCCGACGCGGACGAGGCCCCGCTCGATGAGCGATGCCGCCTGTTGCCGGGTGCCGACGAGGCCCCGGTCGACCAGTGCGCGATCGAGGCGGACCCTCGGCGAACGGCTCAGCCCGCCGCTCCGCCGCCCGGGGTGCTCGAGCCACCGGCCTTCTTGGCCGCCGTCTTCTTCGCCGGTGCCTTCTTGGCCGGTGCCTTCTTCGCCGCCGTCTTCTTCGCCG
>CAZNLF010000187.1:0-2149 GCA_964573595.1 uncultured Acidimicrobiaceae bacterium | reverse complement strand
TTCTTCGCCGGTGCCTTCTTGGCCGGTGCCTTCTTCGCCGCCGTCTTCTTCGCCGGTGCCTGCTTCGACCTCGACGTGGCGGCCTTGCCGGCGTCGGCCGAGCGGCCGATCAGGGTGGCCACCTGTGTCGCGAGGTCCTCGAGGTTGGTGATCCCCACGCTGTCGAGCTGACGGGCGACCTCGCTCCGAACCTGGGAGACGAACGCCTCGCGACCTTTACGGCTGCGTTCGAGCAGCTCGTCGACCTTGGCCCTGGCATCGCCCGTTTGGAACTCCCCGCTCTGGACCAGCTCGGACACCAGCTCCTCGGCCTTGGCCCGGGTGAGGTTGGAGAACGCGACTCCGGCGTCGAAGTACTTCTGAAGATCGTCTTTGTTGACCATTCGGCCCACCCTACCTGCAGTGTTTGCTCCCAGCAAGCAGTTTCACGAGCCATTGTCGGCGGTCGATCCACCCCCCAGGCACCGGTCGACCAGCGAGACGAAGTCGGGGAAGCGGGCGGCGACGGGCACGTCGAAGCCGTCGGCGCTAGCCGGGGTGACTCCCGAGTCCACCAGAGCGAAGGGCAGTCCCAGCCGCTGGGCCAGCGCTCCGTCGGTGCGGGGCTGGTCCCCGACCATGACCACGCTCGTGTCACCGTCGTCGAATCCGAACTTGCCCTTCATCATGGACGCCATCGGTTGGTGGGGTTTGCCGGCGATCTGGGGGTCCACCCCGGACGCGGTGGCCACCGCTGCCAGGAGCGCTCCCGATCCGGGCATCAACCCGTCCGGCGTCGGGTGGGTCGGATCCTCGTTGGTGCCGATCAGACGTCCCGAGGTGCGGGCCGCCGCAGCCGTGGCCGCCAGGCTGTCGAAGTCGAAATAGTGGCTCCAACCGACGACGGCTGCGTCCACGACGGCGTCGTCGGGCCCCTTGCCCTTCAGGCCTCCGGAGCCCGTGCCGGCCCCGACCACCCGCACTCCCCTCTCACCGAGTGCCTCGAGCACCCCGTCCTCGGCCAGGACGTGAGCCGTCTGACCGGGCTGGAGCAGCGATGCCACGGCGCCCGCCGACGTGGCCAGGTCGGCCGCGGTCGCCGCGACTCCGATGCGGTCCAACCGCGCCAGGAGCTCCCGGGAGGTGGGTGCGGAGTTGTTGGTCGCGAATGCCAACCGAATGCCTCGGGAGCGGAGGCCGGCGACGGCCCCGGCGATGTCCCCGATGGGCTCCCCGGTCAGCCAGACGACACCGTCGAGGTCCACGATCCACAATGACGCGGCGGCGAAGTCGTCGAGGGACTGCGACGCGCCGGACAGGCGCCCGCTCACTCTGGTGTCGGGTCGGTCGGAGCGGACTCCCCCGAACTGACCATGGTCCCCTTCCGGGTCTTGCGGGTGGAGGCCGCGAGCTGATCGGCCGATTCGAGGATGCGGGCGATGAGTCCGGACAGCTGGCTCCCGGATTCGCCGGAGGGATGCTGCGGTCCCCCGCTCTCGGCCATCGGAACTTCGTCCAGCGGGGTCGCCATCTCGCCGGAGGCGTGCAGGGGCCGCGCGCTGAGGTCGGCGATCCGCTCCCCCGTCTGCTTCGTGGCGCGCTCCCAGTAGGAGCGGAACATCCCGATGTCGAAGGCGCCGTCGCGCACCCGTGCCTGGTCGAGCAGGCGGGCCGGTGGGTCCTTCAGGTCGCGGACGACCCGGATGGCGGCCAGGCCCCGCAGGACGTACCAGGTGGGGTCGATCTCCCACCACGCGAAACCCTGCCGGGAGGAGGCCGGCAGATAGTGGTGGTTGTTGTGCCATCCCTCTCCGCCGGTGATGACGGCGATCAGCAGGGAGTTGCGGCTGGTGTCCGGCGTGGCGTAGCGGCGGCGGCCGAAGAGGTGGGCGGCCGAGTTGACCAGGAAGGTGCCGTGCCACAGGAGCACGGTCGACAGGAAGAAACCGATCAGCAGGCCTCCCCATCCGCCGAGGACGAAGCAGGCGATGGCGAGCAGCCACGGCCCGACCCACGAGAAGCGTTCGAGGAGCTGGAGCTCGGGGTAGGCGGCGAAGTCCTTGATGGCCGTGAGGTCCGTCGCCTTGTACTTGGTGGAGAGGATCCAGCCCACGTGGCTCCACCAGAAGCCGTCGCGGGGCGAGTGCACGTCGCCGTCGAGGTCGGTGAA
>CAZNLF010000186.1:0-6204 GCA_964573595.1 uncultured Acidimicrobiaceae bacterium | reverse complement strand
CGTCGAAGTCGCCGGCCTTCTCCATGGCCTCGAACTCCTTCATCCGCTTCACCCGGGTCGAGACCGTCTGGAAGTTGGTCAGCATGCCGCCCAACCAGCGCTCGTTGACGTAGGGCATCCCGCAGGCGTCGGCGTAGATGGCCACCGGTCCCTGGGTCTGCTTCTTCGTGCCCACGAAGAGGATGGTGCCGCCCCCGGCCACCAGATCACGGATGTACCCGTAGGACTCCTCGATGCCCTTCATGGTCTGGCGGAGGTCGATCAGGTAGATCCCGTTCCGCTCCCCGAGGATGAACCTTCGCATCTTCGGGTTCCAGCGACGGGTCTGGTGCCCGAAGTGGACGCCCGCGCCCAACAGCTGCTTCATCGTTACGACGGCCATATGACTGCTCCTTGGTACGGTTGCTCCACCCCGGCCACAACACCTCCGAGGAGGCGACCGTGGACGCGGCCGGGTGCCTGGTTGTTGCTACTCGAACGCCCCGCCGGTTGGCGAAGCATGACCATGGTAGTGGCTGGGCGTCCGGACACTCCATTCGGGCTGTCGGGACCTCCCGGCGCCCCGCCCATCGCGGCACGGTGGCCCGTCGGTGGTGACTCGGCCGGCCGCTGCTCAGCCCGCCGTGGCCGTCGGCACCCGCTTGGACTTCGAGCCCGAGCCGGTGGCGCCACCGGACCCCGGGGGGCGCCTGCCCGCTCCCTCGGGCCGATCAGCCAGCTTGGCCCGCAGCTGGAGCACCGCCTTGGTGTGGATCTGGCAGACCCGCGACTCGGTGACACCGAGGATGTCGCCGATCTCCGCCAGCGTCAGGCCCTCGTAGTAGTAGAGCGTGAGGACCGTCTTCTCCCGCTCGGCCATCTGGCCCACCGCCTGGATCAGCGCCTCCTTGGTCTCTTTGACCTCGAACGTGTCCATGGGGCCCGCCGTGCTGTCGGGCAGGGTCTCCCCCAGCGTCGAACGGTCCGACCGGTCGCCGCCCCGGAACACCTCGTCGAGCGCGACCACGCCCACGAAGGAGATCTTGCGGAGGGCGGTCTGGAACTCGGCGTCGGTCATCTCGAGGTCGGCCGCCACCTCGGCATCCGTGGGGGTGCGGTGGAGGGTGGCCTCGAGCTTCGAGTACGACTGCTCCACGGCCCGGGCCTTGGCCCGAACCGACCGGGGGACCCAGTCGATCGACCGCAGTTCGTCGATGATGGCGCCTTTGATCCGGGGGATGGCGTACGTCTCGAACTTGATCTTGCGCACGGGCTCGAAGCGCTCGATGGCGTCGATGAGGCCGATGATCCCGTAACTGGCCAGGTCCGCCTCGTCGACATGGCGGGGCAGACCCACCGACACCCGCCCGGCGACGTACTTGACGACCGGGGCGTAGTGCACGATCAGCTGGTCCCGGAGCGCCCGGGCGCCGGTCTTCTTGTACTCGGCCCACAGTGCGTCGATCCCGTGTCCGACACTGTCCAGTTGAGTCGCCAATTGTCCCCTTAGGCCCGTGGGTGCGTGCCCGCATACACCGTGAGCAAGCGCTCCTTGCTTACATGAGTGTAGACCTGCGTGGTCTGAAGACTGGCGTGACCCAGCAGTTCCTGCACCACACGCAGGTCTGCGCCCCCGTCGAGCAGGTGGGTGGCAAAGCTGTGCCTGAGGGCGTGGGGATGGGTCGGGACCGGTGAACGGCGGTCGAGGAGGCGCCGGACGTCCCGCGGTCCGAGGCGGTTCCCCCGCCGGTTGAAGAAGAGGGCGGCATCGGGGCTGGACTCGGTGGCCAGGGCCTCGCGAGGGCCGTCCAGCCAGGCCTGGACCGCCGACGCACCGCGGTCGTGGATCAGCACCTGACGCTGCTTGGAGCCCTTCCCCGTGACGGTGACCACCAGGCGGTCCAGGTCGACGTCCCCCACATCGAGCCCGCACAGCTCGGCCACCCGTAGTCCGCTCCCGTAGAGCAGCTCCAGCACCGCATCGTCCCGCCGGTCCACCGGCGTCGCCGGCGGCGCCCCGGGTTCCGCCACCGGCTCCAACAGCTGATCGAGCTCACCGTGGCCGAGCACCCGGGGCAGCCGCGAGTCGGGCGAGGGAGCGGACAGGCGGGTCGAGGGGTCGACACCCACCATCCCGCGCTTGGCGCACCACTGGAAATACGAACGCAGTGAAGCGGCGATCCGGGCGATGGACGCCTTGGCGTACCGGCGCGTGGCGAGGAACGCCAGGTACCGACGGAGCATGATCCGATCGACGTCCTCGGGGCCCTCGGCGCCCCCGCGACCAGCCCATTCGACGAAGCGCCCGACGTCGGAGGAGTACGCCCTGACCGACGCCGGCGACAGGCCGTCGACCGATCGGCGGAATGCATCGATCTCCCAGGGCACCCCAAAAGGGTACCGGCCCCTGCGCCCGGTCCCGGGCACCCCGCCCCGGGGGGGGCGCTCCGCACCGGCGACCGGGAGGAGCCCCCGCGGCGACGACCACCTGTCAACACCTGGCACGACATGGGCGCTATCGTCAGGCCGTTGCCCGGAGTCGGCCCGCGGAATTGGCGCACCACCTGCGACGACAAATGGCAGCGATCAGGCCGGTGCGTGGTGCACGGCCCGTGTGCGAAGGGGGACCATGTCCGATCAGATCGACCGACGCTCGTTTCTCGCCCGCAGCGCTGCTGCCGGTGCGGGCGTGGCCGTGGTGGCGACGTCGGGTGGCCTCCTGGCCGCCTGCAGTTCCGGCTCGTCCTCGTCGTCCACCACCGGCTCGACCGGGACCCACCCCGACGGCGTCTCCTCGGCCACGCCGAAGGCCGGTGGATCCCTCACGTTCGGCGTCGACGCCGAGGAGAAGGGCTTCTCCACGACCCAGGGCACGTTCGACGAGGTCGGGATCCTCTACGCCCGCACGGTGTTCGATCCCCTGATGATCCTCGACGCCACGGGAACCCCCCAGCCCTATCTGGCCGAGTTGGTCACCCCGAATAGCACCTACACGCAGTGGACCATCACCCTGCGCTCCGGCCTGGTGTTCCACAACGGGACGACCTGCGATGCCGCCGCCGTGGCCGCCAATTTCGCCGCCCATCAGGCTTCCGCCCTCACCGGACCCACGCTCACCAACCTCGAGTCGGTCGCCGTGACCAGTCCCCTCGTGGTGACCCTCACCATGAAGGCCCCGTGGGTCCCCTTCGACTACTACCTGACCGGCGGTATCGGTGGACAGTTCGCTTACGTGGCGGAACCGAAGTGGCTCGCCACCAACAGCCAGACGAATCCGATCGGCACCGGCCCCTTCGTGTTCCAGGACTGGGTGCCGAACGACCACTTCACCGCGACCAAGAACCAGCACTACTGGCGGTCCGGCCTCCCCCTGCTCGACAGCATCACCTACAAGCCGATCCCCGACCCCGACCAGCTGCTGGCCAGTCTCACGTCCGGAGCCGTCGACATCATGCACACGGACACCCCCAACGACATCCTGACCATCCGGGCCGACACCTCGCTGGGCTACATCGACGACTCCAAGAACGTGGCCGGGGAGCCCGACATGGGCTGCTTGCTCCTCAATCTCTCCAAGCCGCCCTTCGACAACCTCAAGGTGCGCCAGGCCACCGCCTACGCCATCAGCTCCGCCCAGTACGTGCAGGTGATCGACCACGGCGTCAACGCCACGTCCAACGGCCCCTTCACCCCGTCCTCCCCCTACTACGTCGCCGACAACGGCTATCCGGTCTCCAACGTCGACACGGCCAGGTCGCTGGTCAAAGAGGTCCAGTCGGAGACGGGCAAGCCGGTCTCGGTGACCCTCAACCACACGCCCGACGCCAGCACCACGAAGATCGCCGAGTACCTCCAACAGCTGCTCCAGACCGTCGGGATGAAGGTGGGCCTCAGCCCGGTCGAGCAGGCGCAGATCATCAACACCGCGCTGCTGGGTACGTTCGAAGCCCAGCTGTGGCGGCAGTTCGGCGCGGTGGACCCCGACCTCAACTACATCTTCTGGAGCCCGACCAACATCAACTCGGTCTTCTCCATCAACATGGCCCGCAACACCGACCCGGCGATGCAGACGGCCCTGATCAAGGGGCGTGAGTCGTCGAACCAGGCGGACCGGGTGGCTGCCTACCAGGAGGTGAGCAAGCTCATGGGCTCGGACATCCCCTACATCTGGTACGACCGCACCACCTGGGCCATCGCCGCCCAAGCCCATGTCCAGGACTTCGCCGCGCCCACCACGCCTGCGGGCGACAAGGCCTTCGCCCTGATCGGGGGGGCCATCTGGCCCACTCAGATCTGGCTGAGTTCCTGAGTCCGCACGCCCACTCCGCCCCGAACGGCCGGGCGGGCCGTGCCATGATCGGCATATGAGCCGCATCCTGATCGTCGAGGATGACAAACGAATCCGGTCGTCCATGCGCCTCGCCCTCGAGGACGAGGGGTACACGGTGGACGACGTCGCCAGCGGCGAGGAGGCGGTCGCCCACTTCAACGAGGAGCCGTACGAGCTGGCGCTCATCGACCTGATGCTCCCGGGCATGGACGGCTTCGAGACCTGTCGCACGCTGCGCCGCCAGAGCACGGTGCCGATCATCATGGTGACCGCCCGGTCAGACACCCACGACGTGGTGGCCGGGCTGGAGGCCGGCGCCGACGACTACGTGACCAAGCCGTTCGTGGCGAAGGAGCTGGCTGCCCGCATCCGGGCCCTCCTGCGGCGGTCGCGGACCGACGACGCCGGCAGCTCGGTCATCAGCTTCGGCGATGTGGTGATCGAGCCCGACGCGGGGGTGGTCAGACGGGACGGGGAGGAGGTCCACTGCACCCGCACGGAGTTCCGACTCCTGAGCGAACTGGCCGAACACCCGGGCAAGGTCCTGAGCCGCGAGCACCTGCTCGAGCGGGTCTGGGGGTACGACTACTTCGGCGACGGCCGCCTCGTCGACGTCCACGTGCGTCGGCTCCGGACCAAGATCGAGCCCGACCCCGCCAACCCGCGCTTCATCCTGACCGTCCGGGGCATGGGCTACAAGCTGGCGGTCTGATCCATGGGCCCGGCCGAGTCCCCAGACGGGCCGGTACCGGTCCGGTCGTCCCGCCGTCCCCGGCGCACCAGGCTGTCGGAGGGACTCGGGCTCCGCGCCCGAGTGACGGCGACCTTCGCCATCGGGGCTTTCGCCCTCTCCACCATCATGGCCGGCATCACCTACTTCACCGCCCGCCAGAGCTACGTCAACGAACGCCAGGGCGCCGACCAGCGCCAGGCATTCGCCAATGCGTCCATCATCGAGGACGCCCTGCGGTCACCGGGCACCCAGGTGAACCAGCTGATCGAGTCGGTCGACACCCTCCCGGGGTCCCGGTCGGTCCTGCACGACGGCGGGGGTTGGTACGCGACCTCGATCTCGGTGAGCCAGAGCGCACTGCCGACCGAGCTGCGGACCCTGGTCCTGCACGGCACGCCCGCCTCCCAGGTGATCACCGTGGGGGACACGCCTCAGCTGGCCATCGGGGTCCCGCTCCCGGCCGTGCACGCCACCTACTTCGAGGTCTTCTCGCTGGACGAGCTCGAGGGCACCCTGCGCACCCTGGCCTTCGCCCTCGCCGCTGCCGCCCTGTTCACCACCCTGGCCGGCGCCGCGCTGGGACGATGGGCCAGCGGACGTGCCCTGCGGCCACTGGCCGGAGTCACCGAGGCGGCGGTGGCCATCGCCGGGGGCGAACTCGACACCCGGGTGGAGGCGGGTGACGACGTCGACCTGCAGGAGCTGGCCTCGTCGTTCAACCAGATGGCCGCCAACCTCCAGGACCGCATCGAGCGGGAGGCCCGCTTCACCTCCGACGTGAGTCACGAACTGCGCTCTCCGCTCACCACGCTGACCGCCACCGTCGGCGTCCTCGAGGGCCATCGTGGGGAGCTGACGCCACGGGCCCGGAGTGCGCTGGACCTGCTCGACGGTGACCTCCACCGGTTCACCCGGATGGTGGACGACCTGTTGGAGATCTCGCGGTTCGACGCAGGCTCGGCCGAGCTCTCGCTCGACGAGGTCGACCCCGGTGAGCTGGTCCGCCAGGCCGTGGCGGCCTCCGCACCGATCGGCGAGGACGGGCGCCGCTCGGCGGTGGCGTTCCCGGTGGTGGTCGGGCCCGGGGTCGAGGGGGTGCGACTGCGGGTGGACAAGCGCAGGTTCGAGCGGGTGATGGCCAACCTGGTGGAGAACGCCAGCC
>CAZNLF010000185.1:0-6318 GCA_964573595.1 uncultured Acidimicrobiaceae bacterium | reverse complement strand
TGTGGTCGCTCTCGATCGAGGAGCAGTTCTACATCCTGTGGCCACCGGTCGTGCTCTTCATGCTCCATCTGGGCCGCAAACTCCGGCCTTCGCGGCGGCTCGTACCCCTCCTCGTCACGGCGGTGATCGGAGCAGTGGCCTCCGCCCTCGATATGCGCTTCTCCTACCATGGTGCGGCCACCCTCATGCGGGTCTACGAGGGGACCGACACCCGCAGCCAGGACATCCTGGTCGGCGCGGCACTGGCCATCGGGATGGCCATGTGGGCCCAGCACCGGGCACCGGTCCCCGAGCAGGCCGGCCGGCGACGGCGGGTCGCCCCGAAGCCGTGGTTCGGCGAACCCGCCACCCCCATCAGCGCCTGGGAGATCGCATCGCCTCTGACCCGGGTCTGTCTGCAGGTCCTCGGGTGGTCGGCTCTGGTCGGCTGCCTCTACCTGTGGACCCGGGTCACCACCTCCATCCCCGCCCTGTTGAAGGGTGGCTACCTCCTCTTCGCGCTGGCCGTGGCCGCCGTCATCTTCTCCGTGGTCACGGCCCAGGCCGGATCACTCTCGAGGGCTCTCGGCAACCCGCTGTTCCGTTACATCGGCAAGATCTCCTACGGGACCTACCTGTGGCATGTCCCGATCTTCCTCCTCCTCGACGCGGCCCGTCTCCACCTCTACGGCCTCCCGCTCCTGGCCGTGCGCATCGGGGCCACCCTGGTCGTGGCCACCGGGTCCTTCTATCTCGTCGAGCAACCGATCCGGCGGGGCAGGATGCGGTCCATCACCGAGTGGAAAGCTTGGTTGATGACGAGCGCCGCGTTTCTGGGAGTGGTGGCCATCACCGTGGCCTCCACGGTTCCCTCGGCCGGCACCGCCGGGGCGGCAGGCATACCCACTCCGACCGGTTCCGAGTACACCGGTCCGCCGGTGGTGGCCACCATGGTCGGGGACTCACTGGCCTTCACCGCGGGATGGGCCATCGCCGGCACCGACGCCCAGGTTCCCTACGATGTCAGATTCCACAGCGAAGGGCTCCTCGGCTGCGGGGTCATGGTGGTGTCCGGACAGATCAGCCAGGGGGTGGAGTATCCCGCCAACAAGCCGTGCAACGCCTCCAGCCCCGTGTCACAGCAGTGGCCGGCGCTGTGGCGGGGCTTCGTCGGTGCCCAGCACCCCGACGTGGTCATGGTGCTGGCCGGTCGCTGGGAGGTCTCCAATCAGGTGATCGACGGCCGCGACGTCCATATCGGCGGGCCGGGCTACGACGCCATGCTCGAAGCCGACCTCCAACAGGCGGTCGGGATCGCCTCGTCGGCCGGCGCCTACGTGATGCTGCTCACTACCCCGTGCGAGGACTCCGGGGAGCAGCCCGACGGCCAGCCGTGGCCGGAGGACTCGGCCAGCCGGCGCCTCGAGTACGACCACCTGCTCGGTGAAGTGGCCGCGGACCATCCCGGGAACGTCGAGGTCTACGATTTCGGTGCCGACGTCTGCCCGGGAGGAAAATTCGAGTCCACGATCGATGGTGTGAGGATCCGGCTGGGTGACGGTGTGCACTTCCCCTACCAGCCGGGCGCCGACGGGTCAGTCGTGCCCACGGCCAAATGGCTGGCGTGGAAGCTCCTCCCCGAGGCGGTCCGCGTCGGCAGGCTGCAGATGGCGGGGGTACCGCTGCGATGACCACGGGCGCCCACGCGTCGGCCAGGCGATCATCCCGTCTGGCGCCCAGCAGAGCCGCGGCCCGCGGGCGGACCATCACGTTCGGCTTCGTACCCGCTCTCGACGGGCTGCGGGCCCTCTCGGTGCTCGGGGTGATGCTCTATCACGGCGGAGCCCCCTTCCTGAGCGGGGGATTCCTCACCATCGACGTCTTCTTCGTTCTGTCGGGGTTCCTGATCACCTCGCTCCTGCTCGGCGAATGGGCCAAACGCCTGACCATCCGCCTGGGTCAGTTCTGGGCCCGGCGGGCCCGCCGGTTGTTGCCCGCCCTCCTGGTCATGCTGGTCGGGGTGGCCATCTACGCCAAGGTGTTCGCCACACCCGGGGAGTTCGCCAACCTCCGCCTCGACTCGCTCTCGACCCTCTTCTACGTGTCCAACTGGCATTTCATCGTCAGCGGCGGAAACTACTTCGCTATGACGGCACAACCGTCGCCCCTGGAGCACATGTGGTCGCTCTCGATCGAGGAGCAGTTCTACATCGTGTGGCCGCCGGTGGCCCTCTTCATGCTCCACCTGGGCCGGAAGCTGCGCCCGGAGCGGAGGCTGTGGCCGATCTTCGCCACCGCGGTGATCGGCGCCATCGCCTCGGCCATCGACATGCGCCTCCTGTACTCCGGGCCTGCCTCGGTGATGCGGGTCTACGAGGGCACCGACACCCGTGCCCAGGACATCCTGGTCGGCGCGGCACTGGCCATCGGGATGGCCATGTGGGCACATCGCCGACCGGCGGAACGGCCCATCCCGGCCCGCGCCCTGGTGCCCGGTCGGTCGGGGAGGGCACACCCGGCCACGGGGACCGCGGGGGCCATCCCCCCGAGACCGCACCGGCGCGATCTGCACCGTCGGCGTGGCCCGAGCTTGAGGCTGATCGAGGCGTGGGAGATCACGTCCCCCCCGGTCCGGCTCCTACTCCAGGTGCTGGGCTGGTCGGCACTGTTGGGTGGCATCTTCTTGTGGACACAGTTGACCGTTCCGACCGGGTTCATGTTCGAGGGCGGCTACTTCCTCTTCGCCCTCGGGGTCGCCGCCGTCATCTTCTGTGCCGTCACCGCCCAGACCGCGTCCCTCTCACGGGCGCTGGGCAACCCGGTGTTCCGCTACGTGGGCAAGATCTCCTACGGCACCTACCTGTGGCATTTCCCCCTCTTCGCCCTCTTGGATTCGGCGCGCCTCCATCTCTACGGGTACCCGCTCCTGACCGTACGCATCGCCGTCACCCTGGTGGTGGCCACCGCCTCCTTCTATCTGGTGGAAGAACCGATCCGCCGGGGTCAGATGCGGTCGTTGACCGAGTGGAAGGCGTGGCCGATGACCAGCGCGGCGTGCCTCGGGGTGGTGGCCATCACCGTGGCCGCCACCCTGCCCTCGACCGCCGAGGCCGCCGACCCGGTGCGAATGGCGGGAGCCGAGTACAGCGGACCACCGGTGAAGGTGGCCATCTTCGGGGACTCGGTCGCGTGGCGACTCGCCTTCGCCATGCTGGCCAGCCAGCCCCAGAACGACTACGACGTGAACCTCTACAACGGCGCCATCATCGGTTGCGGCGTGCTGCGGAGCCCGGAGTACCGTGCCCACGGCGTACCTGACCCGATGACCGCACAGTGCAACCCGTCGACGCCGAAGTCCGGTCGGTGGCCGGCGCAGTGGCAGGGTGACCTCAACCAGTTCCGTCCGAACGTGGTGGTGCTGCTGGCCGGGAGGTGGGAGGTGGAGGACCGGCTCATCGGCGGGCGCTGGCTGCACATCGGTGATCCGGCGTTCGACAAAGACCTCAAGGCGTCCCTGGAACAGGCCGTCGACGTCGCCACCTCGACCGGGGCCCTCATGGTCATGATGACGTCACCGTGCTTCGACTCGGGCGAACAGGCCAACGGACAGTCCTGGCCCGAGGACTCGGCCACCCGGTTGGCCGCATACAACGAGATGGTGCGAAAGGTGGCTGCCGGCCATCCGGCCACGGTCCAGGTTGACGACTTCGGCGCCCAGCTGTGCCCGGGAGGGGTGTACACGACGTCGTTCGACGGGATCCAGGTCCGTGACGGTGACGGTGTGCACATCGTCCCGACCGCGGCCGCAGGCCAGTGGCTCGACGCCCGGGTACTGCCCGACGTCATCCGGGTGGGCCGGCTGCAGATGGCCGGCGACACGTTGACCACTCCGACAACATCGGCTGCCCCGACGACCCCGCGGCCGTCGACCACCGCCGGCACCCAGGCAACCGTACCGTAGGCTCAGCTGCCCGATGGGGTAGCGCGCGCCGATGTGGACGCCGGCGGGGGACAGGCCGCCCCGGTCGGTCACGACTGAGCGGGTGCGGGCGGAGGGATCGACGAAGGCGGTGGCGTCTGCCCGAAGATCGTGCTGTCCGCTTCGCCGCACTGCGCGGTCAGGGCATCCACCAGCGTCGACTCCGGCACCCGGTTGCTCTCGGAGATGGTCGTCATGAGCGCCTGCCACTGGCCGTCGTGGAAGGCAGCCTGGGCCGCGATGGGCAGCGCGGCCCGCAGCTGGTCGTAGGCCTGCTCCGCCAACTGCGCAGCTCGGGCGTGATCGGACTGGTGTTGAGACTGCTCCAGGAGGCGGATCGACCGGTTGATGTGGGTGCAGGCCTGCTTGGCCAGGTCGGTCCCGGAATTTCCACAGGCGCTGAGCGACGCTCCGAGCCCGGCTGCGATCAGCGCCGCGACCACGACGTGTTTGAGTCCCGACCGAACGGCCTGGGCGGTCACCCCAGCCAACTACCGGCCGAGTCGAGGAGGTAGCGACTTACTGCGAGACACCGGTCGAAGACCTCGCACATCATCTCTTCGCCGGCCAGGATCCTGGTCAGCGAGACGGGGGAGCGGGCCACGATGTTGAGCCGACGCTCGGCGGCGTCGGTCGCCGAGGCGTAGGAGTCGATGGCCGACACCTCGAGGGGGAGCTCGATCCCGCCCACCCCGGCCAGGTCGATGGCCAGCCGCAGCAGGTCTGGTCCGTGGGGCAGGGGGGGCAGGGCCCAGGTGAAGGTGAGTGGGAAGTGGAAGTCGTCGGGCGGCTCCTGGTCCTCGGGGAGCCCGAACACGGCGTCTTCGAAGGACAGGAGGGTCCTCGGGTCGACTTCGAGGGCCAGGTGCAGGTCGAGCGGGCCGCCGCAGCCGTCTTCGGGGTGGAGCTCGACCTCCCAGACCTGGCGGAGCGAGTAGGTCTCCACGAAATGGCGCTCGTCGTGCACGTGGAAGCCATGATCGACCGAGTGATCCTTGAGGTCGGCCACGTACCCGGCCACATCGATGACTGCCACAGGACCCTCAGCCTACCGGTCCGAGGCCTGCTCCGGTAGCGTCAGCCAATGGACGACGACTCGCTGCTCGAGGTTCTGCACGCCACGGCGTCGGCGGTGGCCGAAGCCCTCGGCGGTCTCAGCGACTGGGGGTTGGCCGGAACCCGGGACTCGCAGTACCGGTCCGATCTCGTTGCCGACGCCGCGGCTGCGGCGGTACTGGAAGGTGCCGGCCTGGGCGTGATGTCCGAGGAGTCTGGGCCCCGGCACCTGGACCGTCCGCTGGTGGTGGTGATCGACCCGGTGGACGGCTCCACCAATGCGGCGCGGCGTATTCCCTGGTACGCCACCAGCCTGTGCGCGGTGGACCTGGAGGGCCCCCGGGTGGCCGTGGTGGTGAACCAGGCATCGGGAACCCGGTTCGAAGCCGTCCGGGGTGGTGGGGCACGCAAGGACGGACAGCCGATCCGGCCGTCGGCCTGCAAGGCTCTGGGCGAGGCGATCATCGGCTTTTCGGGCTATCCCCCCCGGTATCTCGGATGGTCCCAGTACCGGAGCCTCGGCGCGGCTGCGCTCGACCTCTGCGCCGTGGCCGAAGGGGTCCTCGATGGGTACGCGGTGGTGGGGGGTTCCCAGCTCGGCAGTTGGGACTATCTGGGGGGGATGCTGGTCTGCACCGAGGCCGGGGCCGTGCTGACCGAGACGATGGGCCGGGACCTGGTCACGCTGGACCACGCCGCCCGCCGGACCCCGGCGGCCGCCTCCACCTCCGCCCTGCTCGAGGGGTTGGTCGACGCGGTCGTGGCGTAGGGGCGCAGTGCGGTCCCGCATCGGAGCCCCGGTACGCCGTTGCTTGATCGGAGGCGGAATCCGAACGACTGCACTGAAGCTCGATGTGGACGAAGGCAGACCAGGGGGAGCGCTACCCTGAGGGCCGGTCGATTGCATTCCCATGAGGGCGTTTAGCTCAGTTGGTAGAGCAGCTGGCTTACAACCAGCAGGTCGTCGGTTCGAGCCCGGCAGCGCCCACTGCTAGTGGTCGGGAGAGAGGGAGAACCCCACGCGGCCGACGACAAAGCCGCGCGAACGAGGAAGCACAGGGGCGACGGGACGGCACGGCAGCGGGACCAAGGGGCGCCGGAACGGCGAGGCCGGCCACCCGAGGCGGGGAGGCAGGGGGGCGCGAGGGACATCCCTGCCCCACAACGGCACTTGCGGGCGTGTGGACAACTGCTCCACCGCACCCACGCCGCGAACAGGACTTATGGCCCTATTGAGACATGGGACCCTGCTCTAGCCTCGTTAGAAGCAGCCCGGCATGGAGGTTGCGCGGGACCGGATAGTT
>CAZNLF010000184.1:0-6336 GCA_964573595.1 uncultured Acidimicrobiaceae bacterium | reverse complement strand
TCGCTCCGGCTCAGTGCCGGTGGTCGCTCGGCTCAGGGCCGGTCGAGGCGGTGCGGAGCCTCTGGTCGCCCGGGACGGATCCGCCGGGGAGAGCTAGTACCCTGGTCAAATGTCGGCGCCCCGGGTGACGACGGCGCCCAAGGTCGTCGCCGTCACCGAATCGTCACCGGCACACCGGTCCGGACTAAGAGCCGGGGACGAGCTCCTGTTCCTCAACGGTCGGTCACCCCGTGACGTCATCGAGTACAGCCTGTTGGTGGACGAGCCCGATCTGGACCTCGTCGTCCGCCGCCGCGGACTGACCGATCCCGTCAGCATCCGGGTGGAGAAGGAGCCCGGTGAGCCCCTCGGCGTCGAGGTGTCGTCGGCGGTGTTCGACCGGGTCCGCACCTGCGACAACCACTGCGAGTTCTGCTTCATCCACCAGCTGCCCAAGGGGATGCGGCGCAGTCTCTCGCTGAAGGACGACGACTACCGCCTGTCGTTCCTCTACGGCAACTTCACGACGCTCACCCGCTTCACGGAGATGGACCTCGAACGGGTCCTGACCGAGAGGTTGAGCCCCCTGTTCGTGTCGATCCACGCCACCGATCCCGACACCCGGTCGGAACTGCTGCGCAACCGGAGGGGTGCCACGAGTCTGCGATGGCTGGGCGCACTCCTCGATGGTGGCATCGAGGTCCACGGGCAGGTGGTGGTGTGCCCGGGCCAGAACGACGGGCACGTCCTCGACGACACGCTCGCCGGGATCCTCGACCGCTATCCGACATTGGCCACGGTGGCCTGCGTGCCCCTCGGGGTGAGCCGGTTCTCCAAGGAGAGCGCCATGCGACCCCACACCCGGGAGGAGGCCGCCGCCGTGTGCGACACCGTCGACTCCTGGCAACAGACCTTCCTCACCGCCATCGGTAGGCGGATGGTGTTCTGTGCGGACGAGTACTACCTGATGGCCGAACGGCCGTTCCCGGCCGCTCACACCTATGAGGGCTTCCCCCAGCACGAGAACGGGCTCGGGATGGCCCGGGCCTTCGAGGCGGCGTTCGGCGGCGACGAGCGTGCCGCCCTCGGGGTGCGCCCCGGGTTCTTCGCCGCCGTGGACGGGGCGCCGGCCGCCGGCTACCGGGCACCGCGATCGGAGCCGGCCACCACCTCCCACCGACACCACGCGCCGGTTGCCATCCTGACCGGCGAGTACGGGGCCCGCGTGCTGGCCCCTCTGGTCGGCTCCCTCGGACGGGACGACATCCGGCTGGTCCCGGTGACCAACAACTTCTTCGGCGGCAACATCGGGGTGTCGGGCCTGCTGACCGGTACCGACCTCGTCGCCGTGCTGGGCGGGCAACCCGAGGGCCACCGCTACCTGCTTCCCGACTCGTGTCTCTCCGAGGGCCGGTTCCTCGACGACCTCACGCTCGCCGACCTCCCCCGACCGGTGGAGGTCGTGCCCACCGACGGCCTCTCCCTCCGTCGGGCCCTCGAGGCCCCCACCGGCCCCGTGGTCCCCGGTTCGGGCTGCGCCACCGCCGTCCGCGCCTCCGAGCGGGTGCCGGTGTCACTCGGGGCCCCACGGTGAGCGGAACGGTGCCCGAGACAGCCCCGACCACCAGGGAGCGGCCGTTGGTGGTGATCGCCGGACGACCCAATGTCGGCAAATCGACCCTGGTCAACCGCATCGTCGGCCGCCGTGCCGCGGTCGTAGAGGAGCGGCCGGGCGTGACCCGCGATCGCAAGGAGCTCGACGCCGAGTGGTGCGGGCATCCCTTCACCGTGGTCGACACCGGCGGCTGGCTGTCGAGCGACGACCCACTCGACGCCCAGGTCAGCGCCCAGGCCGAACGGGCCATCGCCGAAGCGGACGTCGTGCTCCTCGTGGTGGACGTCACGGTCGGGTTGATCGACGAGGACCTCGCCGTCGCCCGGGTGCTCAAGCGGTCCGGGCGGCCGGTTCGGGTGGTGGTCAACAAGGTCGACTCCTCCCAACGGGAGGCCGACGCCTGGGATGCCATGGCACTGGGACTCGGGGAGCCGTGGCCGGTCAGCGCCCTCCACGGGCGGGGAACCGGCGATCTGCTCGACGACGTGGTCCGGCTCCTGCCCGAAGCCGGCGACGGGGAGCCCGACGGTGAGATTGACAGGGACCTCGACCGCGCCGCCGGCTCCCACCCGCAGAGCGAGGGGGTCGGGATCCCCCGGGTGGCACTGATCGGGCGGCCCAACGTGGGGAAGTCGACGTTGTTCAACCGGCTCGTCGGCGACGAGCGGTCGATCACCCACGACGCCCCCGGCACCACCCGGGACGCCGTCGACACGGTGGTCGAGACACCCGACGGCACGGTCTGCTTCATCGACACGGCGGGCATGCGACGCAAGTCGCGCACCGAGCGCGGCGCCGAGTACTTCTCGGTGCTCCGGGCCCTCGATGCGCTCGACCGGGCGGACATCGCCCTGCTGGTCATCGACGCCACCGCCGGTGTCACCCACCAGGACCAGCGCCTGGCCGAACGGATCGGGGCGTCGGGGTGCCCGACGGTGGTCGTCCTGAACAAGTGGGAGCTCATCGCCACCGAGGACCGCAGCGGGATCCTGATCGACATCGGCGACCGCCTGGCGTTCCTCGGTGACGCCCCCGTGCTCAGGATCAGCGCCCTGTCCGGGCTCGGGGTCCACCAGATCCTCCCGGCGGTGGCCGCCGCCGAGGAGGCGTACCACTCGCGGGTACCCACCGGGGAGCTCAACCGGGCCCTCAAGTCGATACAGATGGCCCACCCGCCGGTCGGGGCGAAGATCCAGTACGCCGTGCAGGGGGCGAACGACCCTCCCACCTTCACCCTGTTCACCAACGGTCGGCTGCAGCCGACCTACCTGCGATACGTGGAGCGCGGCCTGCGCGAACGGTTCGATCTCGGACCGACCCCCATCAAGCTGAGGGTCCGGGCCAAGGGCGCCAACGGGGGTGGGGGGCGGAAGCGGTGAACCCCCGAGGGCCGAGTGGGTTCCGACCGTGCCGCGGACCCCGCCACAGAGCACCCGGCGTGCGGGGCACAGGGAGCTGGTGAGTCGTGCCGTGGTGTGAACAGTGCGACCGGCACCTCGACGCCGAAGAGCTGACCGAGGACGGCGACTGCCCTACCTGCGGAACCGAACCCCTCGCCCATCGGAAGTCGCCCTGGTATTTCAAGTTCATGCTGGTGGCCAGCGTGATCTATCTCGGCTACCGGGCGTTCCAGGGCATCACCTGGGTGGTCCACCATGTCTGATCCCAACGGCGTCTGATCCCCACCGCGGGTAGTCCCCGCTGCTGTCGGCTGCTGTCGGCCGCCGAAATCGATGAGGCTACCGTGCCGTCACGTACAGTGGTCTTCGACCACTCTCCGTGAGTAGTCCCAGGGACCGAGGCCGGCCGGCCCGAACCGGCGGATCATGTGTGCTAGCAACGGGGGGTGCCTTGTGTGTCATCAAGGTGAAATTCGAGCCATTGGGGGATGTTGTGCGCAAACGATCCATGCCTACCGTCGTCGGGACCGCGTTCGCGGCGGCCTGCATCGCCGCCGTCGGCCTCGTGGCGACGACCACCGTGAGTTCGGCGAACCCGATCCACGCCGCCAGAACCCCGAAGCCGACGGTCTACTACCTGTCGCTCGGTGACTCCTACTCCCAGGGCTACCAGACCCCGACCGTCGACCAGAGCCCCGGCTACACCGACAAGGTGGCGAAGAAGGAGCACATGACGCTCGAGAACTTCGGCTGTGGTGGTGCCACGACCACGTCGCTCCTCGACACGATCGCCTGCAGCGGCTCCCAGGAGGCGACGTACGGAGTTGCCTACCCGGACACCACCCAGGAGGCGGCCGCACTCGCCTTCATCGCCGCCCATCCGGGCCAGATCGGACTGGTCACCGTCTCGATCGGGGGCAACGACGTGACGGCCTGTGCCGACAATGCCGACCCGATCCCATGCGTGGTTGCCGCCTCGGGGACCATCAAGACCAACGTCGACCAGTTGGTGTCCGACCTCAACACCGCACTGTCGACCAACAACGACACCTCAGTGAAGCTGGTCGGCCTCACCTACCCGGACGTGATCCTGGGTGACGACGTCTTCCCGGCCGGGGGCACCGACCCGGTGCTCGCAGGCGAGTCAGTCACCGCGTTCGACGACCTCATCAACCCCACCCTGGAGGCCGCCTACACGTCGGTCCCCTACGGTTCGTTCGTCAACGAGACGTCGGCTTCCTATGTCAAGGGACCGATCGCCGCGCCCAACGGCGACGACACGGGAACCTGGGCCAGCGGCGTCTACACCGGGCCGACCATCAAGTTCAAGCCGTTCGGCGACACCGTTCCGCAATCCGTGGCCGAGGTGTGCAAGATCACGAACTACTGCACCATCCAGGGTGACATCCACCCGAACCCCAAGGGCTACACCTGGATCACCGGCCTGATCCTCACCGACCTCGGCCTCTGAGGAGCCCCACTCGGCGGTCGCCATCGAGCGGCCACAACGACTGGCGTCTCACCACCCCCGGCTCGGGCCGGGGGTGGTGCGCGTCCGACCGCGATGTACCGCCGCGCCGGGCGCGGCGGAGCCATCCGCATCCATCGTGGGCCTCCCTCCCGACCGGATCGGGCCCGGAATCACAGGGCCTGACGGCTCCCCGAAAAACGGGTTGCGCTGCCTCGGGCCCGTGGCCATACTGATCACACTCGAAGTCCGACGGCGGGTTACGGATCCGCCCGAGGTGGTGATCCCGCCGGGGTCGGACGCAGAAGGGAGCCTGTCCATGAGGTGGAATCGTCTTGTAAGGATGGCGGGCGCGGTCGCGGTCGGCACCGCCGGCTTGGCCGCCAGCAGCCTCGGTGCGACTGCACTCCTCGGTGGGGGATCGGTCGCCGGTGCCGCCACCTGTGTCGCCGCCGGCGGCACCACACTGACCGCGGCCGTGGTCGCCACAACCGGCCAGACGATCCCTACGCAGACGATCAACGCCACCGGTTGTGACCTCGGCGTCTATGTCGGCCCCGGCGTGACCGGTGTCACCATCACTGGGGTCACGGTGACCGGGGCCAACGACACCGGCATCTTCGCCGAACAGACCTCGGGCCTCAATGTGTCGGGTTCGATAGTGCAGGGCAACGGCGTGGCGCCCAACACCTCGATCGGCTCCTTCGGCGGGATCGTCCTGGCCGGCGTGGACAGTTCGACCGTGGCCAACAACGAGGTGACCAACAACGGCGGTGGCGGCATCTTCGTCAACGACAACGGACCGATCGACCCGGGGACCCCGAACCCCGGTCCTGGCGGTCCGGTCCCGTCGACCAATGACTCGGTGACCGGCAACGCCATCAACGGCAATTACGGCTCCTGCGCCATCGTGTTCTCGACCCACAACAGCGGGGGGAGCATCAGCAACGGCATCATCAGCGGGAACATCATCAGCGGTCACCCGGGGGTCTTCCGGTCGACCGGGCCGGACGTCGGCGGCATCGTGGTCGCCACCGCCTCGGCCGGGGCCACGGTGAGCAACATCTCCGTCACTACCAACGACGTGAGCGGATCGTTCGAGGGCGGGATCATCGTGCACTCGCACGCTCCGAACGACGTGGTCACCGGCGTCACCATCCAGAACAACAACGTGCATAGCGGCAACAACTGGGGCGCGACCAACGGTCCGCCCACCACCGTCGGCGTCATCGTCGGCGTGGACGTACTGCCCGTGCCGCCGGCGAACGCCCCCGTCATCCGCAACACCACCGTGGCCAGCAACACCATCACCGGCCAGCACTACGGACTCTGGATCAGCGGCGTCACCGGCGTGACCACCACCCCGGCCAATGCCATCAGCGTGCTGACCGGCGGGACGGCCATCTACAACACCCCGGTGCCGGGCACCGGCTACTGGCAGGTGGCATCGGACGGTGGGGTGTTCACCTACGGGAGCGCCGGCTTCTACGGCTCGGCCGGCAACATCAAGCTCAACCAGCCCGTCGTCGGCATCACCACCACGCAGGACCAGGGTGGGTACTGGCTGGTGGCCTCCGACGGCGGGGTCTTCACCTACGGTGACGCCACGTTCTACGGCTCGGCCGGCAACATCAAGCTCAACAAGCCGATGGTGGGCATCGCGTCGACTCCCTACGTGCCCGGCGCCGGCGGCGCGCCGGCCTCGCCGGCCGGCAAGGGCTACTGGCTGGTGGCGGCTGACGGCGGGGTCTTCAACTACGGCGACGCCGGCTTCTACGGCTCGGCCGGCAACATCAAGCTCAACCAGCCCATCGTGGGCATCACCCCCACCCCCGACGGCAAGGGATACTGGTTGGTGGCGGCCGACGGCGGGG
>CAZNLF010000183.1:0-6373 GCA_964573595.1 uncultured Acidimicrobiaceae bacterium | reverse complement strand
CCAGCGCGAGCGGTGCTTCGGGCTGCTGCGCTCGGGAGGCGACCTGTGGGCCGCGCTCCTCACTAGCTCTCCAGCAGCTCGCTGATGGTCGGTATCAACTTCGCTTCAATACTGAAGTGACCCAGCTCCTCATAGATGACGAGATGCGACGTCGGTATGAGCTCGGCGGTGTGGTGGGCATTGACAACGTCGCACATCCTGTCCCTCTGTCCGTGGAGCACGGTCACCGGACAGGTGATCGCCGTGACATCGAACGAATCCCAGCCCCCGCCGTCAGCAAGCCGATCATCGGTATAGCCCACGAGCCCTTGGGCGAACATCGCTGGAAAGGCTGCCCTCGCCTGCTCCGCCCACACCGGGTCCTGGAACAGCACTACGTCTGATGGTGCGAGAGCCTCCCTCAGGCCGTCGCCGGTCATCTTGCTGCCTCCGACCCCGTGCGCTTCAATGGCGGCGACCTCGGCAGATTGACGATTGGGCGCATCCCATACCTCATGGCAATGCGGCCGGCTCATCATCGCCCGTGCCGCTTCGTAACGCATGTCGGTGAGGGAGCAGCATGCGACGACTCCGAGCGAGCGGTCCGGGACCAGTGCTGCGAGCGCCAGCGCATACGCCCCACCGGTGGACTCGCCAACCGCGATGAACTTGTCCACGTCAAGTTCATCGGCGACGGCGACCGCGTCGGCGACCCAATCGGCAATAGTGCGGCCAGGCAGTGGCCTCGACAGCCCATAGCCGGGCCGGTCGACACCGACGAGCAGGAAACCGGCCCTTGCCGCCTCGGCATCCCGGTGAATCGGATCGAGTCGACTGCCTGGTCCGCCGTGACACCAGATGACAGGGGTCCCATTCGGCCTGCCGAATGTCGCGAAGCCGACAGTTCGACCGTCCTCGAGCCCGATCGTTCCCTCCACGACACCGTTCCTACCACTGGAAGCCGGCCTGTCCTCGATAACACCGGGATGGTGGGAGAACCGTCCGCCAGTCGCCCGCAGTGGGCCGGTGGACCGGCGGGCCGCGAGGGAACGGGTGGGTTGCCGGGGGAGTGTGGGCCGGTTGGCCTCCGTGGACTGGGGCATGCTCTACCGGCATGCCCGCCACCGAACAGACCGGCGACGTTGGCACGGTTCCGGTGGGGCCCGTGGCCCGTCTGGCGCCATGGGGGCTGGCCGGGCTCGGGATCGTGGCCGCCGTGGCCGCCCTGGCCGCCGACCCGTCCGACGCCGGATCGGCCGCCTCCCAGGTGTGGCCTCCGTTCGTGCTGGTCACGGGGCTGCTCCTGGTGGGACTGGTCGCCGACCAGGACGGGCTGTTCGCTGCGGCAGGCCACCGCCTGGCGGTGCTCGCCCCCAACGGCTTCGTGCTCTTTGCCGGGGCAGCGGCCATGGTGGCCGTCGTCACCGCGCTGCTCAATCTGGACACGTCCGTGGTCTTCCTCACCCCGGTGCTGGTGCATGCCGGAAGGCACAGGGGCCGGAGCGGGGCGGCCCTGTTGATCGGCTGCCTGCTCCTTTCCAACGCCGGCAGCCTGCTCCTTCCGGGATCGAACCTGACCAACCTGATCGTGCTGGGCCACCTCCACCTCTCCGGTGGCGAGTTCTTCAGCCACATGGCGCTGCCCTGGGTCGCCTCGGTGGTGGTCACCGGGGCGGTCGTCGCCATCGGCGAGCGGCGGTCGTTGCGTGCCGGCCACCGCGAGCCGGACGAGCCCCGACGGGCGACGCTGGGCCTGGGGGCGCTGGCGGTGGCGGTGGTGACGGTCCTGGTCGTGACGTTGCGCTCCCCCGCCCTTCCGGTGGCGGGGGTGGGTGTCCTGGTGGTCGCCATCAGGATGACCGCCGGACGCGAAGAGCTCGGCCGGGTTCGCCGGGTGGTCGGCGCGCCCGTGCTCGTCGGCCTGTTCGGCACCGCCATGGCGCTCGGGACACTGGGCCGGGCGTGGTCGGGGCCGGCCACGCTGCTCTCGCACCTCGACGGCGTCGGCACCGCGGCGGTGGCCGCCGGGTCGGCCGCGGTGCTCAACAACCTGCCGGCGGCCGCGCTGCTGGCGTCGCGGGTCCCCCCCCACCCCTACGCCCTGCTGGTCGGGCTCAACATCGGCCCCAACCTCTTCGTCACCGGCTCGCTGGCGTGGATCCTGTGGTGGAGGACGGCACGGGCCACGGGATCGGCCCCGCCGGTCGGGCGGGCCGTGATCCTCGGCCTGGTCTCGGTCCCGCTGGCCATGGCCGCCGCCCTCGGGATGCTCGCCCTGTCCGGTCCGCTATGACCGGCAGAGCGGTGCTGACCGGCAGAGCGGTGCTGACCGGATCCGGCACCCGCGGCCCTCCGACGGGCGTCCACCGTCGGCCGCGTCAGGCGGCGTGGATCAGTTGATCTTCAGCAGGTCGACGATGAACACCAGGGTGTCGTTCGCCGCCACGCCCGCACCCGGCGACTGGTCGCCGTAGCCGAGGCTCGGGGGGATGATCAGCTCACGGCGCCCGCCCGCCTGCATGCCCACCACGCCCTTGTCCCACCCGGTGATGACCGCCTCCGGAGTGGCGTCGAGCTTGAAGGTGAAGGGCTGGCTCGTCCAGGAGGACTGGACCTCCTTGCCGGTCGAGTAGGTGGCCAACACGTACTGGACGGTGACCTTGTCCCCCGGTTCGGCCTTGGGGCCGGAGCCGACGATGAGGTCATCGGTCTCCAACTTCGTCGGTGCGGCGCCAGGGGGCACGACGATCGCCGGTTGGGTGCCGGCCTTGCCGGCCGGTGAGCGGTCGGCCGTCGGGATGGTGGCCGTAGGCACGGGCGCGGTGGTGGACGTCGACGTGGTGCTCGACGAGGAGCTGCTGCAGCCGGCCAGGGCGAGCGCCGACACGGCTGCGAAAGCGATCGACCATGTTCGGACACGGGGCATGAGGAATCCTTTCGGCGGGTCGTCGGGGCACGGTGGCCCGGCACGGTGGGTCTGCACTGCCACCCGGCAGGCCAGACGGTAGTCGGCGATCGCCGCTTGTGGGTGCCACCCGCCCTCCCGGGTGGGTGGGGCGACCGTCTTCAGGCCGGTTCGTCCCCGTCGGCATCGACGGAACCGTCGACGGGCGCGCCCGGGGCCCTGTTCGGATAGCCGGCCGGCACCCCCTCGTCCGGGAACCCGGTGACCAGGCCGACCACCGCCGGCCCGCCCCGCTGCTCGCGCCATGCCGCCTCGGCACGGAACGCGACCTCGCGCAGCGGACTACCGGATCGCCGTGCCGCCCGGGCGACGTCCTCGTACTCGGCCTTCACCCGTCCCGCACTCACCTTGACCCGGATGACCTGATCGTCGACCCAGACCGAGTCCACCGTCCGAGCCGCCGGCCACCGCTCCCCGAGCGAGACCCGGACACCGAGCGAGCCCGTCGAGTCGCGGAGGGTGTCGCGGACCATAGGGACCTGTGACGGGTCGCACAGGACGTGGACGACCGTCCCCGGCCGCCCCTTCTTCATCACCACCGGCGAGAGCCAGGCGTCGTGGGCACCCGCCTCGATGAGCACGGCCACGGCATGGGCCAGTTGCTCGCCGGTGGCGTCGTCGACATTCGCCTCGAGGAGTGCCACGGGCTGGCCGGCATCCGAGTCCCCGTCACCGAGGATGCCGCCATGCGACCGGCCGCCTCCGCCGCCCGCATCAGGCTCCCGGCCGGTCCGCCGGTCCACCCTCGTCCCGGTCACCACCTGGACACAGTTGGGGAGTTCGCCGAACTCCCGCGTGCCGGCGCCGAAGCCCTGTCCGGTGACCCGCATCGGCGGCAGTGGGCCGAACCCCGACGACAGTGCGGCGAGCAGTGCCGCACCGGTTGGAGTCGTGAGCTCCACCGCCAGGCTCCGGCCCCAGGTCGGGATCCCCTCCAACAGCGCCACCACTGCCGGGGCCGGATTGGGGAGCAGCCCGTGCGCCGCCCTGACCATGCCGAGCCCGGTGGCCACCGGGCTCGCCCGGACCTCGTCGATCCCGAGCACCTCGAGCGCAGCCGCCGTCCCCACCACGTCGATGATCGTGTCGTGCCCGCCGACCTCGTGGAAGTGGACCTGGTCGGCCGGGCGGCGGTGCAGGCGACCCTCGACGTCGGCCAGCGCGGCGAACGTCGACAGTGCCCGCCGGGCCACCCGTTCGGGCAGTCGGGCCTCCTCGATCAGACCGACGATGTGGGCATGGGTGCGGACGACCACGTTGTCGTCAACGGACACCACCGCCCGGGAGGCGGCGACCCCACCCCGCAGGACCGGCTCGACCTCGAGCCCCCAGCCGGGTAGGGGGAGACGCTCCAGGAGGGCCAGCACCTCGTGGAGGTCGGCACCGGCGTCCAACAGGCCGCCGAGCGCCATGTCCCCGGCGATGCCGGCAAAGCAGTGGAACCAGGCGACGTTCGATGTGCCGGGCACGGGGACTCGGTGCTGGGCTCCCCCGTCGACCCCCGTCACGGCAGCATCCGGGCCACGGCACAGGCGGCCCCGAAGCCGTTGTCGATGCCCACCACGGCGATCCCCGCCGCGCACGAGGCGTGCATTGCCAGCAGCGCGGTCACGCCCTCCAGCGCCGCGCCGTAGCCCGTGCTCGTGGGCACCGCCACCACCGGCGCCGGGGTGATACCGCCGACCAGACTGGCCAGCGCGCCCTCCATGCCGGCGACGACGACGATGGCGTCGGCGTCGGCCAGCTCGTCGGCCGAGGCCAGCAGCCGGTGCACGCCGGCGACGCCGCAGTCCGGGATGAGGGAGGGCCGGAGCCCGAGGGCGACCAGCGTTGCCTCGCATTCACGGGCCACCGGAAGATCCGAGGTGCCGGCGGTGACCACGAGCGTGCGGACCGGGCGGGCCGGTGACGGCCGCCACACCACGGTGGACAGCTCGCCCCGCACCTGGTCGGCACCGGTGGCGGTGCCGGTCACCGTGCGCAGACCCCCAGGGTGCCGGGCCGAGACCGCGTCGACCTGGGTGGCGTCGGCGCGGGTCAGGATGACCGGACCGGCCCCGGACCACCGTTCGGCGGGAGCACCGTCCTCCCCCTCGCCGACGTCCTCCCCGAGGAGCTCGCCCACGATCGCCGTGCACTGTTCGGGCGTCTTTCCCTGGCCGTAGACGGCCTCGGGCAGTCCCTGACGGAGCTCCCGGTGGTGATCGACCTTGGCAAACCCCAGGTCGGCGAACGGAAGTCGCCGGAGACGGTGGACCGCCTCGTCGGGCGTGCACGCCCCGGCACGGACGTCGGCGAGCAGGCGGAGCAGTTCGGGTTCATCCATGATGTTCACTATCCTGCCTGGGTATGGCGTCAGACGCATCCTCAGAGCCGGTGGCCGGCGCACCACCGCGCATCGGGTTCCTCGGCCCCGAAGGAACCTTCACCGAGGAGGCCCTGCTCAGCCAGGCCGACTACGCAACGGCGAGGATCACCCCCTACGGGTCCCTCGTCGAGGTGCTGGACGCCGTCCGAGGGGGCCGGGAGGACCTCGGGTTCGTCCCGCTCGAGAACGCCATCGAGGGGACGGTGCGGGACATCGTCGACAGCCTGGTGTTCGATTTCGACCTGCGCATCCAGCGCGAGGTGGTCCTCGACATCCACCTCCACCTGATGGCACCCCCGGGCACCGACCTGGCCGCCGTCGAGCGGGTGGCGTCCATCCCCATGGCGACTGCCCAGTGCCGGGGGTTCCTGACCGGCCGGCTGCCGGTGGCGGAGACCATGGCCACCAACTCGACGGCCGAGGCCGCCAGGCTGCTCGGCGAAGGGGACCCGGCCATGTCGCTGCGGCCCACCGCGGCGATCGCACCCCGTCTGGCGGCCAAGCTCTACGGGCTCGAGATCCTGGTCGAGGACGTGGAGGACCATCCCGACAACCAGACCCGTTTCGTCTCGGTCGCCGGCACCGGCATCCCCGCTCCCACCGGTCACGACCGGACGAGCATCGCCTGCTTCCAGAGTGCCGACCACCCCGGAAGCCTCTACGCGATCCTCGGCCACTTCGCCGCCCGCAACATCAACCTGTGCAAGCTCGAGTCGAGGCCGACCAAGAAGGCGCTGGGTGACTACTGCTTCATCATCGACTTCGACGGCCACGTGGCCGACGCGGTCGTCGCCGACTGCCTCCGTGACCTCCACGCCGAACTGGCCGGCGTCAAGTTCCTCGGCTCGTATCCGGCGGCCGGCGCCGGCGGTCCGGCCATCCGGCGGGAGGTCGAGTCGTCCATGCGCCAGGCCGGGGCGTGGCTCGACGGATTGACGGCGGAGGTCGCTCCGGGCGGGATCCGCTGACGCCGCTCGGCCACCGCCTCGGCGAGTACCCTGGCTGTCGCTCGGAGGGATGGCAGAGCGGACAAATGCGCGGCTCTTGAAAAGCCGTGAGGT
>CAZNLF010000182.1:0-6385 GCA_964573595.1 uncultured Acidimicrobiaceae bacterium | reverse complement strand
ATCCACCCTCGCCCTTCGCCACCGGTACCAGCCGTGCCGTCCCCCGGCCCAACCGGCCCCGCCCTCCACTGGGTGTCGGGGCCTCCAGCCGTCCGGTCGCAGCCTCGGACGGACCCCCACCGGCGACGACCCGACCCCGGCTGTCGCTGAACCGGCGTGGCCGTCGACCCGGTCGCCCCGTTCAGCGCTCTCCCTCTTGGCGCTGGAATTGAATCCGGTAGAGCTCGGCATACTGCCCGTGTGCGGCCAGCAGTTGATCATGCTGTCCGCGTTCGACGATCCTCCCGTGGTCGAGCACCAGGATGATGTCGGCCTCCCGCACGGTCGAGAGCCGGTGGGCGATGACCAGCGAGGTGCGACCCTCGAGGGCGGTGGCGAGCGCTTTTTGTACGGCAGCCTCGGACTCGGAGTCGAGATGGGCGGTGGCCTCGTCGAGCACGACCACCTCGGGGGCCTTCAGGAGGATCCGGGCGATGGCGATTCGCTGCTTCTCGCCACCGGACAGCCGGTAGCCCCGGTCCCCGACCACCGTGTCGATCCCGTCGGGAAGCCCGTCGATCATGGTGGCGATCTGGGCGCCGGCGAGCGCGGAGTCGATCTCGACACCGGTCGCGTCCGGCTTGGCGTAGAGCAGGTTCCCCCGGATGGTGTCGTGGAACAGATGGGCATCCTGGGTGACCACGCCGATGGTGGAGGAGATGGACTCCATGGTGGCCTCCCGCACGTCGAGGCCGTTGATCCTGATGGCTCCCGACTGGACGTCGTACAGGCGGGGCAGGAGCTGGCTGATGGTCGTCTTGCCGGCCCCCGACGGTCCGACCAGGGCGACCAGCTGGCCCGGCTCGGCCGTGAACGTGACATCGAACAGCACTTGGCTCGACACCGTGGGATCGAGGACGGCGACCGACTCGAGCGAGGCCAGCGAGACCTCCTCCGCACTCGGGTAGCGGAAGTCGACGTGGTCGAACTCGATGCGGGCCGGACCGGGCGGCACCGGTCGGGCATCAGGACTGTCGGCGATCATCGGTGGGAGGTCGAGCACTTCGAACACCCGGTCGAAGGAGACCAGGGCGGTCATCACGTCGATCTGCACGTTGGACAAGGCGGTGAGCGGCCCGTAGAGGCGGGTCAGGTAGGCGGCCAACGCCACCACCGTACCCAGCTCCAGCCCGCCGGTCACCACCTGGACGCCACCCCAGCCGTAGACCACCGCGGTGGCCAGCGCCGCCGTCAGGGTGAGCGCGGCGATGAAGAACCGCGCGTACATGGCCTGGGTCACGCCGATGTCACGGACACGACCGGCCTTGCTCTCGAAGGCGTCCCTCTCCTCCTTCGGCCGGCCGAACAGCTTGACCAGCAGGGCGCCCGAGACGTTGAAGCGCTCGTTCATCGTGTTGTTCATCTGGGCGTTGAGGTTGTAGGACTCGCGGGTGATGGCCGACAGGCGCCGCCCGATCCGCTTGGCCGGCAGGACGAAGACCGGCAGGATGATCAGGCTGATCAGGGTGATCTGCCACGAGAGGAGGAACATCACGATCAGCACCAGGGTCACGCTGATCACGTTGGAGACGACGGACGACAGGGTGTCGGTGAAGGCCTGCTGGGCCCCGATGACGTCGTTGTTGAGCCGGCTGATGAGGGCGCCGGTCTGGGTCCTGGTGAAAAAGGCGATGGGCATCTGCTGGATGTGCTCGAACACCTGGGATCGCATGTCGAAGATGAGGCCCTCGCCGACCTTCGCCGACACCCACCTGATGCCGATGTTCAGGCCGGTGTCGAAGATGGCCAGCACGGCCGCCACCAGCGCCAGCCCGACGATCAGCGACTTGTTGTGCTCGGGGATGCCCTTGTCGATGATCGAGCGGAAGAGCAGCGGGTTGATCACGCCGATCACCGCGTCCACCACCACCAGCACCAGGAACCACGCCAGGATCCGCCGGTAGGGGCGGGCGAACTGGGCCATCCTCCTGGCGGTCCCCTTGGTCACGTGCTGCTGGGTGACCGAATCGTCCCGCCGCATGGAGCGCATCACCCCGCCGAACTGCCCGCCACCGCCACCCATACCGTGGCCGCCCATGCTCATCGTGCTGCTCCGGCCACGGGCTCCATCCCTCGGACCCTACAGTTCGGGGCCGGCCCCCGATCCGCCGGTCCCGCCGGACAGCACGACGCTCAGGTCACGAGCCCACGCCCGTACACGGGTGGGAGATCGAGCGCGGTGAGCAGGCCGGCGGGACCCTCCACCACCGCCGGGATGGCGTTGACGAGCCGCATCGCCGTGGCCTTCAGCCCGGCCGTGTTGTGATCGCCGTCGGTCCCGAGCAGCTGGAGGTCGAGGGTGTAGTTGGGTTCACCGCTGATGGCCACCCGGTAACAGCCGTGTCCGGCCGGCTGGGGCCACTCCGGGGCCAGGTCGTCGTGGAGGCGCGTCACGTGCTCGAGCACGATGACCGCCCGGCCGTCGCGGATCCCCCGCAGCTCGAAGTGGAGCGCGGCCGCCGTTCCCTTCTCGATGGTCCCGGAGTCGACCTCGAAGGTCTCGGTGGCCGGCAGGCGCTCGTACCACTCCTCGACGGAGTCGAGCTCGACGTCGAGCCCGGCTGCCAACTGGCGCACGACGCTGCCCCAGGCCATGGTCATCACGCCGGGCTGCAGGATCATGGGCACGTCCTCGATCGGCCGCCCGAACCCCATGATGTCGAAGATGACCATCGGTTGGTTGTAGGTGGCGTAGTTGAGCACCTCGGCCACCCTGACCTCGTCGATGCGCTCGCTGATGCCGGTGAGGACCAGCGGCAGGGCGTCGTTGGCGAACCCGGGGTCGATGCCGTTGACGAAGAGCGAGACGCCTCCTTCCGCGGCTGCGTCCTGCACGGGGCGGATCATCGAGTCGTCGACCACGCCGAAGGGGTACTGGAGGAAGACCGGCCCGCTCGAGACCACGTTGACCCCGGCCCGGAGGATGCGCTGCATGTCCTCGAGTGCCTCGATCAGCCGGTGGTCGGCCATGGCGGTGTGCACCACCACGTCGGGCCTCAGTGCCAACAGGGTCTCGACGTCGTCGGTGGCCGTCACGCCGAGGTCGCGACCGAGTCCGGCGAGATCGCCGGCGTCGCGCCCCACCTTGTCGGGGTTGGACACCCAGAGGCCCACGAGCTCGAGGTCGGGTCGAGCATCGATGCCGGCGATGGCATGGCGGCCGACGTTTCCCGTGCTCCAGGCTACGACTCGGTAGGTCTCGGTCATGCGGTGCTCCTCTGCGGTGGACGGGTGGGAATGGCTGGGGAGGCGGAGCCGGCGGCGGCATCTGGGCCGGGCCGGCTCCGGCTCATATGTCGGGGAGGCCCATGTCGAGGTTGGGCGACTCGATGCCTCCGTCGACCTCGAGGATCTTTCCGGTGACGTAGGCGCCCGCCTCGGAGACCAGGTACACGACGGCGGCGGCGATCTCCTCGGGTCGGCCGATGCGCCGCAACGGTGTGCCCGCCTCCAGGGCGTCGCGCAGCTCGTCGCTCTGCATCACGATGTCGAGGGCGGAGGTGGCCACCGAGCCCACGGCGATGGCGTTCACCCGGATGCGGGGTGCGAGGTCGGCGGCGGCCAGCCTGGTGTAGTGGGCCAGGGCCCCCTTGGCCGTCCCGTAGGCGAGGTACCCGCGGCCGGCGAGCCTGCCCATGGCCGAGGAGATGTTGACGACCGACCCGCCGCCGCTCTCCAGCATCAGCGGGACCGCGGGCCGGAGCAGCGCGTGGGCGGTGGAGACGTTGAAGTGGAAGGCCTGCTCCAGTCGCCCCGGCGAGGTGTCCATGAACGGGCGGGGCATGGCGCCACCCACGTTGTTGACCACCAGATCGAGTCGACCGAATGCGTCACGGGCGTGCTCGACCAGACCGGCGACCGCCTCGAGATCGCTCAGGTCGGCGGGGACGACGACCGCCCGGCGCCCCGTCCCCTCGACCGCCGCGGCGACCTCGCCCAGCTGGTCGACCGTCCGGGCCGAGATGAGCACGTCCGCCCCGGCCTGGGCGAGCCCGATGGCACTGGCGGCACCGATGCCCCGGCCCGCGCCGGTCACGATCGCCACCTTGTCGTGCATCTTGAATCGATCGAGGATCATCTGGCGGTTCCCCCTTCGTCGGCGACCGATGTCGGCGACAGTGCTACCAGTCCGGACCCGGGCGCGCCAAGGCCGCCGATCGGCCCGCGGTTGGGGTGCCCGTTCCCGCGGTACCCGTTGCCCCGGTGCCGGGCCCGGATCGCCTCATCCGGCGGCGATGTCGGCCACGGCCACGATGTGGGTGGGCCGCACCCTCACCACGAGCTCGTCCGGCACCCCGTTGCGCCTCCCGTACTGCTCGGCCTGGGCCGCTCCCATGTAGCGACCGCCGAGCACGGTAGCCCAGTGGGCCACCTCCTCCAAGTCCTCGCTGATGGTCGCCGTCCCCTCGATGGTCACGAACGAGAACGGCGGACGCTCGTCGTCGACACAGAGGGCGACCCGCGGGTCGCGTGCCAAGGCCTTCCCCTTCAGCGTGTCGGCACCGGTGTTGAACACGATGTCGCCGATGGGGGAGTCGGCGCCGATGGTCGTCGTGTCGAGGGCGAACCAGATGGGGGCCACATGGGGCCGCCCGTCGGCCCGCACCGTGGCCAGCTTCCCGGTGTGGGGTGGCTCGCTACCGAGGAAGGCGAGGATCTCGGTGTCGGTCATCGGGTGGTGGTGGGGCACGTCAGTTTCCGTTCCGTTCCGGTTAGTCGATTCCGTCTGGTCAATTCCACCTGTCCGTTCCGCCTCGTCTGTTCGACTTGTCCGGTGACTTGTCCGGTGGTGTGATCGCCGCGATGCGGTCGCGGCCCCGCCCTGCGCAGTCCGGCACCGCCGACTCGTCAGGTGGGGCGCGTCGGGGGGAGCCCGAGCTTTCGATGGTCCCACGACACGGTGCGCTCGACGTGGAGCTTGGCCACGATGCGCTTGTTGAGCATCGTCTCGACCATCGGCCGCAGCTCCTCGGAGTAGGCCCCGTAGTACCGCTCGAACAGGTTGACCCCGAGCTCCCACATCTGCTCGGGGTCCTCGACGATCTCGGCCCGGCCCACCAGCTCCACGCCCCGCAGCTCCTCGTAGTAGTCCCCGTCCTCGAACATGCAGGTGAGGCGGGGGTCGCGGCCGAGGTTGACCGCCTTTTGCGCCTTGGCCTTCGTCTCGATGGCGATCGATCCGCCGAGGAACCCGTACCACATGGCCACCGCATGGATGGAGCCGTCGTGGTTGAGCGTGCACATGGTCATCGGGCGACGCTCGTGGAGGAAGGAGTCGACCTCGTCGGGGGTCATCTTGATGAGATCACGCTGCTTGACCCCGTGGCCCATCTGCTGTGGCGGCTGTTGGTCGCTCATCTGGTCCTCTGGCCCTCCTTCGGCTCCGGCACCGGTGCATCCGTGGGCAGCGTACCGGCGCGACGGCACCGCGGTGCAACCTCGATGACGCCGAGCGGTGCCGGCCCCGGCCACGCCGGGGTACAGAATGTCCGGGTGTCGCCAACCCCCCTGCCCGACGGCCACCGACGGTTCGGGATCTGCTTCGTCTGTACCGGCAACATCTGTCGCTCGCCCATGGCCGACGTCGTGCTCCGCACGCTGGCCGGCCGGGAAACGATGCCGGACGGGTCCGACCTCGCCCGGCGGCTGACCGTGTGGAGCGCCGGCACCGGCGGGTGGCACGTGGGAGAGCCCATGGACGACAGGGCCCGGGCCGCCCTCGAGCGGAGGGGCTACGTGGACGACGGCCACCGGGCCCAGAAGTTCGACACCGGGTGGTTCCAGACGGCCGATCTCGTGGTGTGCATGGACCGCGGCCACCAGCAGACCCTGGTGAGCCTCGGCCGGGGGAGGTCGGGCGACGACCGTTTCGACGACCACCTGGTCATGCTGCGCCGGTTCGACCCGCGGGCGGGGGGAGCGGTCGACGTGCCCGATCCCTACTACGGCGACGACGCCGACTTCGAACGCTGTCTCGACCTGGTCGAGGCCGGCTGTCGGGGACTGGTCGCGGCCCTGGCCGGAGGCCTGCTCGAGCGGGGATGACACCGGCGACGGGACCGAACCTACCCGAAGCTGACGAAGGACTCCCGCTCGAAGGAGCGCAGGCGCTCGTAGTTGTCCTGCAGCGTCGACCGCCGCGAGCGGTCGTTGGCCAGGTTGACCAGCTCGTGGGGATCGGTGTCGTGGTCGTACCACTCGTGGTCGTTGTCGTCGAAGGTGCAGTCCACGTCGAAGAGCTTGTGCCCCGGCGACCGACCCCACAACCCCGTCGACGGCTTGCCGCCGCCCACGCCGTAGTAGCGGGCGTACTTGGTGTGCCCGTCGTAGAAGCCGCGCAGGGCGT
>CAZNLF010000181.1:0-6394 GCA_964573595.1 uncultured Acidimicrobiaceae bacterium | reverse complement strand
AGCTGCACGGGGTTGCGCGGAAAGGCGATGGCGACGTTGGTGGCCAGCTCGAGGGTGGTGGTGGCCCCGGCGGCGAGGATCAGGGGCGTGAACACATCGTGGGGGCCTTCGAAGGTGAAGGCCCCGTCGACACCGAGCTCCTCGAGGCGACGGGCGTGCTCGGGGGCCGACGCCAGTCCCGAGAGCATCGTGTCGATCTTCATCGGCCCCATGTTCCCATGCCACCGGGGCCGCGCCCGACGGCGCCGTCCACGTCCCGGGTGGGGGCCGTCCTGGCGGCGATGCAACACTGTGGCCCATGCCACCCGCCTTCTGCACGCCGGACGAGGCCGCCGCGGTCATCCACCCCCGGGACACCATCGGGTTCGGACTGGGGCCGGCCAACCCCGACGCCTTCCTCACCGCGCTCGGCCGTCGCGACGACTGGGAGGACCTGACCTTCGGCGGGGCCCTGCTCCTCGGCTACTACGACGTCATGACCCACCCGAACGTGTCGTACCGGTCGGGCTTCTTCGGGCCGGCCGAGCGGATCATGCTCGCCGAGGGCGCCGACATCGAGCTCGTGCCCGGAGGGTTCCGCCAGTTCGCCCCGATCCTGCGCCGATACGCCCCGAGGGTCATGACCGCCCAGGCCGCGCCCCCCGGGCCGGACGGCACGGTCAACCTCTCCCTCCACCTGGGGGCGACCTACGAGGAGCTGATGATGGCCGGCCGCGACCCCGACCGCCTGCTGATCATCGAGGTCAACCCCAACCTCCCTCGGACCTGCTCACTCCCTCCGGAGTTCACCAACACCATCGACCTCGACCTGGTCGACGTGGTGGTGGAGGCGGACGGCACACCCTACGCACTGGCCCCGGGCCAGCCGGACGCGATCGACGAGGCGATCGCCGACCGGGCCCGCTCGTTCATCGCCGACGGCGCCACCCTCCAGATCGGGATCGGGACCGTGCCCGACATGGTCGCATCCCAGCTGGCCGCCGGGGCCGGCGGCTCGTACGGCGTGCACAGCGAGATGTTCACGGATGGGCTCATGCGGCTCCATCTCGCCGGCAAGGTCACCAACGACTCGAAGACCCTGTTCAACGGCGTCTCCATCACGACGTTCGCCCTGGGGTCCTCCGACCTCTACCGCTGGTTGGACGGGAACGAGCAGGTTGCCTTCGTGCCGGTGGGGGTGGTCAACGATCCCTCGGTGATCGCCCGCAACCACTCCTTCATCTCGATCAACGGGGCACTGAGCGTCGACCTCTACGGGCAGGTGGTGGCCGACAGCATCGACGGCAAGCAGATCTCCGGGGTCGGCGGGCACGAGGACTTCGTGTCCGCCGCCGAAACGCGGATCGACGACCATTCCCTCATCTGCCTCCGCTCCACGGCGGTGATCGGTGGTGTGACCCGGTCGCGCATCGTCCCGTTGCTCCCCGAGGGCTCGGTGGTCTCGACCCCACGTCACCACACCGGGGTGGTGATCACCGAGCACGGGGCGGCCGACCTGTCCGGGCTCACCGTGCGCGAGCGGGCGGCGGCACTGGCCGACATCGCCCATCCGGACTTCCGGGACGAGCTGGTCGACGTCGGCCTGACCCTGGGACGGGCCTGACCGCGATGACGACCCGGACCGGTCCCGACCCTCGCAGTGCTGCGGGCACTCACGCGGCCGACGGCCCGGAGACCTCGGGTGGACCCGACGCCGGCGGTGGGCGTCCGACCCTCCGCTTGGCGACGTTCAACGTCCACATGGGGGTCGACGGCTGGGGGCGCCCCTACGACCTGGTCGGCGAATGCCGTTCCCTCGACGCCGACATCCTGGTCATGCAGGAGTCGCTCGCCCCGGTGGACGGCCGCCCGAGCACCGCTCAGCGGGTCGCCGCCGAGCTCGGCTACGAGGTGGTCGCCGAGGTCGAACTGGCGAGGGTCAGGCTCTTCGATCCGCCACCCACCTCGTCGGCCCGCTGGTCGCCCTGGCCGAGCCAGCTGCGCAAGGCGCTCCGGCTCGACGGCGAGCACTGGATCCCGAAGGAGGGGTCGACCCGCCGATCATTCGTCCGCGGAGAGTGGGGCATCGCCCTGCTGTCGAAGGTCCCGGTCACCGACGTGAGCGTGATCCACCTCGATCAGCTCCGCCGGGACCCGGCGCGGCGGGCGGTCATCAGCTGCACCACCGTGCTGGGCGGCCGCCAGGTCACCGTGTTCGGCACCCACATGTCCCACATCACCCACGGCTCCCGTGCCCAGTACAAGCTCCTCAGCGCCCGGTTGCCCCACCCCGACCATGCCGCCGTCCTGGCCGGGGACATGAACATGTGGGGACCGCCGGTCAACTCGTTCTTCCCGGCCTGGCGTCGGGCCGTCACCGGGCGGACCTGGCCGTCCCATCGTCCCCACAGCCAGCTCGATCACGTGTTGATCACGCCGCCGTTGTCGGTGGTCGACGCCAGGGTGGCCGACCGGTCGGGATCCGACCACCGGCCGGTGGTGGTCACCCTCACCCTCGCCTGACCCGGACATGAACGGCGGGCGGTCAGGGCACTAGCGTCGTCGCATGACCGACACGCTCGCCGACTTCGAACGGTCGACCTTCACCGACGAGGGGGCCGACCGCGCCATCTACCGGATCGGCTCGGGACCGGCCGTCATCGTGATCAGTGAGATGCCCGGGATCACCCCCCACGTGGCGGAGTTCGGCCGATCGGTCGCCTCCCGTGGCCTGACCGCGGTACTGCCCCACGTGTTCGGCGACGACGGCCGCGCCCCCTCCACGGGCTACGTCGCCACCTCGTTGGCCAAGGCGTGCATCGCCAAGGAGTTCACCGTGCTCGCCACCGGGCGGACGAGCCCGATCATCGGGTGGCTCCGGGCCTTGGCCCGCAGTGAGCACCAGCGGTGCGGCGGGCCGGGGGTCGGCGCCGTCGGGATGTGCTTCACCGGGGGGTTCGCGCTCGGCATGATGGTCGACGACGTGGTCGTCGCCCCGGTGCTGAGCCAGCCGTCGCTCCCCTTCCCCGTCTCCAAGTCGCGCCGCCGCGACGTGGGCCTCTCCGAGGAGGACCTGGCGCGCGTCCAGGAGCGGGCGGCGGCCGGTTGCCGCGTGCTCGGGCTCCGGTTCACCGGTGACAAGGCCAGCCCCCCCGAGCGGTTCGAGCACCTCCGTCAGCTGCTGGGGGACCGGTTCGTGGGCGTGGAGATCGACTCGTCGGCGGGCAATCCCCACGGCCACAAGAAGATGGCACACTCGGTACTCACCGAGGATCTCGACGACCGGCCCGGCACCCCGACCCGCGCCGCCCTCGACCAGGTGCTCGACTTCTTCAGCGAGAGGCTCACCGGGTGAGCGGACCGGCATGACCACCCTGGCCGAGGCATGGCAGTCCCGCGGCCTCCACCGGACACTGTGCGGGCAGGGCATCTTCACGGTGGACGTGGCCTGCGCCGGCGCCGAGCTGTATCCACCACTGCTCGTCCTCCACGGCTTCCCCACCTCCTCGTTCGACTTCCACCTCGTCGTCGACCGGCTGGCCGGCCACCGGCGGGTCCTCCTCTTCGACATGCTGGGCTACGGCCTGTCGGACAAGCCCGACCGCCACTACTCGTTCCCGCTCCAGGCCGACATCGCCGTGGCCTACCTGGAGACCCTCGGGATCGACCGCCTGGGGCTCCTCACCCACGATGTCGGCGACACCCTCGGAGGCGAGCTCCTGGCGCGGGAGCTCGACGGGTCCTGGGCAGTCGAGGTGACCGACCGCACGATGACCAACGGCAGCATCTACCAGCGGCTGGCCCGGCTCAGCCGGGGCCAGCAGGCCCTCCTGGCGCTGCCCGACGAGCGCCTGGCCCCCGATGCCCCGCTCGACAGGTCCGTCGTCATGGCCGGCGTCGCCGACACCTTCGGTCCCGCCGCCGTCGTGGACGACGAGGAGCTGGCCGCCCAGTGGGAGATGATCGCCCATCTCGACGGGCAGCTCCTCCTGCCCCGTCTCATCCGTTACGTCGAGGAGCGCCGGTCCGACGAGCAGCGGTTCACCGGGGCCATCGAACGGCATCCGTCGCCGCTCACCGTGGTGTGGGGCGAGGACGATCCGATCGCCGTCCCGGCGATGACCGAGGTCCTGTGCGCCGGCCGCACCGACATCCGGTGCCACCTCCTGGGCGGCGTCGGGCACTACCCGATGGTCGAGGCGCCCGATCGCTTCCTCGAAGCACTGGTCGCGGCCGACCGCTGACACGCCGGGTCGCGTCACACGGTGGCGAGGATCTCGCCGTGGATGACCGCAAACCATCCGTCGGGCGATGCCGCCCACTGGTGCCAGGCCCGGGCGAACACCGCCAGGTCCCCTTCGGACGCGATGCCGTGGCCGACCAGTTGCTCGGCCAACGAAGAGTGGGTGAACCGTTCGGCCCACAGGTCGCCCCACCATTGGCGCTCGTCCGGGGTGGCGAAGCACCAGACGGACGCTGACGGGGCGATCGCCGCGAAGCCGACCGACTGGGCCCAGTGCAGGAGCCGGCGCCCGCCGTCCCAGTTGGCCCCGTTGACCCGGGTCAGCGCCCCGTAGGCCTCGATCGCCCGGGCGATCTCCGGTTGGTCGGGAAAGAACCGGAAGGTCGGGTAGTCGGCGTCGCGCACGGCCACCAGTCCCCCCGGCCGACAGACCCGCCGCATCTCGGTGAGGGCGGCCGTCGGATCCCCCAGGTGCTGGAGCACCTGGTGGGCGTGGACGACATCGAAGGTGGCGTCGTCGAAACGGAGAGCGAAGACGTCACCCACCTCGAAGGTGACCGGAGGGGCGGCCGACCCGCCCGACGTGGAGGCTGCCTCGGCGATCACCGACTCGGAGGCGTCGATACCCACCACCCGGCCCGGCGCCACCCTGGCGGCCAGGTCACGGGTGATGGTGCCGGGCCCGCACCCGACGTCGAGCAGCGCCATCGACCGCCGCAGATGGGGAAGCAGGTAGGCGGCGGAGTTCTCCGCGGTGCGCCAACGGTGGGAGCGCAGCACGCTCTCGTGGTGGCCATGGGTGTAGGGGACGTCGGTCATAGACCCAGCATGGAAGCCGGCGGGACCATAGGCAAGACAGAATTCCGAAAGATCGTTATAAGCTGAGCGAATGGCTTCGCCCGACTGGCTGCGCACCTTTCTGGCCATCTACCGGACCGGTTCGGTCAGTGCCGGGGCGGCCCGGCGCGGCCTGTCGCAGCCCGCGGCCAGCCAGCAACTGGCGGCGTTGGAACGCCGGGTCGGACTACCGCTCTTCACGCGGACGCCGGCCGGCGTCGAGCCGACCCGGCGGGGACGCGAGCTCCATGCCCAGGTGGCCGACTCGCTCGATCGGTTGGAGCCGGTCCTGGCCGGCCTGGACGGTGGATCCCTCGTGGGGCCGGACCCACCGGTCCGCTTCGGGTCGTCGGCGGAGTTCTTCGCCCACGCACTCGTCCACCTGCTCGGGCCGGACAGCCCCGGACTGACGGCGAGGTTCGGGCCGGACGACGAGCTGGTCCGCCTCGTCGACCAGGGCGAGCTCGATCTGGCGGTGACCAGCTCGACCCCGGGACGCCGTTCCCTGACCTCTGCCCTCATCGGCTGGAGGCGTTTCGTGCTGGTGGCTCCACCCGCCATGACGCCGACCGAGCCGTTCGACTCGCTTGCCGACCTGGGCTCGTGGCTGGTCGGCCAACCCTGGGTGGCCTACAGCGCGGAGCTGCCGCTCACCAGACGGTTCTGGGTGTCGGCGCTGGGCCGGACCTTCGGCGGGGAGCTCCGGCTGGTGGCCCCCGACCTCCGGGTCGTCGCCGCCGCCGTGGCCCAGGGCCTGGGCGTGAGCCTGCTCCCGGACTTCGTGTGTGCCGAGGCACGAGAACGGGGCGCCGTGGTCGAGCTGTTCCCCGTGGACGAGGTGGTACCCACCGAGCCCTGGTTCGCCTGTACCCGCGTCGCCGACGCAGGCCAACGTCGCCTGACCCGTCTGGTCGAGGCCATGACCGCCTCGAATGCCGACCCGGGACCCTAGGGCCGCTGGTCAGCTGGGGACGGCCGGCACCGGACGACCGTCCTCGAGGTAGACGGTCGAGACGGCGGTCAGCCCCCGACGCACCCGTCGGCCCACCGGGCCGCTCAACAGCCGGTCCGCGTCGGCTGCGGTCACCCAGCGGAAGTCGCTGATCTCCTCGGCCTGCAGGGTGATGCCCCGACGCTCGTCGTCCCCGATCGCGCCGCAGTCGAAGAGGAACCGCAGACCGCCCGGTCGTTCGGGCTTGGGCCGCAGAAAGTCGACGCACACCAGGCGCCCCGCGGTCACCACCAGGCCTGTCTCCTCGTCGACTTCGCGACGGCACCCCTCCCAGGGCGTCTCCCCGCGATTTCCCTCTACGTCGGGGTCATGCTGGCGATGGT